>NZ_JAJNIF010000002.1:0-384838 GCF_022386595.1 Mammaliicoccus sp. G-M28
CCGCACAGTCTACCTCTCTCTATAACTATAAAAAATAGCTATGAAAAAATCTATCGTCATAGATTTCTTCATAGCTAATCTTAGTATGTTTTATAACACTATTCACCTATAAATTCTTGAATAACTGTTTCACATTTCTTAATGTGATCGTCACCCATTTTTTTCATTAAATAATAACTAATTGAACCAGCAACAGCTTGACCTACAAGTGGTATCCATCTTGATTGTTTAGCTGCTTCACGTTTAACTACTGATTTAAAGAATACTTTCACCATAGCATTAGTAACTTTTTGTCCTATGAATTGACTACCTTTCATGGCAGCTGATGTAAGCACTTTTTGTTTTAAATCATCTTGCATTTTGTTCACTTGTTTATGACTTAGTCCATAAATTTTATTGATATCTTCAATAATATCACCCATAAGTTTAATATCCATACCCACACCTAATCCTGGGATAGGAACTACATTCGCTGCAGATGACATTAATGATTTTTTATAAACTAATTCTTTAGCTCTTTTTCTACGCTCTAATAATTCATCTTGTGTTACTGGTAACTCAGAACGTTTTTTAATTTCTTCTATGCCTAATGCTTTATTTCCTGCTTTTGTACTAATTTTATTAAAAATACCCATTATGTTCAATCTCCTCACAGTTTCGTTAGTATTCAATACTAGAATATTAACTTATACCCGTTTTAGGAAATTTTAACCATTTATTTGGACAAAGACTACTTTTAAATACTTGCTCGGTTTGTAATGTGGATGGCTCTTAAAGTCTTTAGGTAAGCCCATTACATCTGAAATTGTATAATCTACATCTAGCGCATCCAATGTTTGGTTAATCATCTTCTTAAACGCTTTTTGAGGAAAAGCACTTGAATTTGTACTTAATACTAAAGTACCTTGTTCATTTAGTAGTTCTAAAGACCCTTCAATTAATTCTGGGTAATTTTTCTGAACGCTAAATGTTTTTTTCTTATGACGAGCAAAACTTGGAGGATCAATAACAACTACATCATAACTCAAACCGTGACGAAGAGCGTATTTGAAATAATCGAATACATCCATGATGAATATATGATTATTATTTAAATCAATTGCATTTAATCCAAAATTAGCTTCAGTAAGTGGTCTTGCTCTGTTTGCTAAATCTACACTAGTCGTGGAATTAGCATTCTCACTTGCTGCAACAGAAAAAGCACCAGTATAACTAAACAAATTCAGCACATCTTTATCTTCGCTATAATGATCTCTTAATTTTTTTCGTACATCTTTTTGATCTAGGAAAATACCTGTCATCGGTCCACCGTCTAAATCGATATTATAATATAAATGATTTTCTTCCACTACGTATGGGAAACCAGGTGCTGTTCCGTCAACAAAATCAGATGCAGTTTCCATTCCTTTAAATCTTCTTTTTTCAAAAATAGATTTATATTCAAATACTTCTTTAATAGCAGGTAACAATCTATCTTTCAAACGATAAATACCTACAGAGTACCATTGAATCAGTAAATGTCCGTCGTAATAATCAATTGTCAATCCACCGATACCATCACCTTCAGCATTGAATATTCTATATGCATTTATACCATCAACATGATCATAATATTCTCTTTCACTTTTAGCCGTCTTAAATAGATTTACAAAAAAGTTATGATCTATCTTTTCAGTTGAATCTAAAGATAATACCCAACCGATACCTTTATTTTGTTCACCATAATAAGCTGTAGCAATAAATCTTTTACCAGAATCTACAAGCGCTACTAATTCACCTTCATCTGTACTTGGCATATCAAATACATCATCTTTTTCAACAAGAGGGAAACCTCTTAAATATTTATCTTCTTTACCTCTTTTGAGCATTAACTGTTTCATTATTTTTTGGCCATCCTTTCGAAATGTCTCACATATTATAACGTATATTACGCAAAACGCCAAAAAAACAGAGTATCCCCCTTTAGAATACTCTGTTAACCGAATTTATTAATCAAAATTTCCCCCAGAAAGTTTGATCCCCTTTTATGTAAACGCTTACTAAAATTAGTATAAAGGATAAGATTATTCCGTGCAATACATTTTCCAAAGAAATTCATTAAAAATATTTACTTTTTACATTTTTAATTTCACTATCAAGCTAAATATTTATTTTAATCTATATATATAAAATGTTATATAACTCTTGAATTGTGTGAATATAGTTGCCCTTGTTTACACTTCTCTTCAGTTTTGTCACTATAGCTGCCCTTGTTTACACTTCTCTCCAGTTTTGTCACTATAGCTGCCCTTGTTTACACTTCTCTTCAGTTTTGTCACTACAGCTGCCCTTGTTTACACTTCTCTTCAGTTTTGTCACTATAGCTATCCATATTTACACTTCTCTTCAGTTTTGTCACTACACCTATCCATATTTACTCTACTTACATGTTGTGTGAATAAAAAAGTCCTACAAAAATTATACTGATACTCTAAAACATAAAAAACCTGTCAACAAAGTTCGACTTTGTTGGCAGGTTTTGACTATATTTCTCTAGAAAGATTTTTTTAGATGAATTATAAATGCTGGTGTTACAAACAATAATAGTAAAAATGAAATTGGTGTTATGAATACTGAGAACTGTGATGTTTGAATTGCTGAGACAAAGAATGTCGTTGCAATTTCAAAGAACAGTGCTGATATAACGAATAGTTTCCCAAAATTATTTTTATTTTTATAGTTTGTCGTGTAATTAAAGTATGCATATAAAATGATAAGCAACAACATTATAAATAATGTTAACCATTCAAACACATATTGAGTTTGTGATAATTTCCATTCTCCTGATAAGAATAAGCCATTACGATTGTTAAACTCAATAAAAGTAAATAAGAATAAAATTGCTGTACAAATCCATTCTATATAACTTTTCTTTAACCATTTAGGTCTTCTCATCCATTTCGGAATATCATCATCTTCAATTTTTATAATTTCTTTCCATTTTTCACTACGTTTTTTTCTTTTAGCAATTGCTTCTTCAGAGTTAAACTTTTCTAAAGTTGTTTGCTTCAGGCTTTGTGATTTTTCATAAAAACTTTCAGATATGCTAAATATTTTACTTGTTAATAAATTATTATTTGCTCTTGAGTGTTTTTCATCATTAACCATTTCAATATCTTTATCACTTACTGGTAAAGATCTTCTTAAATATAAACTAATCCATACGGACATTTGACTAAAGCACCATAATAATACAAAGAATAAATTAACGCTCATTACATCGATAGGCTTTACATTTTCCGCATCAATGTTATGGTTCATTGCAAATTGAGAAATGAAATAACATATACCATAAGAAATGATAATCCATAAATAATGCTGTTTCCGTTTCATCGGATTAAGCTCATTTTTATAAACAACATATCCAATGTGAATACTGAATGGGATAATAAATAAGAATGATGCAAAACTATAAACTTGGAACATCGTCATCATCATGACAATCATTAATATTATCGTCAAGCCGATATAAAATATAGAAATGTCATAATCATAATTCGTTGTTCTTCTTAAAGTACGTCCAATCAGTAAAATAAATATACCAAATAGTAAAATTATTATTGCTGCTATTACAGGAAAACCACCAATATAATGGTGCAATATTCTAACCAACTCATCAAAAAAAGCTACAAAAAAGTCCCAAATATTTCTTATATGGATATCATTTGATTCCTTGATATTATAATCTTTAATACGTGGTGCATTAAATAATATAAGTAATCCGGTAATTAAAATGAATATTCCTATAATACGACTAAAATGAACTTCCCAGCTTTTTTTCTTTATAGACATGTTCTTCACCTCATTGAACATTATAATTGTTTCATTTTCAAATGTCTTTAATTAAATTGAAAATCAGTCCCAAGTAGTACATTAAGTTTAAAACTCATATGTTGTTGGGTATATAATAATATCATACATTTTAAAGGAGTGTTATTTATGACACATAACGATAAACATAAAGACGAAGCAGAAAAAGCTAAGAAACAAGAACAAGAAAATAAGAAAGACGATAAAAATGGACAAGACGAAACAAAAGATAATATTCAAGATACATTTGAATAAACAACTTTCGTAGTTCTAATAAATACCCTATGGAAACATTCTATCTTTTCATAGGGGGTTTTTTTGTTCATTATAGCCTATTGACAAAATGCATGATAAGACTTATCGTAGTGATAACAATTTAATAAATGCACTAGGGGTGTTTTAAACTGAGACAGACATGAGAAGGTCTGAACCCTTTGTACCTGATCTAGATGATACTAGCGTAGGAAAGTGTTCGTAAATCATATAATAATATTCATTTATAAATGATAACAATATTTTTGTGCGCTTCTATTTAGATATAGGAGTGCACATTTTTTTATAAAAAAGGAGATAATTAGCATGTCAAAGAGATTAACTTTATCTGATATTTTGGTCACAGTTTTAATTGGTGCTTTATTTGCAATCATTTATAAATTTTTATGGATTCCATATGAAATATTAAAACCTTTAGGATTACATTTAGAACAATCCGTATATGGTTTTTGGTTTATAGCAGCAATTATAGCGTATTTAATTATTCAAAAACCAGGTGTGGCTTTACTTGCAGAATTTGCTGCTGGTGCTGGCGAAACAATTGTAATGGGACAATTTGATATACCTACTTTTGTTTATGCATTACTTCAAGGTTTAGCTTGTGAAATTGTATTTTTAGTAGTTCGTTATAAATATAGAAAATTATCAGTTGCTATTGTTGCCGGAATGTTGGCAGGTATTATTACGTTACCGATTGATTGGTTTTATAATTATTTAAGTGATGTTGCATTATGGAATGTAATTTTGATGTTCACAATTAGAATTTTAAGTGGTGCTATTGTAGGCGGCGCTTTAGGATATGCAATTGTAAGAGCGCTTGATCAGACTGGCGTCACTAAACTATTTAGACCTGCATCTAAAAAAGACTATGACTTACTATAGGAGTTAACCAATTGTTATCACTAAAAAATTTAAGACTTAAATACCCAGAGGATGAACGCATTATATTTAAAAATTTAGATATTCAAATTAATGATAAAGAGAAAGTACTGTTATTAGGACCAAGTGGTTCAGGAAAAAGTACATTACTAAATGTATTAAACGGCATTATACCTAGGTCATTGGATATTCCAATGAAACTTGATTCTATAACTATCGACACACTTCCAGGAGTTGTTTTTCAAGATCCTGATACACAATTTTGTATGCCTGAGATTAAAGAAGAATTAGCTTTCGTACTTGAAAATATGAATGTAGATCCAAAAGAGATGGATGGAATGATTAATGAAGCAATGAATAAAGTGAATTTAAATGCTGATGCCTCGTTAAAAATCAACCGTTTAAGTGGTGGTATGAAACAAAAATTAGCTATTGCTTCTATATTATTACAAAATTCTCAAACATTATTTCTAGATGAACCGACAGCTATGCTCGATCATCAGTCAACAACGCAACTTTGGGACTTAATAATGCAACATTGGAAAGATCAAACTGTTGTAATTGTAGAACATAAAGTTGATTATATTTGGAATTTTGTCGATAGAGTGATTGTTATGAATGAACAAGGACAAATCACACACGATAGTACTCCATCTGATATATTGGAAAATCATATAGATATTTTAAATCAGTATGGTGTATGGCATCCACTTTCTTGGAATTATGCACCTCAATTAAAAAATAAATCTTCCGCACAAGAAACTTTATTAACAATTAAAGATTTAGATATTTTAAGAAGTAACAGAAAACTTTTTACAATAGATAACTTAACTATTAATAGTGGTGAATGGATTGGGCTTACAGGACAAAACGGTTCTGGTAAGACTTCATTCTTAGAAAGTATAATGCAACTTATAAAATATAATGGACAAGTTAAATATAAGAATAAACAATTAAAAAAAGTTAAAGATGCATCTAAACATATGTACTTTGTCTATCAAAACCCAGAATTGCAGTTTATAGAAATATCTGTCTTTAATGAAATATTTATCAATTTTGCTTTTCAAGACAAAGAAACCGCAATTGAAAAAACTAATGAAATGTTAAATCTTTTAAACTTGTATCATGTTAAAGACCAACATCCTTTTGAACTATCTATTGGCCAAAAGAAACGTTTAAGTGTAGCAACAGCATTAAGTACTAATTCAGAAATTATTTTATTAGACGAACCAACATTTGGTTTGGATAGTCATAATACTTTTGAACTTATCAAGTTATTTCATGAAAGAGTCCGCAAAGGACAAACTATATTAATGATCACGCATGAAAATGAAATAATAGAAAGATATGCTACAAGAACATTAGTCATTAACAATCATCAATTAGACGTTAACGGTGGTGAATCACATGTTAACTAATTGGAAAAAATATTCTACTTTTATAGATGATGTAAATATTTTAACCAAACTTTTATTAGGTATAGTATTATTTTTCTTTGCTATATTTATTCATGATTTTGATTTCATGATTTATTTAACCCTTATAATGTTTATTTATTTAATTATAATGAGTGGTGTTAAATGGTTACCCCTTCTCATTATAATTATGATTACATTATTCTTTGGATTTACTTCTTCTTTGTTTATGATTTTTTATGGTGAAGGAGATAATACTATATTTCAGTTAGGGATCATTCATATAACAAATGAGAGTTTACTAAGAGGTTTACATGTAACAATGCGTACACTCGTCATTTCATTTTATGGGATGGTCATTCCTTTTACTTCTCAAATTATTTTCGTATTTTACAGTTTCATGCAACATTTAAAGTTAAAACCTAAAATTGCTTATGCTTTTATGGCTTCAATTAGATTGATACCAATTATGTTTAGTTCATTTATGCAATTAAGACAAGCTTTAAAAATGAGGTATTCAGTTATAGACAAAAGTAATCGTAAAGGATTGAAATGGGTAAATCATTTGCTTATACCTACTTTAAGTCAAAGCATTAGAAAGTCTCATAGATTAGCTGTGGCAATGGAAGCGAAAGGATTTACGAATCAAAAAAGAACTTACTATTATAAAGTACCTATTACAATGAAAGATTTATATTTTGTTCTAATGACGATTTTGCTTGTAGTTGTTGCGTACTTATTAAGTATTTATATACCCATAACAAGCATTTCTGATATTAGATAACATTGCGTTATATTTGACCATACCTTTCCCAAAAGAATGAAGTATAACGCAATGTAAAAATGCTTAGGACATAAATCCTAACTCAAAATAAATAAGCATATCACTTAACCGATTTTTAAAGTTTACAGTGATATGCTTATTTTTTATATTACGATTTTGTACGTGCATGCTTGCCTAGGGGTATGGCTCGAGCCTGTAGTCTCTCACGCATACTATTCCCTCAGGCGTCCGCACTTTACAAAATCACTCTCAACAACTATTTTTATATAGAAATATGGTAGCTCTAAGTGTTACTTCGGACTGTAGTCAAACTAAACTTAAATTTATAAGTTTAGTTTTTTGATTTAATAAATATATTTATTGAACATAAAATCAACTCTTGAATAAATTCCAACTATATTATAAATATTTAATTAATATTTGGCATTTTTTAGCGCTGACTCCTGCGGGAAAAGCATGATTCGAAGACTACAGGCTGAGAACATGCCCGCGGAAAGCATGCGCATAAAAAAATGCCAACAAAGTCTATAGTTGTCACAATGATTTCCATAAAAAATAAGAGCAGAAATTCAATTTTAATAATGAATTTCTGCTCTTTTTAAATTTCTAAGACATTTATGTCCAAGTTATTTACTTATTAGCTTTTATAGCTTTATGTGCGATGTCTTTTCTATAAAACAACTGATTACTTTTAATTTTACTAACTTGGTTATAAGCATCTTGTTGAGCTGATTCTATATCATCACCCATACCGATAGCTATCATAACTCGACCACCATTGTTCTCATATTGCCCTTTGTCATTCTTTTTCAAAGCACTAACAAAATATTGATTTAAGTCTTCAAGTCCTTCAACTAAATGACCTTTGTCATAGGATCCTGGATAACCTTTAGAGGCAAGTACTACACCCACTATACTTTCATCTTTCCACTCAAGCGTGATAGGTTCTTTTTTATAAACTTTTTCTAAAATTTCTATAAAATCAGAGTCCAATCTAGTTAGGAGTACTTGTGCTTCTGGATCACCAAATCTTGCATTAAATTCTATTACTTTTGGACCATCTTCAGTCAATATAGCACCTATATAAATTAATCCGAAATAGTTGATTCCTTCGCTTACTAAAGCGTCTGCAATAGGTTGTGCTATTTTTTCGTTAGTTTCTTTTAAGATGTCGTCAGATATATGAGGAACTGGGCAATATGCTCCCATACCACCTGTATTTGGACCTATGTCACCATCATATGCACGTTTATGATCTTGAGCGATACAATCGAATGGAACTGCAAACTCATTATTCACAAACGTCATAACTGAATATTCTTCACCATCAAGAAATTCTTCAAAAACAACTTTTTCATTTTGAGTTTGATATAAAGTCTCAACACCTTCTCTAGCCTCATCACGTGTTAATGCAACAATTACCCCTTTTCCAGCAGCTAATCCATCTTTTTTAAGCACTATTGGAATTTTACATTGTTCAACATATTTTTTTGCTTTATCTTTATCCGTAATAGTTTGATATTCAGCAGTTGGAATATTATATTTTTCCATGATTTTTTTTGCAAATTCTTTTGAACCTTCTAATTGAGCAGCTTGTTTATTAGGTCCAAACACTTTAGAATTGGTCTGTTCTAATTCATCTGTTAACCCATCAATTAATGGTTGTTCTGGTCCAATAATTACCCATTCAATTTCGTGCTTTACAACAAAATCTCTAATTAATTTATGATCTGTTTCATCTATATCTGAAACTATTGTAGCTACTTCAGTCATCGCATCGTTTCCTGGAATAACAAATACTTTATCAACTAACTCTGAAGTACTACATTTTTTAGCTAATACATGCTCTCTTCCACCCGATCCTATAACAAGTACTTTCATATTGACCTCCTAATGTTTAAAGTGTCTCATACCAGTAAATACCATACTGATTCCATATTTATTAGCCATATCAATTGAATCTTGGTCTTTAATTGAGCCACCAGGTTGAATGATTGTCTTAATTCCAGCTTTTGCAGCTGTTTCAACTGAATCTCCCATTGGGAAAAATCCATCAGACGCTAAAGCAACATTGTCATTCATTTCGATTGCTCTATCAATTGCTATTTTTGCAGAACCTACTCTATTCATTTGACCCGCTCCTACACCGACAGTTTGGTGGTCGTTTGCAAGTACAATTGCATTACTTTTTACTGAACGTACAACTTTCCATGATAATTCTAAAGCTTTCCATTGCGCTTCTGTAGGTTCAACATCAGTTACAACTTTCATCTCATCTCTAGATATAACAGCATTGTCTTTATCTTGTACTAAGTAACCGCCAGATACAGAAACAAATTCTTGTTCATCTTTTGTTTCTGTCATATTAATTTCTAACAATCTAATATTTTTCTTTTTAGTCAATACTTCCAAAGCTTCTTTTTCAAAGCTTGGTGCAATTACTACTTCTAAGAAAATTGAATGTAATGATTCCGCTAGTTTTTTAGTAACTGGTCTGTTTAATGCAACAATTCCACCGAATATAGATTGAGAATCCGCTTCATATGCGTAATCATAAGCTTCTTCGATTGTTTCTCCTACACCTACTCCACATGGATTCATGTGTTTAACAGCTACTGCAGCTGGTTGTTCGAA
Organism: Mammaliicoccus sp. G-M28; assembly: GCF_022386595.1. Lineage (NCBI taxonomy): Bacteria > Bacillati > Bacillota > Bacilli > Caryophanales > Staphylococcaceae > Mammaliicoccus > Mammaliicoccus sp. G-M28. The sequence continues at coordinate 9,835 of NZ_JAJNIF010000002.1, forward strand.
TTTTTTAATAAGTGATAAAGTTGCATCAGCATCTTTAATATTGTTAAAGCTTAATGCTTTACCGTGTAATTGTTTAGCACCAGCTAATGTGTTTGTTTCGTTTGACGTTTTTACAAATGTCGCACTTTGTTGAGGATTCTCACCATATCTTAATTGTTCAGATTCATTTGCGAAAAACTCAACAATTGTTTTGTCATAATCATTTGTATGTTTAAATACTTTAACCATTAAAGATTTGCGATATGTTTCATCAAGTTTATTATTTTCAATACGATCAATGACTTCGTTATAATCTTCCGGGTCAACTACTGTAGTTACAAATTTAAAGTTCTTTGCAGCAGCTCTTAACATTGTTGGTCCGCCAATATCTATGTTTTCAATCGCTTCATCTTCGGTGACATTGTCTTTTTTGATTGTTTCTTTAAATGGATATAAGTTTACAACAACTAGATCAATTAAATCGATATCTTGTTCTTTCAATGCTGATAAATGTTCAGGTATAGAACGATTTGCAAGAATCCCACCATGTACACCTGGATGTAAAGTTTTTACTCTTCCATCCATTATTTCAGGAAAATGTGTTAAATCAGAAACGGAATAAACTTCAACTTTCGCATCTTCTAGTGCTTTTTTAGTGCCACCTGTTGAATATATTTTATAACCATTTTCTATAAGTTTACTTGCAAATTCCACTATATTTGTTTTATCTGAAACACTTAATATTGCATTCTTCATTTTGTAAAGACTCCTTTATTGAATGATTTCTTTTATGACACGTGGGTATAATTCGTATTCCAAGTTTTGTATTCTTAATTGCAATGTTTCTCTTGTATCGTCTGGATATACAGAACAACTTAATTGATCAATTATTTTACCAGTATCCATACCACTATCAACATAATGTACAGTTGCACCTGTGACACGCACACCATAATCAAGTGCTTGTCCAACAGCATCTTTACCAGGAAAACTCGGTAAAATAGAAGGATGAATATTCAACATTTTACCTTCATATTGTTTCAATAGTGTTGGTCCTACAATTCTCATATAACCTGCTAAAATAACCCAGCTCACTCTATCTTGTGATAATTTCGTTAACAGTGCTTCTTCATATTCTTTTTTATCGTCATAAGTTTTTGGATCAATAATATATACTGGTAAATTAAACCGTCTTGCTCTTTCAATACAAAAAGCATTCGGATTATCTGTATATAAAGCAGTAACCTCAATATGGTTTAAATATCCTGCTTCAATGTTTTCCATAATTTTTTCGAAGTTTGAACCATTTCCTGAAGCAAATACTGCAATTTTAATCATGATTGAACCCCCGATATATTGACCTCTCCAGTTCCATTTGTAATTCCACCAATAACGAAAGCTTCTTCATTATGTTGTTTTAAAATATTCAATGTTTCTTCTTGGTCTTCTTTATTAACAATTAGAACAAATCCAATACCCATATTAAATACATTATACATTTCTGAAGCTTCAATATTACCTTGATTTTTTAGCCACTCAAATATTTGTGGTACTTTATATGTACTAACATCTATTTCAGCATCTTTATCATTTGGAATAGCTCTAGGAATATTCTCTATGAAACCTCCACCAGTAATATGCGACATACCCTTCACTTTCACTTTATCTAATACTGAAAGTACTGGTTTAACGTATAGTTTAGTTGGTTCAAGAAACGCTTCTAAGTATGTTCTATTTTCATCAAATTGATCATTTAAATTGATTTTACTTTCTTTAATTAAATTTCTTACAAGACTATATCCATTAGAATGTATACCACTAGATGTTATTCCGATTATAATGTCACCATCATCAACATTACTTCCATCGATGTAATCATCTTTTTCAACCGCTCCAACACAAAAACCAGCAATATCATATTCACCTTGATGATACATTTCACCCATTTCTGCAGTCTCTCCACCAATTAACGCACAATTAGTTTCTTTACAACCTACAGACACTCCAGATACGATTGCTTCAATTGTTTCTGGTTCTACTTTATTTGTTGCAATATAATCAAGAAAATATAAAGGTTCAGCACCAGTCGTCAATATATCATTAACACACATCGCCACTGCATCAATACCTATCGTGTCGTGTTTATTATAATCAATAGCCAATTTCAGTTTAGTGCCTACACCATCAGTACCCGATACTAAAACGGGTTTCTTCATATTTAATTGAGACAAATCAAATGCTGCACCAAATCCACCTAATCCACCTAGTACTTCTTTTCTCATCGTACTTTGTACATGAGACTTCATTCTATTTACCGCTTCATAGCCCGCTTCTATATCTACACCAGATGCTTTATATGCTTTCGACATTAAGATTACCCTCTTTATCAAAGTATTGTTTGTTATTTTCTAGATAAGCCTTTTGACGTGGACTTAAATTTTCATAATATCTCTCTTCATAATCATATAGCCCTGCAGGATAGTCTCCTGTAAAACTTTCAACACAAAGACCATGATATGGAACATCTTTATCTAAACCTATTGAATGAATTAACCCATCAACAGATAAATATGATAATGAATCTGCACCAATATAATCTCTAATTTCCTCAGGTGATTTATTAGCAGATATTAATTCTGAAGACGTCGAAACATCAATCCCATAAAAACTAGGAAACATAAATTCAGGTGAAGCAATGCGAACATGTATTTCATTTGCTCCAGCATCCTTTAACATCTTCACAATTCTCTTACTTGTAGTACCTCTAACAATTGAATCATCAACAAGCACAATATTTTTTCCATGTACGATATCTTTTACAGCTGATAATTTAACACGGACACCTTGTTCACGTAATTCTTGAGTTGGTTGGATAAATGTTCTAGCTACATATTGATTTTTAACTAGACCCATTTCATAAGGTAAGTGGCTTTCTTCTGCAAATCCAGATGCTGCTGAAAGAGATGAATTAGGAACACCAATAACCATATCTGCATTAGCAACAGGACTTTCTTGAGCTAGTTTTTTACCTGACTCTTTACGAACAGCATGTACGTTTTTACCTGCTATTGTAGAATCTGGTCTAGCAAAATAAATATATTCCATAGCTGAAATTGCAGTTGTTGTGTCTTTTGTATAAGACTCAACTCTTATACCATCATCATTAATGACAATAAATTCCCCAGCATGAATATCTCTAATAAACTCTGCGCCAAGAACATCGATTGCACATGTTTCACTTGCAATAATATAAGCACCAGTTTTCATTCTACCTACTGCTAAAGGTCTTATAGCATTTGGATCTACTGCTCCATAAAGTGCATCTTTAGTTAATAATGCGAACGTAAATCCACCTTTTATAATGTTTAAACTTTCTTTTAGTGCTTCTTCAAAAGTAGGTGCTTTACTTCTTCTAATAAGATGCATAATGACTTCTGTATCCGATGAAGAATGAAAAATTGCGCCTTCCTTTTCTAACTCAATACGTAAACTTTGGGCATTGACCAAATTCCCATTATGACAAACGCCTACACTCATATCATAAAAGTGATATAAAAAAGGTTGAATATTTTCAATACCTTTATTTCCTGATGTCGCATATCTTACATGACCAATCGCATGTTGATTACCTTTAAAAGTTTCTAATTGAACATCAGAAATCGCATCTGTTAGCAATCCTAAACCTCTTTCACCTTTAAGCTCCAGTCCATTTGAAGAAACAATTCCTGCGCCTTCTTGACCTCTATGTTGTAAACTGTGAAGTCCCATATAAGTTAATTGTGCAGATTCTGGATGATTCCAAATGCCAAACACACCACATTCTTCATTTAAACTCTTGATTTCATGCATTGCGTTATAGCTCCCTTCAACTGTTCATCCAAAGTAGATACATCATATTTAATTTGAGATGAATCATTCGTTAATGTAAATTGAGCATCGTTAGTTACTTTACCTATTTCAACCGCACCATCAATTTCTACTATTTGTTCTTCTTTAGCGATTAAAATATATCGACCTTGTGTTTCACTAAATAACTGTGCATTTGAAACTGGTACATTTACATCTAATCCTAAATTAAAGTGTGTTGATATTTTTGCTAAACTAATAGCTATACCACCTTTTCCAATTGCTTGGACATGAGAAACCGTGCCTGCATTAATTGCTTCTTTAATTTGTTCGCCACGTTTAACTTCTGCATTTAAATCAATTGAGCTTGATTCATGGTTTACTTCTGTATATAATAATTTTTCGATTTGACTTCCACCGAAATCGTTATTAGTTTCTCCAACTATATATATGCGTTCATTAACTTTTGGCTCAAAATCATTTAAATAATTAACATCTTCAATTAATCCAACCATTCCAACTACTGGTGTTGGGAAAATTGAAGTTCCTTTCGTTTCATTATATAAAGAGACGTTTCCTGAAACGACTGGTGTATTTAAAGCTTCACATGCTTCAGCCATACCTCGTGTAGAATCTGTTAATTGTTGATAGATTTCTTTCTTTTCTGGAGAACCATAATTTAAACAATCTGTCATCGCTAAAGGTTTTGCACCTACAGAAATAAGATTTCTGTATGCTTCTGCTACAACCATTTTTCCGCCTTCATATGGATTGTTATAAACATATCTTGCTTCTCCATCAATTGTTGACGCAATTGCTTTATTTGTACCTTCTACTCTTACAACACCAGCGCTAATACCTGGTTTAATGATAGTATTTGCTCCAACTTGCTGATCATATTGGTCATAAGCATAATGCTTAGATGCAATCGTTGGATGGTTAATAAGTTTAGTAAACACATCTTCAACATCAATATGATCATATTGATTTGCATCTTTATGGTGTTCTTTAGCTTCTCCTTCTAAAATATATACTGGCGCTTCATCAGCTAAAGGTTCAACTGGAATATCAGCATAAACTTCGTCCTCATAAGATAATACAAATCTATTAGTATCCGTTACTTCTCCAATTACAGCTGAATCTAATTCATGATGTTCAAACAAATCTAAGAATTTTTGTTCAGTTCCTTTTTCAACTACTAAGAGCATACGTTCTTGTGTTTCAGATAGCATCATTTCGTAAGGAGATATGCCCTCTTCTCGTGTTGGTACTTTTTCTAAATGTAAATGAATACCACTTTCACCTTTAGCTGCCATTTCTGAAGATGATGAAGTTAAACCTGCAGCTCCCATATCTTGAATTCCAACTAATTCTGGATATGTTATCGCTTCTAAAGTTGCTTCCATTAATTTTTTACCTACGAAAGGATCACCTATTTGGACAGATGGTCTTTTGCTTTCAGATGCTTCACTTAATTCTTCTGATGCAAATGTTGCTCCATGTATACCATCTCTGCCAGTTTTTAATCCAACATATATAACAGGATTGCCTATTCCTTTAGCAGTACCTTTTTGGATTTTATCGTGTTCGATAATACCGACACACATCGCGTTTACAAGTGGATTACCATCGTAACGACCATCAAATTCAATTTCACCAGCTACTGTTGGAATACCGATACAGTTTCCGTATCCACCCACACCTTTTACTACACCACTAAACAGTCTACGATTCGTCTTACTTGATAATTCGCCAAATCTCAAACTATTTAATAATGAAATTGGTCTCGCACCGATAGATACGATGTCACGAATTATACCTCCGACACCAGTGGCTGCACCTTGATAAGGTTCAATTGCTGAAGGATGATTATGTGATTCTACTTTGAACACTACCGCTTGATTGTCACCAATATCAACAACACCAGCACCTTCACCTGGTCCCATCAATACATGTTCTCCAGAAGTCGGGAATTGTTTTAAGAATGGCTTAGAATGTTTATAAGAACAATGCTCGCTCCACATAACAGAAAAGATTCCAATCTCTGTGAAATTAGGTTTTCTACCTAATATAGTTATCACTTTTTGATATTCTTCATCTGTTAGGCCCATATCTTTATATAAATATTCTTTTTCAATTTCTTCTATACTTGGTTCTAAAAACTTAGACATGTTGTTCCCTCCAACTTTCGATCATAGATTGAAATAATTTGACACCGCTATCTGATCCAAGTAAGGTTTCCATTGCACGTTCTGGGTGTGGCATCATACCACAAACATTACCTTCCTTATTTATTATGCCCGCAATATCTTTATATGAGCCGTTTGGATTGTCATTATAAGTTAATATAATTTGGTTATTTTCTACAAGTTCATTATAAACATCATCAGTACAATAATAATGACCCTCACCATGAGCAACAGGATAAACAACTGTTTCATCTTTTTTATATAGGTTCGTAAATTTAGTTTCATTATTTACAATTGTTAAATGCTCATTTCTACTAACAAATAAATGACTATCGTTATGTAGTAAGGCACCAGGTAATAGCCCAACTTCAGTTAAGATTTGAAATCCATTACAAACACCTAGTACAGGTTTACCTTCACTAGCAAGTCTTTTTACTTCATTAATAATTGGAGCAACACGAGCCATCGCACCAGATCTCAAATAATCACCAAATGAAAATCCACCAGGTATTAAGACCCCATCAAATCCTTCAAGAGTTGTTTCTCTATAATCTACATATGCTGCATCAACACCGGAACGCTTAGCAGCATTAAACATATCACGATCGCAATTAGATCCTGGAAATACTAATACAGCTAATTTCATTACGCGTTCTCCTTATCTTCTAGAATTTTAAAGCTATATTCTTCGATTACAGTATTGGCAAATAGTTTTTCACTTAATGTATTTACAACATTTTTGATTGTATTTTCATCTGTTTCATCGACAGTCATATAAATAACTTTACCTACTCTAATATCATTCACTTGCTCATATCCTAAATCATGCACAGCTCTATTTAATGCTTGTCCTTGTGTGTCTAATACTTGTCCTTGTAATGTGATATGCAATTCAATCTTCTTCATTTATAGTTCCTCCAATTTTTTATAAAAAGTTTCATAAGTATCGATTAATGATCCCGTATCTTCTCTATATACATCTTTATCAAAGTTTTCTTTTGTTTCTTTATCCCAAATTCTACAAGTGTCTGGGGATATTTCATCAGCTAATAAAATTTGACCATCTTTTGTAATGCCAAATTCGATTTTATAATCGACCAATATTAAATTCATCTCATTCATTACTTTACTTAACACTTCATTAACTTTTAAAGCTTCATCTTTAATAGTAGAAAGTTGTTCTGTCGATGCGATATTAAGCAAAGCGACATGATCATCTGTGATAAGAGGATCATTTAACTCATCCTTCTTATAAAATAATTCTAATAATGGTTGTTTAAATGTATGACCTTTTTCAAATCCTAACCTTTTACAAATGGATCCAGCAGCTACGTTACGAACTACTACTTCTAATGGAAAGATATCTACAGATTTAACAAGTTGTTCAGTATCTGATATTTGCTCTATAAAGTGACTTGATACACCTTTTTGTTTCAATATTCCAAAAATTTTAGAAGTAATTAGATTGTTTAATCTACCTTTACCAATCATTTCATCCTTTTTAGCACCATTACCTGCTGTGACTTCATCTTTATATTCAATTCTCAAAACGCCTTCTTGTTCTGTATTAAATACTCTTTTAGCTTTACCTTCATAAAGTAATGACATGTTACTTGTTCCGCCCTTCAAAAGTTTGATTAAATGTTAATTCATCCTTATCTAGATCAAGTGATAGCTTGGTAATGTGCCCCATTTTTCGATTAATTTTATTAATTTTCTTACCGTAAATGTGAACATGCCAATCTGGATGTTTATAAAATTCATTTTTTAAATTTGAGACATCTTGTCCTAATAAGTTCATCATAATGGCTGGTTGCAATAAATTAATTTTTTTCGGTAAATGCCAACCTGCAACTGCAAGTACATGTGTATCAAATTGGGAATAGTCACAAGCTTCAATAGAGTAATGCCCTGAGTTATGTGGTCTTGGTGCAATTTCATTAACATATAATTTCAAATCATTTGTTACAAAAAATTCCACAGTGAAAGTACCGATAAAGTGAACTTTAGTCATTATCTTCTTCACTTCATCTATAGCTTGTTCTTCAAGGTCTACACGAGCTGGAACAATTGTCTTATATAGTATTTGATCCCTATGTTCGTTTTCTTGTAGTGGAAAATAAACAGTTTGATCATAAATATCACGAGTTGCTGTTATGGATACTTCTTTATAAAGAGGGAGATATTTTTCAACTACGCATGGTGTATTGGCAATTAGATTTCTCGCTTCATCTAAATCATTATTAGAATGAATAACAAGTTGACCTTTTCCGTCATAACCACCAAAGCGCGTCTTGATAATAAAAGGGAAGCCTATTGTTTCAATCGCTTTATTCAAGTCTTGAGCGTGATTAACCTCTAAAAACGGTACAATGTTTACATTAGCGCTTTCTAATGTTTGTTTTTCAGTTAATCTATCTTGTAATAAAGCAACAGTTTCACTTCCTTGAGGAATATTATAATTATTGGAAAGTGTTTTTAATTGTTGTGCATCTATATTTTCAAATTCATAAGTTACTACTTTCGAGATTTCACCTAATTGATTAAGTGCGTCTTCATTTGAATAATCCGCATTTATAAATTCATGAGCGACAAATTGTGCAGGACAATTCTCATCAGGATCAAGTATTGCTACTTTAAATCCTATTCTTTGTGCAGATTGTGCCATCATTTTACCTAATTGTCCGCCACCCACAATACCTATCATGTCACCAGTTTCGAGGTTATAATAAGTCATTTTGCATTTCCTCCACTTTATCGACTAAACTTTTTTCATAATTCACTAATTGTTTTCTAACATCTTCATCCGTCATACCAATCATTCTTGCTGCTAATATTCCAGCATTTTTAGAACCTGCTTTACCAATAGCTGTAGTTGCAACAGGTATTCCACCTGGCATTTGTACTATAGATAATAATGAGTCCATGCCTTTTAAACTTTTCGATTCAATTGGTACACCTATAACCGGAACTGTTGTTAACGACGCTACCATTCCTGGTAAATGTGCAGCTCCTCCTGCTCCAGCGATAATAATATCGATGTTTTGACTAGTAGCATTTTTAGCAAAATCAACCATTTCTAATGGTGTTCTATGCGCAGATACAACCTTTTTTTCATATTGAATGCTAAAGTAATCTAGCATGTCACATGCTTCTTTCATAATTGGCCAATCTGAAGAACTACCCATTATTACTGCCACTTTCATGTAGGTCACCCTTTCAAATAGTTGAAATATTTAACTTTTATTGTGTATATTACAGATATAGCATAACAATTGATAATGCTATTTTCAATGGAAAAACGAACATTTTCTATATTTTTTATAAAAATTATTGATTTATGTTCGTATTAAAGGGATAATTTGTATTGTAAACATCATTAAAGTTCGATTTATTATTTAGGAGGCAATTTTCATGGTAGCTAAGATATTAGACGGTAGAGAAATAGCGAAGGCGTATAGAGCAGATCTTCAAAGTGAAGTAGAAAAATTAAAAAAGCATAACATCGTACCAAAATTATCTGTAATATTAGTAGGTAATGACGGTGCTAGTAAAAGCTATGTTAATTCGAAAAAGAAAGCAGCCGAAAAGATTGGTATGATATCTGAGATCATACACATGGATGAATCATCAACAGAAGAAGAAGTGTTAAACGAGCTAGACAGATTAAATAATGATGATTCTGTGAGTGGAATTTTAGTGCAAGTACCACTACCTAAACAAGTTTCAGAATCTAAAGTATTAGAAGCAATTAACCCTGAAAAAGATGTAGATGGTTTTAACCCAATTAATATTGGTAGGTTATACACTGGTGAACGTACATTTGTTCCATGTACTCCATTAGGAATTATGGAAATTTTAAAACATGCAGAAATAGATTTAAAAGGTAAAAACGTAGCTGTAATTGGTAGAAGTCATATCGTAGGTCAACCTGTTAGTAAATTATTAACTGATCAAGACGCAACAGTTACGTTGTTACATTCTAAATCAACGAATACTGAAGAAGTATTAAAACAATCTGATGTAATCGTTAGTGCAGTAGGAAATGTACATCTCGTAACTAAAGATTTAGTTAAACCAGGAGCAGTCATTATTGATGTAGGTAACACACCAGATGATGACGGTAAACTTAAAGGTGATGTAGATTTCGAAGCCGTTAAAGAAGTAGCTGGCGCAATTACACCTGTACCTGGTGGCGTTGGTCCCCTTACAATTACTATGGTGTTAAATAATACATTACTAGCTGAAAAATGGAAAAACGGAATAGAATAAAAAAATATATTAAAATAGGCTGGGACAATTAATTGTCCCAGCCTATTTTAATTTTATTGTCAGATATTTTTATCAGTCTTCGTGTTTATTTCAGATTCTTCCTGAATCACACGATATACTTCATAAAATTTATACGTTTGTAATACTCATTTTTGGACCGAATGGTTCGAAATGTACATCTGATTGATCGATGTTTAATTTGCTTAACTCATCAAAAATTGTATCCATAAATGTTATACCACCACATAGATAAATATCTACATCTTTATCGATCCATGCTTTTAGTTCGTCACTTGTTAAGTAACCATCTCTTTCTTTTAAGTGATAAGTTACTTTAACATTATTATTCATTGCATTTAATGCAGCAATTTCGTCTTTGAAAGGCACATCTTTTTCTGATTCGTTAACGTGTACGAAATGAACTTCTTTGCCTTTATATCCTTCATCTTCTAACATAGCTAACATTGGTGTAACGCCTGCTCCTGAAGATAATAGTAATATTTTTTTGTCATCTGCTGATTCTACTTTGAAATCACCTGCTGGAGCTGAAATTTCTATTGTATCTCCAACTGAGTAGCTATTGTGTAGGTCGTGTGATACTAGTCCTTTTTTCTCACCGAATCCTTCTTTTTTAACTGCAAATCTAATTTTGCCATCATTTTTAACAGAATAAATTGAATAATGTCTTAACGCTAAATTCTCGTCATTTGTAGGTTTAATACGAACAGTAATATATTGACCAGCTACTAAATCTGGTACTTTAATATTCTCTTCTGGTTCTACTTCAAATGATTTCATTGAAGTACCTTGGTCTTCAATATTAGTAATTTTAAATGATTTAAAATCTTCCCAAGCTGCTTGTTCATACATTGCTTTTTCCATTTGAATGAATACGCCAGCTATTTCACCATATGCTTCTTCCCAGGCATTCATAATATCATCTGTTGCTGCATCACCTAGTACTTCTTTAATTGCTTTTAAAAGAAATTCTCCAACTATAGGATAATGTTCTTCTTTTACTTGTAATGCACGATGTTTATGTGCGATTTGATTCACATTAGGTACGATTGCTTCTAAATGATCAATATGTTTAGCTGCTGCTAATACTGTTTGTGCTAATGCTGTTTGTTGTTTACCTTGTTTTTGATTTGATTTATTAAATATGTTTAATAATTCTGGGTGTGCTTCAAACATTCTTTCATAAAATACTTTTGTAATTTCATTTCCGTGTTCTTCTAACACAGGTACTGTTTGTTTGACGATTTCTTTAGTTTGTTCTGATAACATCAGAATCCCCCTCTAAAAGATATATTTTAAATACATCTTTAATTGTAAAAAATTTCACAATGTTTTTCAACAAATTTTGCAATAGTTTACAAAATTGTCACTTATCCATAAAACATAAATTGAATCATTGTTTTTTACATACAATATTAAGTATAATTAATATATTAAAAGGAGGCTGAACTTTATGAAGCTCACCCAATATACGGACTATTCGTTGCGCGTGCTTATGTATCTTGCTCAACAGAATAAACAATCTCAAATAGAAGAGATTGCGAATTTTTATGGGATTTCTAAAAACCATTTAACTAAAGTAGTTCATCAACTCGTAAAATTAGGCTATTTAAAATCTATAAGAGGAAGAAATGGCGGAATTATTCTCAACAAGTCACCTCGAGATATAAATATCGGGAAACTTGTGCGTTTAACAGAAGATCACTTTGAATTAGTAGAATGCTTTAATATGGAAACTAATACTTGCCCTATCGCATTAAATTGTGGATTACAAGGTGCACTTAATCATGCTTTAAATGAATATCTTCTTACTTTAGATAAATATTATTTAAGTGATATTATCCCCAAAAATACTCTAAAAGAAACACTTTATACTCCTTGATAATTGAAATCGGTCTAAAGGTCGATGTAAATGTGACAACATTGCGATAATATTTTAAATAATAAGGAATTGATGCACGAGTCGTGTTATTCTTTTCTTATAGTTTACAACAAAGGAGTACATAATTATGATGAATAAAATATTACAATCATTAACAGTTCTTGGTGTATCAGCATCATTAGTTACACCTTCTTTAACTGCAAGTGCTACTAGCAATAGTCTGCCACAAATTAAAGGTGTTGAAGGAGACGTTGTTGAAAAAGGTAGCGATTATGATTCATTAAAGGGAATTAAAGCATATGATAAAGAAGACGGTGACTTAACTAACAAGATTAAAGTTACTGGTGATGTAGATACTTCTAAATTAGGCAAATACAAAGTACAGTATAAAGTTACGGATTCTGATGGTGGATATCGAACTAAATGGCATTATGTTTATGTAGTAAAAGAAGGTTCTTTAAATGGAACAAAAGATAAAGCGACTGATGATAAAGACAAATCTAAAGCTGAAGTAGCTTCTAATAAAAAGACTTCAACTAAAAATTTAGATGACAATATGCCTCTTATTACGGTACCTACTAAAGACTTAGTATACCAAGGTGATCACTTTGACCCAATGAAAGGTGTTAAAGGTGTAGATAAAAAAGATGGCGACATAACTGATAAAGTTTCAGTTAAAGGTGATATTGACACTTCAAAAACTGGCTTACAATATATAACTTATCATGTTAAAGATTCTGATGGTTATTACTACACATATAAACGCGGAGTTTACGTAAACGATGCTGAATTAGCACCTAATCCAGAAATGTCAGGTGTCAAAGATACTACAGTTAAAAAAGGTGAAGATTTCGACCTTTTAAAAGATGTAAAAGCTAAAGACAAATCAGGAAAAGATTTAACTTCAGACATAGTAACGAGTGGCGAAGTAAATACTAATAAACCTGGTGAATATAAAGTTGGATATGCAGTGTCAGATTCTGATGGTCATATCACTGCTCAAGGAAGAACAATTACAGTGAAATAAAATAAAACGCTCAATCCGAAAATTAACGGATTGAGCGTTTTATTTTTATTAGCAAAATTATCATACATAATTGAAGTTTTATTACATTTTAATTTTTCATAATATGCTGAAAAATCAATGTTTTTATTAATTTTTGATTGTTTTTATAGATTTAAAAACCTTTTTAAAATGTACACAAAAATTTAACATTTAGGTAAAATCCCGTCATATCAAAGGTTTTTTTATACTTTTCGAAATTATAACGCTTACACTCCGTTTGATAGCCTTGTAAATATGTACAAATCCTTTAAAATTGAGGTCTAGCCATATATATAGGTATATAGAAAATTTGGGAGGTAAAAAACGTGGCAAAGTTAAAGTCAATACTTCTCATGTCAACATTAGGTATTTTACTTAGTGGTTGTTCAAATTTAGAAGTATTAAACCCCAAAGGCCCGATGGCAGAAGATTCTCGTTTCTTAATTATCTTTTCAATTATAATGATGGTCTTCATAGTCATATTGGTCTCAGTTTTGTTTTTAATATTTATTATAAAATATAGAAAAACAAAAAACGAATCAACTGGTACAATGCACCACAACTTCATCTTAGAAGCAGTATGGTTTATAATTCCTGTTATCATACTTGTGATACTGGCTGTACCAACAATTAAATCTCTTTATTCTTATGAAGAACCACCTAAATCTGATGAAGATCCAGTAGTTATTTATGCTACAAGTGCTGGTTATAAATGGTTCTTTAGTTATCCAGATGAAAAGGTTGAAACAGTCAATCATGTAACTATTCCAGAAGGTCGCCCAGTTTTATTCAAACTGCAATCTATGGATATGATGACAAGTTTCTGGATTCCACAATTAGGTGGACAGAAATATGCCATGACAAGCATGACAATGGATTGGACATTGCAAGCTAATGAAACTGGTTCATTTAAAGGAAGAAACTCAAACTTTAATGGTGAAGGTTTCTCAAGACAAACATTTAACGTAAATTCAGTAAGTTCAGAAGACTACGATAAATGGGTTTCCAAATCTCAAAAACGTAAAACAATTGATCAAGATACATTCGATCACCAACTTTTACCTACAACTCAGAATCAGGAACTTACTTATAGCGGTACACATTTAGCATATGTTGATCCGGCTTCAGATCCGGAATATATCTTCCATGCATTTAAACGTTTCCGTTATGAACCAAAAGATCCAAACTTCTATGACGAAAGTGAAGGCGTAACTGATAAGCCGGTATTACCTGCTCGTAAAGTAACTGTTACTAACCCTAACTATGAACGTCATGGAATGAAACCTATGATTCTTCCAAATAATGAAAAATATGATAGTGACTTCAAGAAAGACGAAAAACATCATATGGACGAAATGGAAAAAATCCAAGAAGATGCTAAATCTGAAGATGAAAAGAAAGATGAGCAATCTTCAAATAAAAACCATGGAGGTGACAAGTAATGAATTTTCCATGGAATGAATTTATCGTACAAAGCGACTGGATGATTACAATGGCGCAAGTCATGCTTGTATTAACAGGTATCTGCGTCGTTGGTGGATTAACTTATTATAAAAAATGGAAATGGTTATATACTGAATGGTTAACTTCAGTTGACCATAAAAAAATCGGTGTAATGTATATTCTTTCTGCAATCATTATGTTCTTCCGTGGTGGTGTAGATGCTCTTCTTATCCGCCTACAATTAATGACACCAGATAATACATTACTAGAATCTCAGCACTATAATGAAATCTTTACAACACATGGTGTTATCATGATTATCTTCATGGCTATGCCGTTCTTAATTGGTTTAATGAACGTTGTTGTACCATTACAATTAGGTGCTCGAGATGTTGCATTCCCAATGTTAAATAACTTAAGTTTCTGGTTATTTGCTGCCGGAATGGGATTATTTAATATTTCATTCGTACTTGGTGGTGCTCCAGCTGCTGGTTGGACAAACTATGCTCCACTTGCAACTGATTTCAGTCCAGGTACTGGTATCAATTATTATTTAATTGCAATACAAATTGCTGGTATTGGTACGTTAATGACTGGTATTAACTTCTTTGTTACTATCTTAAAATTACGTACTAAATCTATGAAATTTATGCAAATTCCGATGTTCTCAATGACAACATTAATTACATCATTATTAATCATCTTAGCCTTCCCTATTTTAACTGTCGCTCTTGCATTAATGACTTTCGACCGTTTAATGGGAACAAGCTTCTTTGAAGTAGCTAATGGTGGTATGCCAATGCTATGGGCTAACTTTTTCTGGGTTTGGGGTCACCCTGAAGTATATATACTTGTATTACCAGCATTCGGTATTTATTCAGAAATTATCCCAACATTTGCTAGAAAACGTTTATTCGGACATCAAAGTATGGTCTGGGCAACAAGTGGTATTGCATTCTTAAGTTTCTTAGTTTGGGTTCACCATTTCTTCACAATGGGTAATGGTGCATTAGTAAACTCATTCTTCTCAATAACTACAATGTTAATCGCAGTACCAACCGGTGTTAAAATATTCAACTGGCTATTCACCTTGTATAAAGGACGAATTTCCTTTGAATCACCAATGCTATTCTCATTAGCATTCATTCCTAACTTTACATTAGGTGGTGTTACAGGTGTCATGCTTGCTATGGCAGCTGCAGACTATCAGTACCACAATACGTATTTCTTAGTGGCACATTTCCACTACGTAATTATTGCTGGTGTTGTATTCGCATGTTTCGCAGGTTTAATTTTCTGGTATCCAAAAATGTTTGGTTACAAATTAAATGAAAAAATCAATCAATGGTTATTCTGGACATTTACTCTAGGATTTAACTTATGTTTCTTACCACAATTCTTACTTGGCTTAGATGGTATGCCACGTCGTTTATACAAATACACGCAATCAGATGGATGGTTCTCATTAAACTTCATCTCAACAATTGGTGCATTCTTGATGGGTATAGGATTCTTAGCGTTAGTTTGGAACGTAGTATATAGTTACGGTAAAGCTAAACGTGAAGCAAATGGTGACAACTGGAACGGTTTAGGTAGAACATTAGAATGGGCTACTGCTTCAGCAATGCCACCACATTACAACTTTGCAATCACACCAAAATGGTATGATACTGAAACATTTGTAGAAATGAAGCAAAATGGTAAACACTATCTTGATGATCATGACTATAAAGATATTCATATGCCAAATAATACACACGTTGGTTTCTGGATGGCAGTATGTTTCCTATTCGGAGGTTTCTTCTTAGTATTTGAAACGTATATTCCAGCAATTATCTTTGGTATAGGCGTATTAGCATGTATGGTATTTAGAAGTTTCGAAAAAGACTACGGTTACCATATTCATGCTGAAGAATTAGAAGAAAATGAAGCAAAATTACGTGAATTGCGCAAACAAGAATTACAGGAAAAGGAGGACAATAAAGATGAGTAATGAACAACATAAAACAATTGATACTGTTAATGAAACAGGCCAATTAAACAAACTCGGATTTTGGGTCTTTCTTACTGCAGAAGTTGCGTTATTCGGTACTTTATTTGCAACATTTTTAGTATTACAAAAAAGTGGTTCTTACGGTGGTTTTACTACACCAGAACTATTTGAATTACCATTAGTAATGATAATGACATTCCTTTTATTAGTAAGTAGTTACACTTGTGGTATCGGTGTACATTACATGCGTAAAGAAAATGTCAAAATGATGATGGTATGGATGATCATCACATTATTACTTGGTGCAGGATTCGTTGGATTTGAAGTATACGAATTCACACATTATGTTCATGAAGGTGTTACACCACAATTAGCATCATTCTGGTCTGGATTCTTTATACTTTTAGGAACACATGGTCTTCATGTTACTTTAGGTGTATTCTGGATAACAGGCGTATTAATTCAAATTGCTACACGTGGATTAAACGAACATAATGCACCAAAAGTATTTATCGGAAGCTTATATTGGCATTTCCTTGATGTTGTATGGATCTTTATCTTTACACTAGTTTATCTTGTAGGGATGGTGAGTGGATCATGAATAAAACAGTCGTTACGCATACAGTCGGTTTAATATTTTCAATTTTACTTACGTTGTTAGCTGTTTATGTTATGTTATACACTGGCATGTCACTACAAGTAAGAACTTCAATTATTATAGGATTTGCATTTATACAAGCATTAGTTCAATTATTAATGTTCATGCATTTAACAGAAGGACCAGATGGACGTGCAACAGCCTTCAAAGTACTATTCGCAGTAATTATTACTTTATTAGTAGTAATCGGTACTTATTGGGTTATGGTTGGCGGACATAGTTCCCATATGTAATACCTATATATTAAAAGTCACTCTGAATAGAGTGGCTTTTTTAATTTTGTTTTTATGTGGGAATATTGGGGGGGGGCTTGCTTACACTTCTTTTTAGTTATGTGAATATGGGTGTCCTTAGTTACACTTCTCTCCACTTGTGTGAATATGGGTGCCCTTAGTTACACTTCTCTCCACTTGTGTGAATATGGGTGCCCTTGCTTACACTTCTTTCAACTTGTGTGAATATGGGTGCCCTTAGTTACACTTCTTTCAACTTGTGTGAATATAGGTGCCCTTGCTTACACTTCTCTCGACTTCTGTGAATATGGGTGCCCTTAGTTACACTTCTTTCAACTTGTGTGAATATAGGTGCCCTATATTTATTCCTTATAGATTATAAATCATTGTCATTAAAATATAAAAACCGCCTAATTCAAGAACTTAGTTCCCGAATTAGGCGGTTTACTTTGTAGCGCAATTTATCTAATAGCTTCCCTTACTATAAAATAAGATATTCAAATTTATGGCTAATTTCTTCTACTTTATCTTTATTCCCTACTTCTCTAAAGTAAAGTATTGCTTTTTGATACATTTCTATTGCTTTCTTTCTATTTTTTAGTGAAACGTATATATCTGCAAACTGATTAAATCCTTCTCCCATAATTTCAAAGTCATATTTCATTACGTTAGCTTCTAAGTCTCTTAATAACATCATAGCTTCATGATCATTACCTTCTTTTATAAAATCACTAACGTTCTTAATTCCCTTTTTAATATACATCTTAAATAAACTCCTTTTATCCATATCTATATTAGCTATATCATTGTAATACCTAAGTTGGCTAAATACAAGTTAACTAAAATGTATTTAGTATTAAATCAATAATTATTTTATAACACTTTTGTTTTACAAATAGCAGTGTTAAGGACATTATTCCGAGTAATGTCCGTAAGGGGTCTTATCGTTAAGGAGCATTATCCAGAATTCTGCCAGTTAGCCCGAACCCAAGCCCCAACCATACCCACTTTCTCCACACGAAAAAGCTGAGACAATTGATTTGTCTCAGCTTTTCCTTTACTTAAAGTTCAATTGTATTTCTTTATTTGATAATGGTGCGAATTGATTGTAAATTTCAAGTAGTTTTACTTTTTCGTTATTCCAATTATAGATTTCTTTAGCTTGTTTAGTGTTCTCACTAAGTCTATTTCTAAGTGCCTCATCGTTCACTAATTTATTAACCGCTTCAGCTATTTCATTTGCATTATGAGGGTCGACTACTATACCTGTATTAGTTTCGTCTACTACTTTTTTGATTTCTGGAAAATCACAACTTATAACTGGTACATGTGCCATCATATACTCGAACAATTTATTTGAGCTTGCTGAGTAATGATTGAAACATATGTTTTGTAACACTTGAAATCCTAAGTAAGCTTCTCTAGTATAAGATGGTAATTCTTGAAAAGGCACTTTATCTAAAAAGTGTATTTTATGTGCTTTGGCAGAACTTTTACTCATATCTTTTAATTGTTGTGTTAATTTTCCTCCGCCAATAAATAATAAATGTCCTTCTTCAATTTCATCCATTGCTTTAATCAATAATTCTAGTCCTCTACCTTGTTGTAGTCCACCTTGATATAACAATATTTTTTCATCTTCATTTATACCTATTATTTGATGTAAGTTGATTTTATGTTTATCTTGTATTTCATATTTTTCAGAGTAATTGTATAGCGTTTTTGGATAAAATCCATAAATTTTTTCGTTATACTTTGCTCTTGTATGGTTTTCTACAATCATTTGATCAACAAATTTTAGCATAAATGATTCAATTTTTTTAATTTTTTCTTTATTATAACCTGTTCTATCTGATTGAACTTCATGACTATCATAAATAAGTGGTCTTGGTTTTAATCTTAATTTCGAGCAAACGATTGCTTGAGGTAATGTATTTAAATCATTTGCATGATATATATCTGCATTCTGGAAATAACCTTTAACAATCATTCTCGTTATAATGGCACCGTTTATGAACCATTTTCTTAGTTTTTTAATTTTAATCATACCTGCAGCAATGACTAGTGACATTAAATAGGCAGCCATTATAGTAAAGCTAATGTAAAAAAGCGCTGGTATAATCGCAACTTGAACACCAGCAACTACTAGTAAAAATTTTTTTCCATAATCTTGATATGCTTGTAACATCCAAGGATAACGTTTTACTCTATGGACTCTAAATGAATTAGAAATTTCTTCATAGGCTGTGATGACAGGATTTTTAGGATCATTGATTGCAATTAAGTCTACTTCATAGCCTTGTTCTGCTAATGTTGTACATTCTCTATTTACTCTCGCATCATTTGTAAAATGATTCCAAACAAACATTGTGACTTTTTTCATTTTCTAACCTCATTCTTTATGATTTATAGTATACCTACTTGGAACAACAGTATATACAACCATGCTACACTCACTAGCCCAATCATTGCTAATATGCTTGTTGGTCTTTTTTCTTTATGAATTACAGATTCATCAACTTCTTTATCACGTTGTTGTTGAATTTTAATACGTTTATAATCTAACTGTTCTTCTTTAGTTTTCTTTTTTACTTTTTGAATGAGATGAACATATCTCGCAACTACATCATTAACTTCACCATACGCAACCATTTCTCCATAATGTATCCAGATTGCTTTCTTACACATTTTTTTAATTTGTCCTGCTGAGTGTGATACAAAAAATATTGTCTTACCCTGCTCTTGTAATTCATGCATTTTATCTATACATTTATTTGAAAAAGTTTCATCTCCTACAGATAACGCTTCATCAACAATTAATATATCTGGGTCTGTATGGATAGCTATAGCAAATCCTAATCTAGATTTCATACCGCTAGAATACGATTTTAAAGGTTGATATATAAATTCATCTAATTCACTAAATTGTACAATATCATCAAATTTTTCATTGATTTCTTTTTGTGTCATGCCATGCATCAAGCATTTATATTGAATATTTTCTGCACCAGTAAAATCTGGGTTCAAACCTGCACCAATAGCAATTAAGGAAGGTTTACCATTTGTATGTACTGTACCAGACGACGGTTCGACTACCCCACCTAAAATATTAGATAGAGTTGACTTTCCGGAACCATTCAATCCAATAATGCCTACAGATGTCCCCTCTTCAACTTCAAATGTTATATCGTGTAAAGCATAGTAAGGTTTTGATTTATAACTTAAGCCAAAAGTAAATAAAGATAATAATTTTTCTTTTCTATTTACATTCAAGTCATAAACCTTTGAGACATTTTCACATTTAATTTTATATGTTTTTGTCATCTTCATCACCTTTTCTTAAAAACGTAATTAGCTTTTCAATATTATCTTCCCAAATTAAATGTTCATCTCGGTATTTTTTTGCGTTGTTTTCTTTTATCAACAACTTATTTTTGTCATTTTTTAAAGATTCTATCTCATTAACTATTGTTTCATTTGAAGCTTGTTTCCGAGCAAATCCTAAATCATATTTTTGTATAATCGCTTCAGTAGGACCACTTATATTGGATACGGGCGGAGTACCTACTCCAATTGAATCAACAATTTTACCTGGCATAACATTCATAAAAACATCTGACGATTCTAATATTGAAAGTGATACATGATGTTTAGAAATTTCTGATAGACAAGCTACACGATCAACTGGCTTTTTCACTTGGATATACGCACATTCTTTGACAGCTTTTCTAAATTTATCAGCTTGTACACCGTACACAATAGCAGTTACGTATATTTTTTTATTATTTAATGCTTTACATATTGAGATTAACTTATCGACATCTTGAGCATACCCTATATTTCCAGTATATATTACACTGAAATCTTGATACTTTTCTTCTGTTATTAGCTCACTCTTTGAAATTCCATTAGGTAAGTAAAAAATTGGTGTTTTATTTTCTAATTTATTTTGTATGTGTGCTCTAAATGCTTCATTGTTTATAACAATTTTATCTGTAGAATTGTACATCTTCTTCTCTAAATATTTTAAAAGTGGCATAAATAAACTGATGTTTATATGTTTTAAACCGTTTACACTATCTGGCCATAAATCTCTAATTTCTAAAACATATGTCGGTTTTTTTGCTTTTTTGAAAAAAAGCGTCGCCCAAGCAAGAAATATATTTGGACTGGAAACGTATATAATATCATAATCTTCTTTATGCATATTCAGAAATACTTTTAATCTAACGTACTGTTCTATATAGTATACTAACCTCATAATAAAATTACTATTTTGTTTATTACCATGCATTTTCATACGTATAATTTTACTTTTTTCTAATTTATTTAAAGATTGATCAGTAAAGTATGCATCATCATCAAATAAGCTTTGATTTGGATATGTTGGTTCAGTTGTTAACATAGTCGGATCTGCGCCTTTGACTTTAAATGCTTTAAACATCATTTTCATTCTGTTTGCTGCAGATCCGAGTTCTGGGTAAAAGTTTTGGGAAATCATTAATAATTTCTTTGTCATATTATAAACACCCTATAAGTAGTCTAGTAACTTCCTTTTAAATCTTGAATGAATTAATGAACCAATTAACAATAATAATATTGTTATTAACCAAAAATATAAATGATCATGCCATTCTCCATATACTGATACATTTCCATGAACAAATGCCGTTCTGTATACACCTACTAAGTAGGCAAATGGATTCAAGCTCGCTAATCTTTGTAGAATACCATGTGCCTCTTCCATCGCCCAAAATATTGGTGTCATAAAGAATAACATTCTAATGATATTTTGAAGTAAATTTTTAGTATCTCTAATGATAATTATTAAAGTACACATAATTAGTGAAATACCAAAAATAATTGCATACGATGCTACTAAGAAATAAATAAACCAGAAATAGTGCCACCATGGTACATAACCATTAACAAGTGAAATTACAAATAATATTGATGATGTAATCATTAAATTAATCATATTGTTAGTTAATGCGATTGAAATAAATATTGATGAAGGGAATCTCATCTTTGATAATAGTCCTACATTACCTTGTATTGAAGTTGCACCAGTATTGATACCTTGTGATATAAATAACCATGGAAAGAGACCTGAAATTAAATGTACTAAAAATGGTACACCAACTACTTGTGCATTAGCATCTCCTCTTAAACCTAAACCAAATACGAGATAATAAACTGCTACTTGTAGTATTGGCTGTAATATATTCCAAAACACACCAAGATAGTGATTGGCGTATTGACTTTTCATATTATAAATTGCAAGTTTTAAAATTTTAGGTAAATTATTAAGTTGTTCTTTAAAGATTTCAGTAACTATCTTCATATTATAACGACCTACTTGATTTTTTATTTTTCAATAAGTTCAAATTCTGAAGCATTTATCCACGATGACTTTTCAAAATTTTTACTTGCATATACTGAAATTATTTTTGACTCATGAGGATTAAAATTCAAATCATATCCATTTATACTTAAATCGACTAAATCGATTTGATGATCCTCAATATCAAAGTATATTATCTCTCTGCCATTAGTGTTGTTATAAAATGTTTTTATTTCAATTTTTTGAACGTTATTAGTTTTGTTAGTTAAAGTAATTATCTTTTTATTTACATTGCTAAACTTATTTGAAAGTGCTCTAAACCGTGTGCTATTTAAATTATTACGTTGATAAAAATCATCTGTTTCAATTATGATGTTTTCTAAGTTACTATTGCGTTCATTTATTTGCTGTTCTAATTGATCCACTTTATTTTCTAAAGTTTGGCTATTGTTTACTTGAAAATAATTTAAAATTGGCCAATTATTTTTTACAATCAATTGATGAAGCTTGTTTTCGTTTTTATCTGAATCATTTATTTTAAGTAATTCAAATAGTATATGCCTTGTATTAATTAAACTAAAGACATCTAAAAAGTCATCACTTTCTTGAATAATACAACTATGCCATCCGTTCATTCTAGATTCATAGTATAAAATTTCATATGGATGATAACCCATTTCTATCGTCTTATTCAATTCATTTCTTTCAATAAAATTAGATAAATATTCTATTTGATGCTCATCATCAAACGGAAAGTCTTTAGCCCATTTTTTAATAGCATTCGTATAAGGAATAAAAGAATCTTTTGTTTGAATACTTTTTGGGACAATATCTTTTGCTAATTCAAAAATTGTCGATTTTAAATGTAATGCATTTTGAAAATCATAATTTTCGTTATAATAATTGATTAAATTAATGCTATGACTTGTTTCATATTGCTCATATTTAACTTTCATTTCAGGCTTTATAGACGAATTATCCATATTAAATAATTTATAGTTTAAATTAAGATTATAAGCAATTTTACGTGCGATTGATTCATCTAATTTATATATCTTCGAAACTTGTTTGTTTTCCAATTCATCTATGTTTCTCGTATAAGTGAAGAATTTAACACTATCCACAAAATCTTTTATATATGATAATGATACTTTTGAATCATGTCCTGCTGTAATAGAGCATAATATTTTTTTATCTAAATTAAATAAATATTTAACTGATTCTTTTATTTCATTATCTATTAAGTTCAATACTTCCTCAGCTGTTTTGACTTTAAAAGGTTTAATTGGATAAATTCTTTTTATTTGATGCTGTGTCATATTTAGCCGTGTATTGGAATTAAACTTATATATGTTTTTATATTTGCTATAGTCTAAAAAACCATTTGATTTAGAAGCTATTTTTTCACACTCAATATTATAGTAATCTTCAATCAACTGCTTGAGTAGTTCTGAGTGACTAGCATACAATGATAATTCATTATGATAATACAAAGACAAAAATGATGTAGCATCATTATAAAAATACACTTGTCCTTTATATTCAATAAACATTGCATATCGACCGTTATAAAAACTCATCTCTTCAAGAAATTCATAAGAATCTAACTCATGTGATAATAAGCGAGAGATTATTTCATGATAGTTTAATTCACTATTTTGAGTATGAACTAAATGACCTAATAAGATGACTTTTGTTTCATTCACCATTACTTCACATTGAGCTAAATCATAAGCATAATAAACATTAAACTTACCGATATTCGTATTCTCTTGATAGTATGTATGATCAAGAGAGAATTGATTAGGTAATACAATATATGCTTTATGAAACTTAGCCAATACATTATCCATCATATTCTCCCCCTATTATCCATCACTTATTGAACTTCTTTTTTTAGATTTTCAACATATTTATTTAAATCATGGTCTTCTGGACGCTTATACTGATCGTATAAACTATAAATTTCTAAAAATCTCTCAACCGCTTCTTTTCTTTCATCAGGTTTAACTTTCTCAAGTCTTGGTAAATACCAACCTTTAACATAGAAGTTAAATCTATGTTCTAAATACGAACTAAGTAAGCCATGCTTTTCATAGAAAGGAATTCTTTCAATTTCTAAAGCATAATATTTATCGAATAATTTTTTGGAAATTGAATTAGTTACAGAACCTGAAACAGCTGCATAATACATATGAATAACGTCAGTAACAGCTTTTACCTTTTTAGAATTAATCATCAATTCTTGGAAGAACAATGTATCTTGCCCAGCTGCTCCTTCAATCATTTGAATGTTATTATCTTTAATAATTGCTGATTTAATAACTAAAGCTTGTATACTTTGTGCTCGTAATCCACATTTCTTCATATATTTCTTAGGATCTTCAATTAATAAGTTACCGTCATTGTATTTCTTAACAGTTCCAGCATAATTAAACAATGCTCTACGTTTGTTGTCTTCTTTAATAATGTTTCCAACAACCATATCTACATCGTTATTTGTTTCGATTTCTTCTAATAAAGTTGCATATCCATCGCCTGTTGCTTCATTATCAGGATCAAGATAAGTTATATATTTTGTAGAAGCAAGCTCTGCACCTTTATTTCTAGGTCTTGATGCACTTCCTGATCCTTGTTCATATTCATAATACACGATATCAGGGAATCTTCTTCTAAGTCTGTTAATAATGGAAATCGTTTCTGAATCTGTGCTTCCATCATTTACAAATATAATCTCCATTTCACTAAAGATAGAGGATCTTCTTAAACTACGCATACATTTATCTTCTAAATACGTCCCATTATTGTGTATAGGGATAATTACACTCAATTTTTTCTTTTGCTTATTTTGACCATATAAAGTAGATTCGTAAATTTCGGATTGATCTAAATTATAGCCATTATTGGATTGTAATATATTTAAGTTTTCGTCTACAATATTTCTATGATACATCGTTAAATATTTATTTATTGCTTCATCAATATATTGATGAGCTTCATGCTGTTTATCTTTAGTGACAAAATCAACATCTACATATTTAAAAACAGAAAATAAATCTTCTAAATAATATTCTTCATATGAAATAGAGTCTTTCATAAATGTAATGAATTCATATTGACTATAGTCATCTATTGTCTGGTTAGCTTCAGCTACATCAAATTGCACATAAAGTTGACGAGATAAAATATCATTCATTTTATCTGTTAATTGATCAACAATTACTAAAACTTTACTGTCCTTTTGAGTTGGCTCTATATCTATATACGATAAAACTTCATCTAATCTATGATAAGTTGTGCTATCTCTCATAACACTTCTAATACTTTTCGCCTGCATATCTTCAATTTCATATTCTTTATATTGATTCATAATTGGTGCGACATCGCTTTTATGATTAATCATAAACACATTAGGAAATTGATTATTCACGCCAACTGAATAGTTAGATAAGATTAAATTGCCAAACGCTTGTAATTCAAAAATTCTATTCGCAAACATAGTTTCTGAATATTTAACTGAATTCACATTTACAGCCCATCGATAAACTTTATGTAAGCTCATAAGTTCATTATGATCGATTGGCATTGTTAAAAATGGAATATACTTCATAGGAAATTGATAACGCGTTCTTCTTAAAGGTAAATTTCTATCTATAATCGTTAAATCATTTTCATTATTTATTAATTCATCAAAAATTCTTGCTGATTCTTGGTTTCTTACAGGATATTTTTCAGTCCAACTTCCTGCAAAAATAACATCATTTTTAAATGCTTGATTATATTGGCTTCTTGAACCAACAGGATTATGATAATGTGGATTAATTCCAAACTGTAGTACATGAACATTATCATTTTGACAATATTCTTTATAATCATTAACAACCTCTTCTGCAGAAGTTAAAATAATGTCGCACTCAGTAGCAATATCTTTATATAAATGGAAATTAACAGGATCTTCTTTCGAGTAAAATACAATTGGTATATTAAGATTTTTCGCTTTTTGTATACCTTCTATTAACATTCTTCTCTTTTCGCTATTGACTGATGCTAGACCAGTCCAACTTCCATCTATACCTCTCCATGCAGTTGCTACAATCAATACATCCATATCATCACTTAATGATGAAAACTCACTATCTATATATACAATATTACCTATATCTTTAAACGAATTATATAAAAATTCATCAGCGATTAAACCAACTTTATATTTATTTTTTACAAATACTCTTGATTCGTTAGAGGTATTAAGTTGTGAGATATGTTGTTGATGATTTTCAAGGAAATCTAATTTTGATTCATCTGCAACTTTTTTATAATAATTATGATGATTAGTATAATCTTTTACTTTTTTGAGTTTATACAATCCATACATATAATCTTGTTCAACAATATCCAGAACTTCTTCTAATTGTTCAACTTTTGTTTTGTCGTCAAAGTTAACTAATTCTTCTTTAGCTGTTTGAAGTTTATTACTTTTGTCGATTTTTGTTGGTTCATTTGAAGACATTATGATTTCCTCCTATTTCTCCAACTCCAGTATTTCGTTTGAATTTTTCCTAATTTAGAATTTCTTAAATTGTGATATAGTCTTTCGTATTGTGCTTTTTCTTCTTTTTTATGATTTTTTTGTAAATTAATATTCTCATTAATCAAACGAACAATAGCTGATTTAGATTCTTTTCTTTCTTCTTGAAAATTAGTAATAATATCTAACTGTTCTAGTTCCAATTCATTATAATTTTCGTAACTTATACTTTCTAAAGAATCAATCATTTCGTTATCAATTAAATCTGAAAGACTAATCCAATATTTTTTCTTTTTAATAATAACGCGAACTGATTTCGCTTTTAAAAATACCATATCGATATTCACATTGTTAAAGTCAAATTGTTCTTCATCTAAAGAAAGGTCAATTGTTTTGTTCTTGGCACTATCTTGATAAAATAAAGTAGAATTTTTTATAGATACTTTAGTATTTATCATAACTGCTCTGTCTATATCTTCAGTTTTTACAAAACCACTAAATGTACCTTTATTAAATATTGCTTCTAAAATTTCACCTTCATATAAATATAAAGCTCTAGAAGAATAGTTCTTCTCTTGGAACAATAAGTTATAATCTACTTTAAAACCTAAATCTCTATTTATTTGTGGCGTATTAAAATGAGTTAAATCAACTCTTATTGTTTCTATAGGCTTTGAAATTAATTTGATAGAGTTATTCAATTTAGTCCATCCAATTATATTGGTACCTCTTACAACGAGTCCATAAAGTTCACTTTCTATGTCTTTTACTGAAATAACTTTTAAAGCCTTATTTAAATAATCTGAAACATGATTCACTATAATTTCATCGTCATCCACATCAAATATTTCTTGATTTTCTGGTTCTCTTAAAATAATTTGAAAACTTAATCCGCTTTGAATAAATGGACTTTTTACATCAATCATATGAAGACCCCTCAATCTTTACTTATTAAATGAATATGCAATTTCTTTTCCGAATGTATATAAATTGCCGTAATTATAATATTTAACTTGTTCAAATTTAGATTGAACAACATTTTTAGTATCAAATATGATTTTATTTTTCATACCTTCAAAGTCTTGATCAGTTAATGTTTTAAACTCAGAATGATCGCTTAGTATTAATACTAATGATGCATCTTCAACTGCCTTTTTAATATCTTTCTCAACAAAGCCTAATTCAACATGTGGATCATATGTTTCTACTATAAGATCATCTTCTTTTCTCAAATCATTATAAATATCAAAAGCAGGTGATTCTCTTACATCATCTACATCGCCTTTGTAAGTTAAGCCGAATACTGTAATCTTGTTGCCACCTAATTCTTTTAATATTTTTTTAGATTCTTCAATGACATATTGTGGCATTGAACGATTAATACGTCTGCCCTCTTGAATTAACGGTGTAGTTTCTGGATCTTTTGCAATAATAAAGTATGGATCCACTGCTAAACAGTGTCCACCAACCCCTGGTCCTGGCAAATGAATATTAACACGAGGATGTTTGTTCGCCATTTTAATCACTTCTAATACATTAATATCTAAATGATTACATACCATAGCGAGTTCATTTGCTAATGCTATATTTAAATCTCTATAAGTATTTTCCATTAGTTTACTCATCTCAGCAGTTTTAGCATTAGTTTCAATCATTTCACCTTGTACAAATGTGCCATATACTTTTTTACCTGCTTCAACACATTCCGGCGTGATACCACCAATAATTCTATTGTTATGAATTAATTCATGTAATATCTTTCCTGGTAATACTCTTTCAGGACAATGTACTAGGAAAATATCTTTACCAATTTCAAAGCCTTGGCTTTCAAGATAAGGTTTAACGTGATCATCCGTTGTTCTAGGTGCTATTGTAGATTCAACAATAACAGTATTTCCTTTTTCTAAAAATGGAACGATTGATTCAACTGCTCCCATTACTAATGAAATATCACATGATTCATATTGATCATCATTATTTGGAGTAGGCACTGCAATTATAAAAGCATCTGCTTTTTCAGGTTTTAAACTAGCTTTAAATTTATTTTTAGATAATACTTCTTCATAAGCATCTTGTAAGCCAGGTTCTTCTATATGAATTTGACCGTTATTTAATTTATTCACTGCTTCTTTATTTATATCTACACCCACAACATCTACGCCGTGTTTCGCAAACATAATTGAGGTTGGTAATCCGATGTATCCTAAACCAATAGTAGTTAATTTCATATTATATCCATCCTTTAATAATTAATTGTTAAGCTATTACTTATGTAATATTAATTATATTGTAACTATTATTAAAGCAATAAACAGTTGTTTAACAGATACTTAAGGAAGGGTTTACATTCTTTTATCATAGTTTACATTTGCTTAATAATAAAAAGAACTCAAAATTAATTGAGTTCTTTTAAATATTTTTCAATATCAGTTTTTAATCTAGGTCCGAATGTTTTTGAATAACTATTTGATATATGTCCTTTATCCATATAAACAATTACATTTCCTATAACCGGTACAAATTTGCCATTTTCTTTAAAGTACTTTGTATAATCAACATATTTTGTATTCTTCGGCTTTTCTTCAAGTTGACTCCATTTATCCTCTTTTGGTAAGCGTTGTTTGGCATTCATTTTATTGATTGTTTCTTTTTCACCAAATTTATCTAATGTCTCTGGAACATTAAATTCATACCGTGGATTATCTCTTATTGCCATTATTGGTGTCTTAGTTGAAGTGATATTCTCAAATTGTTTAATTTGTAATGGATCTATTTTACCATTTATATCTGTACTTGAATCTGCTGTTGTTACAACTAAATCTATATCTTGCTTTTCAATTTCTTTGATTAAGTTTTTATTCCATTCTGTACAATCTTGCTCACTATCTTTAGTTGTCAATACACAACCACTTTTCGTCATGTTTAAGACTCTGTAATTACCTTCTTTAGCAGCGGTTTGTAATGCACCAAGCCAATGTTGTGCATGAGAGCTTCCAACTAGTGCAATTGTCTTATCATAATCTTCTTTCTTACCATATTCTCCAACTAAAACTTTTGACTCACCTATTTTTTGATGTACTTTGTCTCTAGTAGAATCAGGAGATTCATTTCTAATTTTCGAAAATTCTGGTATCACATCTACATCATCATTTACTTTAACTTGTTTTTCTGCAGCCATTGCACCAGGATAGTCCTCACTTAATGCAACTTTATCTTTTTCTAATGGATTATTAAATACAATGAAATATAATGCTGCCACAGCTATTAAATTAATTACTAAACCAATCCCTAACTTTTTAAATGAAATTTTATCTGAAGATGCTGTTCGAATTGGCTTTTCAATATATTTTGTCATTAAGTATGATAATAACCAAGAAAGTAAAATCATACATATTCCTAAAATAATACCTGGTTTTTCGTTGTTATGATATTGATAGAATGAAAGTATTACCCAGTGCCACAAGTATAACCCAAATGATAATCCACCTACTTTTACCATAAAGGAAGAACCTAGAAATTTCTTAACACCAAGCTTTGTTTCGTGGTTTCCAGATACTAAAATAAATACTGCACAAAGCATTGGCCATAATGCAATGTATCCCGGAAACATTGTTGATACATTGAAAATAACACCTGTTAAGATCAAACCAATTAGACCTAACCAACCTATAATGCTAGCTACTACACTGGATATTTTTATTTTAGATAAATTAATTGCTAATAACCCACCTAATGAAAACTCCCAAACTCTAGTTAATGTATGGAAATATGCCCATGGTTGATTTACATTTGTTAAATATATTGAATAAATAAAAGATACAATAAATAAAGTACCTAAGAATAAATTCATTATATTTACGATTTTCAAGTTTGTTTTCTTTTTATATATCACAAAAATCAAACTAAATAATAAGAACCAAATAATATAAAATTGTCCTTGTATAGACATTGCCCAGAAATGTTCTACTGGTGTCTTCATTTGATCTTTATTTAAGTAATCAGTACTTGATAAAGCGAGTTGCCAATTTTGATAGTAAAACAATGAAGCTATAATTTCTTTTATAGTTTTACCTAATATCGATTCAGGCAATAAGAAAAAGCTTAATACGACCGTTGTAAGTAATACTGTGATAACTGATGGAAATAATCGTTTAATTAATCCTGTTATGTAAGGTAAAAATTTAAATGATCCTTCCCGATTGTATCTAGATATGATTGATGTCGTTATAAGAAATCCTGAAACAACGAAGAATACATCTACGCCTCCTGATACCTTTCCAAACCATATATGATAAATTGCTACTAGCAATGCTGCAATGACTCTTAAACCCTCGATTTCAGGTCTAAATTTCCTCTCTATATTGATTGGTTGTGTCTGCATATGAAAAACTCCTTTTAATATTATACAAATGTTAGTATATCTATCTAGATATTCATTAGAAAGATAAATATATAATATTTACAATATCTTAATACGTAATTAAAGAATCCCTAACAATTGAATTGTTAGGGATTCTACTATTTCATATGCAGATTTATGTTTTTAATAAATTGATGATATATTGTGTCACCTTCAAAATGGGCACTTCTTTGTTCACCATAACTTATAATATTCTGTATTTCATCACTATTATAGTTTTCAATAATATATGCCAATTGATTGCCATAACGCTTTATATCTTGCTGTTCTATTAGATAACCGTTAACTTTATTATCTATTAAAAATTCTGGTCCATAGCAACCTTTATAACTCACCACAATATTACTTTGATACATCGCTTCTAAAATGACTAATCCAAATCCTTCAACTCTAGATGGAACTGCGGTAATTTTACTAGATGCTAAAATTTTAGATAGTTGATTTGTAGTTGGTTTCAATTGAACGATATCACTTATACCATATTGTTGTATCATTTTTTTATAATGTTCTTTTTCTTGGCCATCACCGTATATTTCAAATTGATAGTCGTATTTCCTCATAGTTTCTTGTATATGGTTAATACTTTCAATCAGTAAATCAAAACCTTTTTCTTGTTCAAAACGACCAGCAGCAGTAATAACATTTTGCTTTGCAATATCATATTTAGTTTCTTTAAGAATATTAGGTACTATTATAACCTTGGTTTCTGACAGTCCTTGCTGATAATCCATTTTATCTTCATTCGTCAAGGTTGTTACCAAATCTAGCTTATTATAAGATTCAAGAATGCTTTTTTGATATTGTTCATTATGCGCATGTAAATACATATGTTCCATACCTATTTTTAAGACATCACTTGGACCATAATCTGCAACAAGTATATTATAGCTTGCGCGTGTACCTACAATTATATCTGTATGAACATTTTTAATTTCTCGAATAATTTGTTTCTCTATATAACTTGAAAACTGATGTAACCCTGGCTCAGACGGATGTATTATTTTCGGTTTAAGTAAAGGTGTGAATTTATTCAATCTATTCATAAATATATTAGTTAAACCTTTAACTGTTTTGTTATACTCTATAATTGGTTTGATTTCAATTTTTTCATGCAAATCAAAATAAGGTTTTTGATTTGCTTTGAAAACTGAAATAATTTTTACTTTATGTCCTTTTTCACTTAAAATATTTGCCAAATTAGAAATTGATTTAGTTGTACCACCCATATGATATATATTGTGAACTAAAAATGTAAAAGATTTCATAATAATCACCTATTTCAGATCATGGACTCATCTATCAAACTTGTGATAGTTTCGCATGATTCATTATTTTTATTAATAAATTTTTCGTTAATGTCGTAATATTCTCCACTCAATATTGCTTTAAATAAAGCCTCTTTTTCAAAGTATTGATTCTCGTTTACTAATTCATAAATATGTTTATATAAACCTCTATTGTAGTCATAAACTTTATAGTCTGGTGTATATAAGTATACCTTTTTATCAATCGTTAACGCATCAAATATAATAGATGAATAATCGCTAATTATAATATCGGATACTAATATAAGTTGTTGCGTTTCAAATTGAGCTGTATCAATATAATTCTTATGTTTATTAGAATGATCTTCTTCATGATATTTATAGATGATATTATATTTCGACTTTATTTCTTCAGGAAATTCAAGTAAAAATTCTTCATCATTATTATCTCTCCATGTTGGCGTATATAGAATCGTTTTTTTCTCTTTATTTAAATTTAAAAGGTGTTTAATACTTTCGATTTCATTCATATCCCTTTTATATTCCAATAAATATTGATTCCTAGGATAACCACAAGATACTATCTTTGTGTCTTGCATAGGAAATGCAGATTCAAATACATAGTTAATCGATTCAACATCAGTAATAAAATAATCTTGCTTAATTAATTTATTATACTTACGTGCTCTATAATTAAAAATATCAATATTTTGTTTAGGTTCTTTACTATCTAAAAATAACCGTTTTAATGGTGTACCATGCCATAATTGGATAATCGTTCCATTAGGTTTTATATTGTCTGGTAAATAACTCTCCAGTATCACGACACTAGCTCTTTCTATCATTTCATTTGTTTCAATATGACTAGGTGAAATAAAATGATCACCTTTTTTATCATCGGTAACAAAATATACCGTGTATTTCGAATATTGTTCTGTTAAATACTCAAACAAATACTTTGAATTACCTCTATATCCAAAATCAAAACCTAAAAATACAATATAAGGCTTTAATTTTGTTTTATCCTTTTCATAAATGTTTATAGATTCCAACTGTTTTTGTACAGCTTTTTTATTTAAATTTTGATAGGTGCTTTTTGGTAATTTAAACTTTGTTTTCAGCATTATCTTGTCAATCGTTCTAGCATTATACGGTAAGCTGACTTCTTTCATTTCAAACACACTGTTCATAGAACTAAGCAGCGCTAATTTATTTATATAAAATTTCGACTCTGAATCAAGATTTTGCTCTTTCAAAGCTTTTATTCCATGTATACTTGGTTGGTTTTGATCATAAAAATCAAATACAACATGAGAATCTATTTTAATTTCATCTAAATGAATTAAAGCATTTAAAGTAATATCAAAAATATTTTCCCATTCAAAGTTAGTGATTAACCATTTTAAATCTTCTTTTTCAAAAATAATATTTGGTTGAAGCGTTACATTATTAAACCAATCAGATATTGTTATAAATGCTTTTCCCATATATCTACTATCGTTTGTATAATATCCGTTATTTGTATAATCGACTATATAAGAATTGTCATCTAGCTCTGTATTTTTTACAATATCTTCTCTAACTTGAGTATATTTATCTTTTAAAATAATATGACTTACTTCCCGACAATGCGTATTTATGAAGTTCTCTAAGTTCGGTTGCTCATGAATATCTATAATTTTAATCATTTTACACCTCTAATAATATTAAATTAATACAATAAATTGACTTCATTGTCTGTACACGTAAGATTTATGAGTAATTTCATTGTTATAATTATAACATTTCTGCAAAGTTTTCATTTTGGTAAAGGGTCATCCCATTTTACTCAAACTCAACATATTCTAGTATAATATACTAATAAGTAATAAATATACATTATAACCATTTTCAGAATTGTAAAATGGTTATTTTGATGAAATAATAACCTAAAATACCTTAATATAAAATTTACAAAGTAGACAAATAGTTTACATTGGTATACATATATATTAAGCTTGATATATAAAATAATGAGGTGAAAAAAATGCAAAGAGTAATTACTTATGGAACATATGATTTACTACATTATGGCCATATTGAACTTTTAAGAAGAGCTAAACAATATGGGGACTATCTAATTGTTGCATTATCGACTGATGAATTTAATAAACTTAAAAACAAAAAATCATACTATAATTATGAACAAAGAAAAATGATGCTTGAGTCAATAAGATATGTAGACCTTGTAATTCCCGAGAATAATTGGGAACAAAAAACAGATGACGTTAAAAACTATAACGTAGATACATTCTTAATGGGTCATGATTGGGAAGGTGAATTTGACTTCTTAAAAGATGAATGTGAAGTCATATACCTTAAAAGAACTGAAGGTATTTCAACAACTCAAATTAAAAAAGAATTATATGGTACCGAATAGAACACTTAATTGTGTTCTTTTTTTATGGTTATAAATGTTAAAATTTAGTAATTATGGTAATATAATGTTAAAAACATTAGGAGAGATACATGAAAAATTTATACAAATTTTCCCTATGTATTATTGTGGGATTAATCATTATACTGTTTATTAACCAATTTAAAGATTTTAATAAAAAAAAGGATGCTTTTACATCAGAGACAACATCCTCTCATCAAAGTAAAAATCATAAAAATATTGCTAACTCTGATAAGGAAACTTTCATTGAATTTAAAGACGTTAATGATTATTTGACTACATCAAATTTCAATGGAAATATCACAATATATAAAGATAATAAACTCGTGATGAGTGATGCATATGGTTATAGAGATTTTGAAAATAGTATAAAAAATGATTCTAAGTCTATGTACTTAATCGGGTCCGCCAATAAATTCATAACCGGATTAATGTTACGCCAGTTAGAAGAAAAAGGCACAATCAATATAAACGATAATGTGAACAAATATATACCAAACTTCCAAAATAAATATCCCATTAGTATTAAAGATTTAATGTTGCATCGAAGTGGATTAGCCAAAATAAATTTAAATCCTAATATGCATAACTTAGACGGAGCTATAGCAAGTATTAAATCACAAGGTGTATTACCTGCACAGTATCATCAATTTAACTATAATGATGCAAACTATATAACCCTAGCTAAAATCATTGAAGTCGCAACTAATAAAACATTTGAAGAAAATCTCAATGAACTAATACTTAACAAAGCCCATTTAAAATATACATCACGTTATGATTCAGTTGAACATAAGAAATATATGGCTAAAGGATATAAATCTATCCATAACCAAAATATTTACGTACCACCTATGAACTTAGATAAGTATGATGGTGCAGGTAATATTTATATTTCTACAGATGATATGGCTAAACTCGTAAAGAAATTTAAATCTGATAGTATCCTATCTCATTCATCTACAGTAAACTTACTTTCAACAGGAGATTTAAATTTATACCCAGGTACTTATAGATACGGCTTTTATAACTATTTAAACTATCAAAGATATAGAGGTATTTTTTATAAAAATGATATCGTTACATATTCTAATGATCGCTATATCGTATCTATAGCAAGCAATAAATTACCAGAACCATACAATCAAGAAACTGAGAAGATGGCACAACATATATTCACTAATATACTGGGACAACAATTGAAACAAAAATAGGTGAATTAACATAGATATTTATTTTATTTAAAAAAGAGAGTAGCTCAGACAAATTAATTGTTCGAGCCACCCTCTTTTTTCTAATGAGATATTTTCTTACTTTTATTTTTTATACTTCTTAAATTCATTTTTGTTTTGAGTTTTAAAAGTTTCATTTGATAATTTCTATATGTCTTTTTATTAAACTCTAATTTCAATTCTTTAGATACTTCTACATACTTTTCATATTGTGCACCTGAAG
Source organism: Mammaliicoccus sp. G-M28 (assembly GCF_022386595.1). Lineage (NCBI taxonomy): Bacteria > Bacillati > Bacillota > Bacilli > Caryophanales > Staphylococcaceae > Mammaliicoccus > Mammaliicoccus sp. G-M28. The sequence goes on from NZ_JAJNIF010000002.1 coordinate 46,842, forward strand.
AGATTGTTAATATAAGCTCTTTCAATTCTTTCACACTATCTGTCTCAATCTTTTCTATGCCTTTTAAATATTTGGTAGCTGGGTTTATTAAATCATCTAAATTTTCTACCTTCATAAAATTGTTACGGATTAAGAAATAAATGATTAAATAGTCCATTCTATAACTGTAATAATTACTTACTTTTTCTTTTAGTTCATCTAAAATAACTAAGGATCTTTTTCTTACTTCTGTAGCATCATTTAAATACTTTTCAATATGTTTATAACTAGATGCTACAATAGAATCTTCAATTCCAATATTATATAAATATGCTAGATCATCTATTATTGTGATTTTACTGTTCGACCAAGCTTTTAAGTTAAAAGTGTGTTCTTCACAAAATGTTATATCTTCATCAAACCTTATATCACGTATGATTTCACTCTTATATAGCTTCCCATATGGTCCAATTGACTGAATGATTTCAGGTGTACGATTTAATGTTGTATGCTCGATAGCTTTTAAATCATTGTAAGTTTTAATTGGTCTTATTTCTTCTCCAATTAAATGTGATACTTTACCAACAACAATATCTGTGCCGTTTTCTTTTATAGCTTTAACCATTTTATCGATTATTCCCTCGCCTAACTTATCATCAGCGTCACAGAACATAATGTATTTACCTTTAGCAATACTTATACCTTCGTTTCTTGTTGCTGCTGCCCCTTTATTCTCTCTGTTTAATAGAACAATGTTGGGATTGTTTATTTTACTAATAACATCTGCACTATAATCTTTGGAACCATCATTAATACAAATTATTTCATGTTCATAGTTACTTTTAATAGAGCGAATCGTTTCTTCTATTGTTTTTTCAGCGTTATAAATTGGTATAATGACACTTACTTCCATAGGTTTAGACTCCTTTTTTTATAAAATCAATTAGTTTTTTCGTCGCATCAAAATGAGTATATTGATGCCACATTGGCTTAATTGCTTCATTAACTTTACATCGATTAACTAGTTTATAAAGCATTTCTAAATTATATGCTTTATTTTCTTTAGTCATTTCATAATAATATTTATTTAACCCTCTCATCTCATCATATTTTTCTTCATCATAGCAATAAAATATTATAGGTTTGTTTAGCAATGAAGCTTCTATACTTAGAGAACTATAATCTGTAATAATAACATCTGCTATTTCAACCAATTCTTGAATATTTCTTTCGTCTGAATCATAACTTGTAATGCTCGGGTGTAACTTAGTTATGAGTTCATAATCAGGACACATTTTTTCAAATACTTCTTTATCAATTGTTTGTATCTCATTCGTATAATCTCTATATGTTGGAACATATAGAGCGATTTTTTTTGAATGATCATTATATGTATGTTTATTTTTATATTGATCTAATCTCGGTAATCCAAACGGTAACATTTGTTCTTCTTTAGCATCTAAACTATTTATAAAAACATCTTTCATTATATCTGAACTAACAAGATAGTAATCTGTAAAATGATAAACAGATAAATAATTTTTTATAAGCTGTTTATTGCTTTTGTTTATACTATTATCTTCAAGTCCAAAGTTCTTCAATGCACCTGCAGCATGCCAAGTTTGAATGACAGATTGTTCTCTTGATTTACTAATACTGCCAAGTAATAAATAATATGTATCAATAATAATTGTTTTACTTTTTTTAATTGCTTTAAGTTGCTGGACTACATATTTATTTTTTAAATTTATCACTTTATCAACTTCTAAACTGTTAGCAAATTCAAGCCATTTTGGGTGTGCAATGATTGTGATACAGTAGCCTTCTCTTTTAAGTTCTTCAATAATTGGTAATACATCTTCTTTAAAAGTCATAAATACAACAACATTTCGACTTTTTATATTGTGTTTGAAAAATTTATTAAATATGAATAATAAAGAAAGATAAACTTGTTTAATCACATTTCTAATCACTTTGACACTTCCTAACATGAATTAAGTTCTTTTTATAAAACAAGGATTACTCATACGAGCAATCCTTTTTTATTGATTATTATTTTAAATAAAGTCAGCAAATCTTTGTCTAAATTTAACATGTAATATAGAACCGACAACAAAGAATAATGCTGTTACGCATATATTATACAGCGCCAATTGCCAATGGTCGATTATGTACCAATTATCATAAAGGATTGCCGCTCTATATCCTTCCGCAAAGAAAAATACAGGGTTTAATTTCATGATCAATTCTATAATAGAACCTTTTTCTGGTATCCATAAAATCGGAGACATATAAAACAACATTCTTAGAATAGCTTGCATAGCCATTTGAGTATCACGTATAAGCACACCTAATGTTGATGTAAACATTGATACTGAGAATGCAAATGCATATACTAAAGGCATATATATAAACAATTGTAAAATATAAATCGATGGTAAGATACCTGTTGGAATACAAATTAAAACAATAGCTAAAACTAGAATAAGATGACTATAAAATTTACTTGTTAAAATATAAGCAGGTATGGCAGATAATGGAAAGTTCATTTTCGCTACTTGATTAAATTTAGTTGATATAGATTTAGTACCTTCTAATACACCTTGGTTTACGAAGAACCACATACTTATACCGACTAATAAATATAAAATAAATGGCACACCATCAATTGGTGCATTTTGTCGTATCCCAAATCCAAACGCAAACCAATAAACAAAGATTTGAAGCATAGGATTTATAATTTCCCAAGCTAAACCAAGATAGTTGTCATGATTTGAAATTTTTAATTGGAACATCGCTAATCTTTGTATTAGATAAAAGTTTTTAACATGCTCTTTTATCACAGTAAATACAGCATTCATGAATATCACTCTCTCGCTTAGACATTTATTACTTAATCAATAATATAGCATCAATTACTAATAGATGATATATTTATCTTTAGGTTAATCATATAATTACAGAACATATATAATTTACATGATTCCAACAAAATTTACAATAAATTTACTAAACTCTTAAAATAATGCATAATAGAATTGTTAATAATTATAAGGAATGAAGTACATATGAAAGAATCAGTTATCATTAATAATCTAACAAAAGAATATAAAATTTTTAGAAGTAATAAAGAGAGATTGAAAGATGTGTTCTTACCAAAACATCAAACTAAAAGATTTTTTGCACTACAGGATATTACTTTCACTGCTTATGAAGGAGATATTATAGGTTTAGTAGGCATTAATGGTTCTGGTAAATCAACATTGAGTAATATCATAGGTGGCTCTTTACAACCCACTGGTGGTGATATTGAACGTCATGGTGATGTGAATGTTATAGCAATTAATTCAGGCTTAAACACGCAATTAAATGGTGTAGATAATATCGAATATAAAATGCTCTTACTTGGCTTTACTAAGAAACAAATTAAAGAACTAACTCCTGAAATTATTGAATTCTCAGAGTTAGGCGAATTTATCTATCAACCAGTTAAAAAATATTCAAGTGGTATGAAATCTAAATTAGGTTTTGCGATTAATGTTACAGTTAATCCTGACATTTTAGTTATAGATGAAGCCTTGTCTGTTGGTGATCAAACTTTCACTAAAAAAAGTTTAGATAAAATGAATGAATTTAAAGAAGCAGGAAAGACAATTTTCTTCGTTAGTCATAATATTGGACAAGTTAAAGATTTTTGTACAAAAATCGCTTGGATTGAAGGCGGGAAGTTAAAAGAATTTGGCTCTAATGAAGAAGTATTACCTAAATATCAATCATTCTTAAAAGAGTTCAACAAGAAATCTGCTAAAGACAAAAAAGCTTTTAAAGATGAATTAGATTCTACTCGTTTTTATATTAAGTAATTAAATATAATATCCAAAGTAAAAATAGGCTGAGACAAATTTATGTCTCAGCCTATTTTTATTCTATTTTACTCACCACTATCTTTACTGTTCCATCTTCATTCATACATACTATCTTATCTTTAATTATTTCTTTTATTAAAGGTTCATTTATCTTAATTGGATTTTTATATTGAATTTTATATTTATACCAGACCACGTCATTTAGTAGCCATTCGCAAACTAACTGTCCAGGAACAATTTCATCATGTATAGGATTAGCGTCATTGATAAGTTTTAAGTAAGCTTGAACTGTTTCTAAGTCATATTTCATATTGTTCCTCACTTCTCTATAAATGTTTGATTGATTGTTACATATGTTTCTTCTTCTTTTTTTATCTTTAAGCTAAATTGATAGATTGTATAAGATTTTACATGAGTTCTTTTTTCTTTAGTTAAGACCGCTTCATACCATGTATCTACAATTAAGTCTTTATACTTATTAATACTCGTTTCTCTTAAGTATATTTCTGTTTCCAAAAATTGCTCAAACATTTGAAATTTTGGCCAAATACTCGCTAAGTACAATACTGGTACGGTCTCTTTACGGTCATTATTTTGTATAAGTAATTTATATGCATTTATATCTTCTGTACTAAATACTATATCAATTATTTCTGTTCCATCTTTTGAATAATGCTGCATGTCCCATACCTCCTCCTATTCCCATTGCAGCTATAGAAGTATTGATATGCTTCATATGAAATAATCGTGTTACAAGTTGAGCTCCACTTGCACTATACGGATGTCCGTTGGCTAATGCACCTCCATAAATATTAAATTTATAATCAGGTATATTTAACATTTCTTTAGATGCTAATACTTGAGAACTAAATGCTTCATTAAATTCTATACCATCAATTGCATCTATATCTAAATTTTGTTTCTTTAGTAAAGATTCCATTGCAGGTACTGGACCGATACCTAATACTTTTGGATTTACACCTTTTACAACGCTGTCTACAAATTCTAATCCTTCCTCGTAGCCTAATGAAATTGCTTTTTCTTTACTCATAACTAAAAGTAATACTGCTCCATCATTTTTCATACAACTATTACCAACGGTTACAGTCCCACTCTTAATTAACGGTTTCAATCGAGATAAGGTTTTCAAAGTCAATTTTGGCTTTATACTTTCGTCACGATCAACCCATTCATTTCGCACTTTAATAGGTAATATTTCATGGGATATATGTCCTTTTTCTAATGCAGAAATTGTCTTTTGATGACTATTATATGCAAAATCATCTTGTGCTTCTCTAGTTACTTGGTAAACTTGAGCAACATTTTCTGCCGCTTCAATCATAGATGGGTCTTCTCCATCAGGTGCAAATGAAGCTCTTTCAAAAATATTTGGAACATCGGATTCATAAACTGATTGTGGTCTTTTTATTTTCCAAGGTGCCCTACTCGTACTTTCTACACCACCAGCAATATAAATATCCCCAGCATTTGCTTGTATCATTCGACATGCATATGTAACAGCTTCTATTCCTGATCCGCACTGTCTATCTATAGTTACACCTGGTATATGTTGTGGCAATTTTGCTTCTAGCAATGATTTTCTAGAGATATTCCCTCCATTACCTACAACATTACCTAAGACAACTTCTGATACATCTTCAATCGCTTTACTATGTTCGTTTAATAAATATTCATATAAAGGCTTCAATAATATTTCAGGTTCTAAATGTTTAAATACACCACCATATTTACCAAAAGGTGTCCTTTTCGCAGCTACAATAACTGGTTCCATTCTTCTCCTCCTATGTCGTATAATATTTTCATCTTATTTCTAGCTATCTTTCCACTAGATGTATATATCATTTTGTTAACTTTTATTAATTTAGATGGTATTTCATATCGACTAAAGCCACATTCTAATAACAATTCTTTAACTTTCAAATAAGATATTTTTTCTTGTCCTATATATATTAAAACAGCTATTTCTCCAAACTTATTATGTTTTTCACTAATAATAATTGCTTCATCGATTTCTTTTGAGTTTAAGAGGTTTTGCTCTATACTTTCAGGATAAATATTTTTCCCACCAATAATTAGCCGATCACTTTCCCTTCCATATAAAAACAATTCATTTTGTTCTGAAATGGATGCCCAATCACCAATTTTAATCCATTCTTCAAATTTCTCATCATTTAAATAACCACTAAAAGTCATGTCACTTTTTACATACAAGATACCAACATTGTCTTTATCTTGGTTTGTAAATTTAACTTTAACACTCGGAAACAACTTACCTACTGATTCAATAGATGCATTCCCATTAATATTATAGCTAATAAAACTAGCTTCTGAGCTGCCAAAAAATTCAATGACATCTATTTGTGGATATTCTTTTTTGAAAGTTTGAAATATCGTATTGGATAATTTGGCTCCCGATGAAAAGACACTATTAACCTTCTCTAAGTTAACTTTATAATTAAGTAAACTGTGTAACATCGTTGGCACAATAAACATCGTTTTTTGCTCTTTAATTTTATTCATTACTTTTTCTAAAGATTGTGCATTAAATTTACATTGACCAATGAACCCTCTACCGGTACATAAAGCATAAACCATCGCATATAATGACAATGAATGGGCATGAGGGCCAGGAGCTACTATAACTTGAGTATTGTCTTGCATTAACTTCTCATTGTATTTAAATGACTTAACCCACGAATCATTATTGCGCATGTATGCTTTAGGAGTACCAGTTGTACCTGAAGTAAATCCAATATGCAAAGTGTCGTTTGATATGTTGTTATGATTAGAATGATTGAAATAACTTATTGTATTAGAATCTGCTATGAATACATCAATATAATATATATCTATCAAATGTTTTATTTTTTCATCTGTTAAATTTACATCAAATACACATGGAATTTGATTATTCATCAAAGTAGCAATATACCATTTCATAAATTGAATTGGATGCTTTATTGCAATACCTACCATTATATTTTCAGGATATTGCTTTAACTTTCCAGCTAAAATTTCTGATTCATTCCATAATTCACGAAATGATATCGATTGGTTTTCTATGTAAATTGCTTTGACTTGTTGTTTTAAATAAACTTGTTCTTTAATTAGATCCAAAATTTTCATAAACTGAACACCTTCTCGCATTGTTAACTATATTATATCATTCAGTTAACAATATTGATTAATAAAAAGCAAAAAAACAACTTGTCATGATAAGCATCAGCTCACAACAACAAGTTGTTCTATTAAAATTTATTTATATTTCATATATTCATATTTATTCTTTTTAGGTGTACTTGATTTTTGAAATTGTACTTCTTTTAAGAACAATGGAATCTTAAGAGCACGGTTCACACGTTTTAAGTCAGTTATAATTCTATATAACCATTCTAAATTGAGTTTAATAAACATGTTAGGTGCACGTTTGACATTACCACTTATAACATCGAATGACCCACCTACACCCATCATTACTGTATGTTTAAAATGATGACGATTGTAGTATATCCAATCTTCTTGTTTAGGAAAGCCCATTGCTGCAAAAATAAAATCAGGTTCGAATTTCTTAATTTTCTTAGTAACTTTATAATCAAGTACATGTTTATATCCATGCTTATGATCAAAGGTTATATTAGGATATTGTTCTTCTAAAATTTTTCTAGTAGCTTTAACGCCTTCTTTAGAAGATCCCAGTAAGAACACTCTCTTGCTGCTAGCATTCGCGATATTTAACATTTCTTCCATTAACTCGATACCTGGAATACGTTCTTTCAAAGGTGTATTCAAATATTTAGCTGCTTTAACAATACCGATACCATCTGGTACAATGTAATCCGCATGTTTAATTCGTCTTTGGTAATGGTTATTGTTATAAGCGTAATGAGCAATTTCTGGATTCGCAGTAACAACAAATAAATTATCATTTGTTTCTTGGTTAACAAAATATTTAATTCGTTCGACCATCTCGTACTTTGTAAGGTTTGCAAATGGCAAACCAAGTACATTTATTGTTTGTGGTTTAATTACATCAAACGAATTCTCTCTATTTAATTTAATTTGTTCACCAATGCTACTTAAATCTTTTTCTAGTACTTTTGCCATTTGTTTCACCTCACATTCTTCACTATAATTTACACCATTTCTACATAATTTACAACAAATTTACATTCAACACTCGTTAATCGATACACATAATTCATTTAAATTGTTGAATTTTACTTGTATAATCGTATATGATGTATAATATGCAAAAATTTATATTTTAAATCAAATCACGAATAGAAGGGTAAATATATAATATGAATAGATTCGCAAAGATAGGTTTACTTTTGATGTCCATGATTCTTATGATACTACCTGTAGTATTCGGCCTTATGCTTTATCTTGAAACAAAAGGTGCTATAAATGATTCATTTCTAGATTCAAAAAAAAGCAAATCATCTTTAAGAGATAAACCAGTAGACCCAAGCTTAGATCATGTTTCCGTATTATTTTTAGGTGTTGATGATAGCGATTCTAGACGTAAAGGTGGCCAAAAAGCTAGCCAGTCTCGTACAGACGCAATGATTTACACTACATTTAATAGAGACAAAAAGCAAATACGTATGGTAAGTATTCCACGTGATACTTTGAGTTATATACCAGCAGTTAAGTACTATGACAAAATTACACATGCACATGCTATTGATGGTCCAGAAGGTTCAATGGAAAGTGTTGAATCTACATTAAATGTGCCAGTAGACTTTTATGCACGTATTAATATGGAAGCTTTTGTAGAAGTTGTAGACGAGCTTGGTGGTATTGAATATGATGTACCATTCAGTTTAAATGAACCTAATACAGAAGATAAAGGCAGAATTAAAGTTAAAAAAGGAAAACAAAACTTAACTGGTGATGAAGCTCTTGCAGTTGTACGTTCAAGAAAACAAGACTCAGATTTAGAACGTGGTAAACGACAAATGGAAATGATAAAAGCCATTATCAAAAAAGCACAAGAAACAAATTCAATTAATAAACTAGACGATTTAGTTAAAATAGTTGGTAAAAATGCTAAACATAATTTCACATTTGATGATATTCAAAACTTAGCAACTACTTACTCTTCAAGCAAAGTGAAAATTAAAACAGAACAAATAACTGGTACAGATGCTAACTTTAATGGTGTTTATTTCTATAATCCAGATTTAGATAACTTATTAGAACTTTCTAACAAACTGAGAAAAGATTTAAAACTACCTAAAACTAAAAAGACAGAAATGATGAATTATTTAATGACTCAAGCTTATGGTGATCTTATGCCATATATCGAAGTTTCGAAAAAAAGTCTAAAAAGTGGTGAAACTAACACAGACGATTCATCAGAGACAGTTGAACCAGCAGTTAAACCTGATACTGATGAATCAATAGAACAGCCGACAGAGCAACCTACTGAACAGCCTATTGAACAACAGCCTGTAGAGCAGCCACCTACCGAAGAAGTGCCGTCACAAGAAGTGCCACAAGCACCACAAGAAACACCGCAACAAGCTCCTGAACAAACTAATCCAGGAGTAGACCCTAGTGTACAACAGCAACAAGAACCTAATGTTTACTAGGAAAGGAGGTATATTATGATTGAACGTAAAACATATGAAAAGTATGAACAAATCAATACAATGTTTGATGCGTTAGAAAATCAAATCATTCATTCTGGAGATTTATCTAACTTTAGAAAGAACTTATACTATGTTAATCATGAACATCATGAAAATTACGAAGCATTGTTGCTTTATTATAATCAAGCAAACCATGATCCAATTGTAGATGGTGCTTGTTATATTATTGCAATTCCAGAAATATTTAATGCAATTAACATTTTCGATAATCCCCTTCCATTCTCATGGGTATACACTGAAACAGGGTTAACAGAAGAAATGAAATCATTAAGTGTGCACTTACAATATCTCGTTGCCGCAGCATTAGAAACAAGCCAAATTCAAATATTCACACCAAGTGGATACACAATGGGCATTACCAATTGGAGCATCCATCAACTTAGATTGTTTTGGCAATATACAGCGATTGTAAGAAGAGCAGCAATTCAAAATTAAAAATTATAAAAATATAACTCTCCAATCCGAATTTTATTACCAGGATTAGGAGAGTTATTTAATTAATTAGAGTGAAATACATTAATAATGTATAATAAAAACATTCAATTTAATGGAGGTACTATCATGATAAAAATAGTTGAAAATGATATAGAAAAACAAGATGCACTAACAATAAGAAAAACAGTTTTCGTAGAGGAACAAGGTGTGCCATTAGAAGCAGAAATTGATGAATTTGAAGAAATTTCTAAGCACATTATTCTTTATCATGAAGCAGAACCTGCTGCAGTAGGAAGATATAGAACATATCATAACGGTTACGCTAAAGTTGAAAGAGTAGCCGTATTAAAACCATACAGAAAATATGGTTATGGAAAAAAAGTAATGGATTTTATAAATTTAAAAGCTAAAGAAGATGGATTCTTAGGTACTGTCTTAAATGGCCAATCTCATGCAAAAGGTTTTTATGAAAAATTAGGATATATAACAGAAGGCGAAGAGTTTTTAGAAGAAAACATCCCCCACTACCATATGAAACTGACTTTTAGCTAAATTATTATTCATCTCAAATATTAAAGTTACATTACAATTTAGATAATTTTCATACTTTACTGTCAAAAAGCCTTATAATGTTATTAAATAAAATACCTATTCAAAGGAGATTGTTTATGGATAAAAAATTCTATTACAAAACCCCTGCACTTGTAGCAATGACTTTAGCAGGTACGACACTCGTTTCTCATCAGGTGAATGCAGAAGAAACATCAAACAAAGATAACAAAAACATCATTGAGCAACATAACAATGCTAGTCAAATTCAAGATGAGCAAAAAGAATTAAAAAGCCAATCTTTGAACTTATCAGGTACAAAAACATATAAGGATCCATCTATAATAGATGAGCCGAAAGTAACTGAAGATACTTCTAAAGATACTTCTGATGTTGTGAACACAGATAACACTGCTTCTCAAGATGTTACAAATCAAGATAGTACTGAAGCTGTGCAAGATACAGAAGATAATACTTCTGAAGATACTTCTGACGTTGTGAATTCTGATAACACTGCTTCTCAAGATGTTACAAATCAAGATAGTACTGAAGCTGTGCAAGATACTGAAGATAACACTTCTGAAGATACTACAGATGTTGTAGATTCTGATAATACTGCTTCTCAAGATGTTACAAATCAAGATAGTACTGAAGCTGTGCAAGATACAGTGGATAACACTTCTAAAGATACTACAGACGTTGTGAACTCTGATAACTCTGCTTCTCAAGATGTTGAAGATCAAGATAGCTCTGAAGTTGCTCAAGATACTGAAGATAACACTGCTGAAGATGCTTCTGACGTTGTAGATTCTGATAATACTGCTTCTCAAGATTTTGAAGATCAAGATAGCTCTGAAGTTGCTCAAGATACAGAAGATAGTACTTCTGAAGATACTACAGATGATGTGAACTCTGATAACACTGCTTCTCAAGATGTTACAAATCAAGATAGTACTGAAGCTGTTCAAGATACAGTAGAGAACACTTCTGAAGATACTTCTGACGTTGTAGATTCTGATGAATCTACTTCTCAAGATGTTGAAGAACAAGATAGCTCTGAAGTTGCTCAAGATACAGAAGATAGTACTTCTGAAGATACTTCTGACGTTGTTGACTCTGATGAATCTGCTTCTCAAGATGTTGAAGAACAAGATAGCTCTGAAGTTGCTCAAGATACAGAAGATAACACTTCTGAAGATACTTCTGACGTTGTAGACTCTGGTGAAACTACTTCTCAAGATGTTGATGATCAAGATAGTACTGAAGCTGTTCAAGATACAGAAGATAGTACTTCTGAAGATACTTCTGACGTTGTTGACTCTGATGAATCTGCTTCTCAAGGTGTTGAAGATCAAGATGGTTCTGAAGTTGCTCAAGATACAGAAGACAATACTTCTGAAGATACTACAGATGTTGTAGATTCTGACGAAACTTCTTCTCAAGATGTTGATGATCAAGATAGCTCTGAAGTTGCTCAAGATACAGAAGAGAACACTTCTGACGATGAATATAATTTTGATTTTGATGACCAAGATGACACTTCTAACGATATAGAATCAAATAGTATTGATAATAATCAAAATGTTCAACTTGAAAGTGCTAATGTTAAGCCACAAGTTAGAACTTTTGCAGCTAGATCAGCACGCAGTATTCCTACTTCAACATATAGAAGTACTTACAACGCCGCTGTTAGCTCAACGATTAATAATCAAATTAGAAGTAATAATTATGCTGTACCTAATTATGTTGAAGACTTTTCTAGCCATATTCCTAAAATTCCTTATCGTAATGGTGTTGGCAAACCTGAAGGTGTTATTGCTCATGAAACGGCAAATCCTAATTCAACTATTCATGGTGAAATTGCATACATGAAAAATAATTATGAAAATGCATTTGTACATGCTTTCGTTGATGACAATAACATTATTGAAGTTGCTCCAACAGACTATCTTGCTTGGGGTGCTGGTGGTGTTGCTAACCAACGTTTCATACATGTTGAACTTGTTCGTGTTTATGGCGGTGATCGCTTCGCACGTTCTATCAATAATTATGCTGATTATATTGCCACTAATTTAGCTTATTATGGATTACCATTTGATAGTGCTGAATACGATGGTAATGGTACTTTATGGTCACATGATGCTGTATCAAAATATTTAGGTGGTACAAATCATAGTGATCCATACGGCTGGTTTGCTGAAAACAACTATACATTTAATGAACTTGTAGATTTAGTGCATGAGAAGTATCAGTACAAAACAGGTACTCTAACTGCACCAAGTAAACCAATAGTAACTAAACCAAAGCCAACTAAGCCTGTTGTGAAACCAACGCCTAAACCTACTAAACCAGTAGTCACTAAACCTAAACCAACTAAGCCTGTTGTAGGCACAGCTAAAACTGTTGCTGTTAACTATAAAGGTAAAGTGAACATTAATGCATCTGGTGTATATAGTTCTGTATATGACACAACAACAAAACCAGCGACGAACAAAGCTGGTAAAACATTCAATATTGGTAAACAATCAACATTCAATAACCAAGTGTTTTACTTATTACAAGACAATAACGGTACACCATTAGGTTGGGTTAAATCTAGCGACATTCAATTACAGACTGTAACTAAACCAACGCCTAAACCTGTTGTGAAACCAACAACTAAACCTGTTGCGAAGCCTGCAACTAAACCTGTTGCGAAGCCTGCAACTAAACCTGTTGCGAAACCAACAACTAAACCTGTTGCGAAACCAACAACTAAACCTGTTGCGAAACCTGCAACTAAGCCTGTTGCAAAACCTGCAACTAAACCTGTTGCAAGCACAGCTAAAACTGTTGCTGTTAGCTATAAAGGTAAAGTTAATACAAATGCGTCTGGCGTTTACAGTTCTGTTTATGACAAAACAACTAAACCTGCTGTGAATAAAGCTGGTAAAACATTTAATATCGGTAAACAATCAACATATAATAACCAAGTGTTCTACTTATTACAAGATACTAAAGGTACTCCATTAGGTTGGGTTAAATCTAGTGATATTCAATTACAGAATACAACTAAGCCTGTTGTGAAACCTGCAACTAAGCCTGTTGCAAAACCTGCAACTAAGCCTGTTGCAAAACCTGCAACTAAACCTGTTGCGAAACCTGCAACTAAGCCTGTTGCGAAACCTGCAACTAGACCTGTTGCGAAGCCTACAACGAAACCTGTTGCGAAGCCTACAACGAAACCTGTTGCGAAAACGGTTAGAGTTAATTATGTTGGTAAGGTTAATAACAATATTTCTGGTGTTTATACTTCTGTTTATGATCAAAAAACAGTACCTGCTATGAATAAAGCTGGTAGAACATTTAAGATTGGTAAACAATCAACATACAATAATCAAACATATTATTTATTACAAGATAACAATGCAATTCCTTTAGGATGGGTTAAAGCTAACGATGTACAATTACAAACTAACAGAGTTCAACCTAATCCAGTAAAACAAGTTACGCCTGCTCAACCTAAAAAGACTAATGCTATTAAATCCAATGTTGTAAACAATCAACCAATGAATTTAAAAGAAAATTATACTAATTATTTAATCTTTGATAATACTGGTTATTTCTATAGTCAACCGAATGTGTCTAAATCTACTTTATTAGGGTCACTACAAAATTATCAATATGCGTACTTTAAAGTTATTTCTTCACAAAAAGTTGGAAATGAACTTTGGTATAAAGGTTTACTTAATGGTAAAACAGTATGGATTAATTCTAAATATTTACAACTAGCAACAGAGGCTACAAATATTTCTACTAGTCCATATACTCTTGATCAAGCTGTTGATATTCAAATGGCGTTAAGAAATGGATCTGAGCCTAAAAAAGTATTACCAAGTGGTATTAGAAATGCTACTAGAGCAGAAGTTAAAGATGCAATGGATACAAGCAAGTATGTGAATGATCCAGTTCAAAAGTATCAATTCTTAGATTTAAATAAATCACAAAATATTTCTCCATCTAAATTAAATGAATTACTTCGAGGTAAAGGCATTTTAGAAAACCAAGGTAATGCATTTAGTCAAGCATCAAAAGCTGTTGGTATTAATGAAATCTATTTAATCTCACATGCACTATTAGAGACTGGTAATGGAACAAGTCAATTAGCAAATGGTGGAAATATTGATAAAAATGGAAAAGTTGATTTAAACTCAAAAACTAAATACTATAATATGTTTGGTGTAGGTGCGATCGATAAGAATGCATTATACGGTGGTATCAAATATGCACAACAAGCTGGATGGAACACACCAGAAAAAGCTATATTCGGTGGCGCTCAATTTATAGCAAACAATTATATTAAAGCAGGACAAAATACACTTTATAAAATGAGATTTAATCCACAAAAACCAGGCGTACACCAATATGCAACTGGCGTAGATTTTTCAAAATCTAACGCAAAACGTATTAGTGACTTCTATCAACAAATTCAAACTGATGGTCAATTCTATGATGTTGATCAATATAAATCATAATTCTTAAATGAATACTGAATAAACCAATGTCTTTTAAGGCATTGGTTTGATTTTTTTATTATTTCTAAATAATTTTATTTGTACTTTCAGAAGTTTTAATTTATAATCTACGTTTCAAGAAAACTGTAGACAATCGATTTAGAGGAGTACTTTTCATGGCAAACGGTAAAGAAAGAGATCATTATTTTGACAACGCTAGGTTTTTCTTAATAGTACTAGTTGTATTTGGCCACTTAACAAGATCATATGTTAATGACAGTCATTTATTTAAAGCATTATATATGTTTATTTATAGTTTCCATATGCCCGCTTTTGTTCTAATATCAGGATTTTTCGCAAAAAGTGTTGGTAAACCTGGTTACATAAAAAAAGTTACCATTAAGCTATTGTTACCTTATCTGATATTCCAATTGTTTTATGGGTTATATTATTACTATATAGATAGAGATGATACTTTAAACATTAGTCCGTTTGACCCACAATGGGCTATGTGGTTCCTAGTCAGCTTATTTTCATGGCATGTTATTTTACATTTTGTACGAAACTTCAATCCATATATAACATTTGCAGTTGCTATATTAGTAGGTTTGATAGTTGGCTACTTTGATTTTATTAATGCAAAACTTAGTCTATCAAGAACATTTGTATTCTTCCCTATTTTCTTATTAGGTTATTATATCAATAAAGAACAGTCATTTATTTTAAGAAATAAAAAATACTTATGGCTTTCTACATTAAGTTTATTAGTTATTTTTATTGCTTATTTATTAACTGACTATAACTTTGAATGGTTATTCGGAAGTAAACCATATTCAGCACTCGAAGGCGATGTTGATGTTTACAGTGCATTGAAGAGATTATTTATTTACGTTGTTATCTTTGTTTCAACTTTAAGTTTTATGAATTTAATACCAGAACGAAAATTACCATTAACTTATATTGGTTCAAGAACAATGTTTATTTACTTACTTCATGGACTATTCGTTGGATTATTCCGTTCTAAAGATTGGGATAGAATGTTATTAGATCAACCGTATGTATGGGTAGCAATTGTGCTTATTACAATAACAATTGTGTACTTCTTCAGTAGTGATATAGTTAGACATTATGCTAATCCAGTTGTTAATTTAAAAAAACCACCTAAAAAAAATAAATAAGTAAAAGAGCAGAAATTCATGTTTAAAAATGAATTTCTGCTCTTTTTTCTTATAAAAATCACTTACACTTCTCTCAACTTGTGTGAATATAAACGTCCTTGCTCACACTTCTACTGACTTGTGTGAATATGGGGCTCCTAATGACTAAGAGGATAGGACAAATTAATTTGTCCTACCCTCTTTTATAGTTAAAACTATATTCAATTTTTACCTAAGTAATGATTCATATGAAATAGTTCCGATATATTTATCTTCTTGATTTAATAGATATGCTGGTATTTGAACATGTTTATGCGTTACGGGTGCTAGTTCGTGATTATTATTATATAAGTTTTCTAACACTTCATAACTCGCACTTAATAAATAAGTTAAATAATCAATCCACTCTTGAGTATAAGGTGTGTCTGATTGTATAAACAATATAGGATTTTCTTTTTTAGCTGTTGGTTGCATAAAATCTGAAACAAATTTTCTTTCATCAAGTGAGAGCTCTTCTTTTGATTTAAATTTAATATGAAATTGTGCATTTTTAATAAGGCGATTATCTTGTCCAAAGTAATATCGATGAAAATGTGGTAACTGAGCTTCTGCTCTACATATATGTATTGAATCTTCTTCAAACGATATCATCCATTGTTCATCATTATTTTGTATAAGTACAAAAGTTGGATGTGGTAACCATTCAAAAATATTTAATGAAAGTAATAACTTTAATCGTTGATTCATATTTGTTAAGTTCACCATATAAACATCCCCTATTATTGTAATGTTTCTCTTATTGTAATACGTTTTCAAAATTTTTGCTATATTCATTTATTTGTTCTCTTTTTATCGTTATAATAAAATTATCGTTTTGAAGAGGTGAAAAAAATGCAATTACCATTAAATAAATTTGCATCTCAACTTCAAGTATCTGGAATAAGAGCTATCTCCAACCGTATACCTGAAATTGATGATGTCATTAACTTAACAGTTGGTCAGCCTGATTTCAAAGTGCCAACAAGTGTTAAAGATGCAATGAAACAAGCTATTGATCGTAACTTTACGACTTATTCTCATAATGCCGGATTGTTAGAACTAAGGAAAGTCGTCCAATCTTATTATAAAAACCGATTCAGTTCAAATTTTAATACGAATGAAATATTAATTACTAATGGTGCTAGTGAAGCGCTTGATACTACGTTGAGAGGTATACTTGAACAAGGAGATGAAGTGTTAATTCCCTCACCTGTATACGCTGGCTATGTTCCATTAATTGAATTATTAGGAGCTAAACCTATATACATAGATACTACCCAAAGCGGTTTAAAAATAACACCTGAATTAGTAAAATCTCATATTACAGATAAAACTAAAGCCATTTTATTGAATTATCCAAACAATCCTACTGGTATTACGTTAAATCAATATGAAGTTGAATCACTGGTTAATGTGTTCAAAGATTATCCAATCTATGTAGTAAGTGATGAAATTTATGCTGAAAATACGTTTGGTCAACAACATACCTCATTTGCTTCATATGATGCTATTAAAGACCAGTGTATATTGTTAGGCGGATTAAGCAAATCTCACTCTATGACTGGTTTACGAATCGGATTTCTACTAGGACCTGAGTATGTGATGAAACAACTGACATTTGTGCATGCATATAACTGTATTTGTGCAAATGTACCGAGTCAATACGCTGCAATAGAAGCACTTACTAATGCTGTTGACTCACCTAAAGAAATGAACTCAGCATATATTGAACGTCGCGATTACATATATAAACGTTTAATTGATATGGGATTTATTCTGAACGAAAAGCCTCAAGGAGCTTTTTATATTTTTCCTAAAATTTCTCAATTTGGTATAAGTGATTATGAATTTTGTATGAAAGCACTTGAAGATTATCACGTTGCAATTGTGCCTGGTTCAGCTTTCACTCATATTGGTGAAGGATATATAAGAATTTCTTATGCATACAACATTAAAGCGCTTGAAGAAGGCTTAAATAGATTGGAAAGAATGATTCAAGAACTATTTTAAAGGGGATGAATTTCAATGAACTTTTTATGGCAAACATTTGAAACTCGAAGAAATTTATTAAAAAGCTTGGTTAAACATGATTCCATTACACATTCAGAAGGCGAAAGAACATTTCCATACTTTTTAAAAGAACAATATTTAAAACTCGATTATTTCAAAAATAATAATGAACAAGTGATTTTGCAACCGACTGGGGATGGTCGACATGCAGTACTTGCATATTATAAAGCACCAAAAACTAAAAAAGCGCTCATATGTATTAGTCATTTTGATACTGTTGGCATAGACGATTATAGTGAATATAAAAGTGAAGCATTTGATATGGATAATATAACAGATATTTTTCGTGAAGATGATAAATATTTATCTTCAAATGCTAAAGAAGATCTCAGTTCGGATAATTATTTGTTTGGCCGTGGCTCTATGGATATGAAACCTGGTCTAATGATACATATGTCTTTAATTGAAAAAGCAATACAAGAGTCATGGGACATCAATATTATCGTTGTTTCAGTTCCAGATGAAGAAGTTGAATCTTTAGGCATGCATAAAGCTGTTGAAAGAATCAATCAAATTAGAAAAGAAGATAATTTAGAAATAGCTTTACATTTAAACAGTGAGCCTACATTTTCACAAGCAGAACATGATGATAACCATTATGTTTATTCAGGCACAATAGGTAAAATTATGCCATCTGCACTTTGTTATGGTAAAGAAACACATGTAGGACAGCCTTTAAATGGCATCAGTTCAAATTATATACAAAGCTTTATCAATAGTAAGATGGAATATAGCAATCTTTTTAAAGAACATTATAAAAACGAAGTGACACCACTTCCAGTATCACTAATGAGTCGAGATATTAAAGACCATTATGATGTACAAACACCATTTCGAACAGTTGCTTTATATAATGTATTTTTATTTAATAGAAATGCAGAAGATGTCTTCACAATATTTAATGATGTAGTAAAAGATGCTGTATCAATTTGCGAAAAAACCTTTCAAGATAAATTAAAATCTGAAGGTTTCAATAAAAATATATCTATAAATGTTTTAAGCTATAAAGAATTAAAAGATTTAGCAATTAAAGAATTTGGTGAAGCACATATTAAATATGTAATAAAAGAAGTCATTGAGCAAATTCATGATGAAAGAGCGCAATCAATAGAAATTACTGACCGCTTCATGCATATGTTAAAAGGACTCGGCCCTAGTGTTATTACATTCTTTGCACCACCTTATTATCCAGCTGCACACTCATCAGAAGATCCATTCATAGATGAAATAGTAGAAACTGTTAGTGATCTTTCATTATCTAAATTTAATAGAGTTTCTAAAAGACAATATTTCTTTAATGGTATTAGTGATTTAAGCTATGCAAAATATCGACTAGATGATTTAGGCTTTGAAAGTTATATTAACCAAACACCCGTATTTAACGAATCTTACTTTATTCCATTTAACGATATTAAAGAGATAAGTGCGCCTGTTATTAATATCGGTCCAATTGGAAAAGATGCACATCAAGTTACTGAAAGAATCAATATGAAAAGTGCCTTTGAAGAAATACCAACCATAATCGAACAAGTTATTAAGAAGCATTTATTATAAAGATCAATAATAACAAAATAGAGGCAGGGACAAATTAATTGTCCCTGCCTCTTATCATTGTATTGGCAGTAGATGACTGGATTGAACATGCGCTTATATCAAGCTTTTTCAATCCTAGTCATCCTTGCCGGGGTGGGACTACGAAATCTTTTTTATAAAATTAGATTTCTGTCCCACTCCCTATCTATATTAAGGAAACTTAGGAAATTGATCGAAGTCTGGTTGACGTTTTTCTTTAAATGCATCACGACCTTCTTTTGCTTCGTCTGAAGTATAATATAACAATGTTGCATCGCCAGCGAATTGTTGTAATCCTGCTAATCCATCTGTATCTGCATTCATTGCCGCTTTTAAGAAGCGTAATGCTGTTGGTGAGTGTTGCATCATTTCTTTACACCATTGCACTGTCTCGTCTTCTATTTTGTCTAATGGCACTACTGTATTAACAAGTCCCATATCAATTGCTTCTTTTGCATCATATTGACGACATAAGAACCAAATTTCACGAGCTTTTTTATGTCCAACGATTCTTGCTAAATAACCTGAACCATATCCAGCATCAAATGAACCTACTTTAGGACCAGTTTGTCCAAATCTTGCATTTTCAGCTGCGATTGTTAAGTCACATACGATATGCAATACGTGACCACCACCGATTGCATATCCTCTAACCATTGCTACTACTGGTTTAGGAATAACACGAATCAAGCGTTGTAAGTCTAATACGTTTAATCTAGGGATTTGATCTTCACCCACATAACCACCGTGTCCACGTACTGATTGGTCTCCACCTGAACAAAATGCTAAGTCGCCTTCACCTGTTAAGATAATAGATCCAACTCTTTGGTCATCTCTTGCTCTAGAAAATGCATCAATCATTTCTTGTACTGTTAATGGCGTAAATGCATTACGTACTTCTGGACGATTTATTGTGATTTTTGCGATACCTTCGAAAAATTCATATTTAATTTCTTTATATTCTTTTAAAGTTTCCCATTGTCTTGACATAATTTGCCTCCTAAAATAAATTCTATTATTATTGTATCAAACTTTTCTGGTTGTTCCACATGAATTGTGTGCCCAGCATCATTAACAATTTGAAATTTACTATTTTTAATACATTCGTGCATTCGTTTACCTATTTCTATAAACTTTTTATCTTTCTCACCTACTATAATACATGTAGGTAAATCAAGATCATTTAATTTATCCCAATAAGATCGTTGAGCACCTGTTCCATAATCAATTAAAGCTTTACTCAATCCACCGGGAGATTGAGAGAGTCTCATTTTCTTTATCCGATTTCTTTCTTTATGGGAAAGAATGGACTGACTTTCAAATAAGGATAATTGTGACCACTCTTCTACAAACTTTGTCATCCCGATATTTTGTATATATTCAGCTCTAGTTTTATCTACTTCTATTCGATTAAGCTTATCTTTATTATTTTCTATACCAGGGCTTGCACTTTCTAGAATAAGACCATTTAACCATTCAGGATATTGAATTGCAAAGCTTAATGCAACACGTCCACCCATTGAATATCCATGTAAATAGACCGTCTTTAATTCTAGATGTGCAATCAATTCTTTAATCTTATCTGCAATAAATTCCATAGACCATTGTTTATCATAACTTGATTTATCATCACCATGACCTGGTAAATCTATAGATATCACATTAATACCTTGTTTGATAATTGCATCTTCAACTAAATGAAAAGTTGTATGGTCACTAATAAATCCATGTAACAATAAAATTGTAGGTTTATCAATATCTAACTGCTTAACGTGGTGAGTTAACATATTGTATACCTTTCATCTTTTCAAATAGTTCTCTATGTGTTTCTGTATTTTCTTCTCTATTCGTTAAAATTTCATATAAATATGAACCAAATTGAGGTAAAGTTTGTCTTTTATACTCAGCCACATCTTCAAATTTTTCATATCCTAATTCATATAAATGAGCAACATGTTGAAAATCTAAATCCAAAGGCGTTCCAAATAATTTTTCAAAATGCTCTGGCGCTTCATCTTTCGGTGCTAAATAATTAAAGATGCCCCCACCATTATTATTCAAACATACGATGGTAATATCTAAATCATGCAACTTACTCATTATTAATCCGTTCATATCATGGAAGAACGAAATGTCTCCAATAACTAATGTTACTTTTTTATAAACAGACATCCCTAAAGCAGTTGATACAACACCGTCAATGCCATTAGCCCCCCTATTAGCTGCAATTTCAGCTTTAGAATCTAAATTGAATGTGTCTACATCTCTAACTGGCATACTATTACCAACAAAAACAGTATCTTTTGAAGACATTTTTTTCAATAAACTGCCTACAACAGCACCTTCGTCAGTTTCTTCTTGAATATACTTTTCTATTAATGCTCTAGCTTCTTTATCCATAGTGATCCATTTTTCTAACCAATTTTTATTTTGAGTTGGCGTCACATCTTGTGCCTGTCTAAAGAAGTCATTTGGACTTAACTCTACAGAAAGTGTTGGTACTTTTGGATAAGCATCTGGTGTAGCATTATTTTGTACGAGTATTTGTGGACATTTAACATCTTTTAACCAATTATTTAAATGTTTAGAAACAACTGGTTGTCCAACTCTTATAATAAATTGTGGCTCTATACTTAAACCACCTTTAAAAAGTGCATCATAAGTAGCAATAACATTTGGATGATTTAACTTTCTTAAATTACTCAATGGATCTGCCAAAATAGGTATATTATGAATGGCTGAATAAGTTAAAATTTGTGATAAATCTTGCCCTTGTGTATCTCCTACTACGACGATTCCACGTGGTTTCTCAATATATGTTTGTATATTTGAAAAATCAATTGATTTTTGGTATTTCGTTGCTATTTTTCTCTTAGAAGATAAATATCTTCTAAGTTTCACATTAGGAATAAGCGGTTCTCTAAATGGAAAATTAAAATGTACAGGACCTCTTTGTGGTCCTACGAAATGTTTTTCAGCTTTTATCATATTCATGTTTATTGCATTGATTGTACCTTCAGTTTCATCTGCAATAGGCATATCAAATTGAAACTTAGTGAAATTTTGGAACATATTAATTTGATTAATTGCTTGTGGTGCACCAACATTTCTAAGTTCATGTGGTCTATCACTCGTCACAACGACAAGTGGTAACCTACTTATAAATGCTTCTGAAACTGCAGGTGTATAATTTGAAGCTGCTGTACCTGAAGTACAAATGATCGCAACTGGTTTCTGACTTGCTTTGATTATACCTAATGCGAAGAAAGCAGCACTTCTTTCATCGGGATGTATCCACGTTTTAATATGAGGGTGTCTCTCACAAGCAATCGCAAGTGGCGTAGATCTTGACCCTGGACTAATTACGACATCATCAACACCATATTCGTATAATTTAGAAACAAATGTAAACACTTGTTTTGTTAAACTTTCAGTATGTGTACTCAAATCTACATCACTCCTAGCGCTTTTAACATTGGTTTGAATTTTAAATCTGTTTCTTCAAATTCTGAAATTGCATTCGAATCTTTAACGATGCCGCAACCAGAATATAATGTTGCTGCATTTCCTCTTACAAGCATTGAGCGAATTGAAACAACAAATTCCCCATTATTATCTAAATCAATATAACCTAAAGGTGCACCGTAGAAACCTCTAGTGCCAAATTCTTCATGCTCAATAAATTTAATAGCTTCTACCTTTGGAAATCCTCCAAGAGCAGGTGTAGGATGTAATTGATTTACGATTTCTAAAACATTTTCGGATAATAAATCTGCCTGTATCTTTGTATATAAATGATATAAATGTTTATTTGTTAAAATCGTTGGCTTTTTATCGTATTCCAATTGTTTAGTAAACGATTGAATATCATGAATAATACTATCCACAACATAACGATGTTCGAATTGATTTTTAGAATCATTTAAAAGTTCAGCTTTTAATTTGTTGTTTTCACTTTCATCTTCAGTTCTAATAATTGTTCCAGCTATTGCATTGGTATATAATTTGCCATTATCTATTTGACAAAGTTGTTCAGGTGTTTGTGATATGAATTGTGATTTACCAGATTCAAATAATAATAAATAGCTAGATTCATTGCTATCAAGAGATCTTTGCAAAGCATCTTCAACATTAACATCATCTTGAAATTCAATTTTTCTTCTTCGAGATAATACAACTTTTTGCAATGCAACTGACTCATTCATCAATGATACAACTTTTGTTACTAAATCTTTCCATTCTTCACTTTGAATGTCTTTATTTTCTACAACTGAAGGTTCTGATAATACTCCCGTTTGAGCTTTTGAATCGATAGCATTTAATATGCGTTCAATATTTTCTATATCAAATTTATTGTTATCGTCAGTATATGTTAAGTAACAACGACCATTTTCTTTTGTAATCA
The DNA here is from genome assembly GCF_022386595.1 of Mammaliicoccus sp. G-M28. Lineage (NCBI taxonomy): Bacteria > Bacillati > Bacillota > Bacilli > Caryophanales > Staphylococcaceae > Mammaliicoccus > Mammaliicoccus sp. G-M28. The sequence continues at coordinate 71,085 of NZ_JAJNIF010000002.1, forward strand.
AAAATTTTGGTAAAACAAAATGACTCATTCCATAATCTTTCCACTCATTAGTTAAAGAATGCTCTGAAAATTGAAATCCTCCAAAGAATTTCAAATGATGTTTATCATCATGCATAATTACCGTATTTAACTGTTCTTTAATATTTTGCCAATACTCATAAATTTCATCGTGCTCTAAATGTGAGTATCTAGCTTCTAATAAATAGCCGATACCACACATTTCTAATTTGAAATCTTTTGACTTGTAATAAAAACGTTGTCCAATATAATTGATTTCTTCCCTTAATAAATGGATTAAATCTGGTTGATATTGAAGCTCAATTTCAACTGAAATATAATTTTTATTTCCATCGATTTCAGAAATCATTTTTTGCTTCAAATCGGTCCTCAAGGCCATTTCATTTCCACTTCTTTCCGAAAAATATCTATCTTCTTATTTTATCATTTTTTAACATAACATGCGTTAATATTGTACTTTATAAATAGAATATATATTAAAATATTACACAAATACAGTGATTGACCAATTGATGTCGAAAGCATATACTAATACTGTCAAAAATATTAATAAATAAGAGGTAAATAAATGTCACAAAATTTATCACAGCATTCAGGCATAAAAAAATATTATCATTTAATGAGGCCACATACGCTTACTGCTTCATTTGTACCAGTATTGCTAGGAACAGCGGCATCAAAGATATTTTTAACAGGTGCTGAAGCATCCATTAAAATTTCAGTAGTATTAGCTATGTTATTAGCAAGCATATTAATACAAGCTGCAACAAACATGTTTAATGAGTATTTCGACTATAAACGTGGCTTAGATGATCATACATCTGTTGGTATTGGTGGTGCTATTGTACGAAACGGTATGTCACCAAAATCCGTATATAACTTAGCCATAGCATTTTATATAATCGCAGTAATTTTAGGTATATATATTTGCATGCAAAGTACATGGTTATTAATACCAATCGGACTCGTTTGTATGGCTATTGGTTATTTCTATACTGGTGGACCTTATCCTATATCATGGACACCATTTGGAGAAATATTCGCCGGTTTCTTTATGGGATTCGTAATTGTAATGATCTCATTCTACATACAAACTGGTACATTAAGTTTTTATCCAGCATTATTAAGTATACCTGTATCTATCACAATCGGATTAATCAACTTAGCTAACAACATTAGAGACCGAGAAAAAGATAAACAAAGTGGTAGAAAAACGTATGCTATCTTAGTCGGAAAAAGAATTTCAATTATGACTATGGCTATTTTATACATTTTCTCATATGTGTTTGTCATTTACTTAGCATTATTCAAGCCTTATGGATCAATATTATGGTTATTAGTGCTTATTTCAGCACCATTCCCAATTAAAGCAGTACGTCGCTTTAATAAGAACGATACACCGCAAACAATGATGCCTGCGATGGCAGCAACAGGTAAAACAAATACAATATTTGGTTTATTATTAGCACTTGGTGTTTATATTAGTGGCATATTAGGCGGCTTATAATTATTTAAAAAACGATCTCGGACAAAAATACTAACTCAAAATAAATAAGCATATCACTAAACTGATTTTTTAAAGTTTACAGTGATATGCTTATTTTTTTATCTTACAATTTTGTTCGTGCATTTGCCAGAGGGTATGGTTCGAGCCTGTAGTCTCTCACGCATACTATTCCCTCAGGCGTCAGCACTTTACAAAATCGTTACTAATCTTTTTTTATCAAAAATAAAGCATTTTCGTATAATTTAATTAATTATTTAAAAATCGGATAATATCTTTTTCTACTTTGTCCTTATCAGCACTACGTGTCATAAGATGCGTGGCTTTTTCATAAGAAGTAAGCAATTTATTATGCGTTCCTACTTCTCGATAAATATGTTCTGCACTCTTTTGATAAGTTATTTGATCTCGTTCACCATACATTATAGAAATTGGTATTTGAATAGATTTCAAATTTTTCATTGTATTCTCAATAAATTCCGTAAAAACATGTGCACCTTCATTATAACCATCAATTAAAGCAAGTTGTCTTTCACTTTCTTCAGTTTCTAAATTTTGAATTTGATTAATTCTTTTCCCATAACTGTATAGTCTTCGTTTTATATCGGCACTTGTACGATTATTAGGTACTGACATAACTAGACATTTTTTAATATCACACGTTTCAGCTAGTCTAAGAGACATTAATCCTCCTAAAGACACACCGAGAACATTTATATCTTTATAGCCCTCATCTACTAAAAATTGATAACTAACCTGAGCTTGTTGCCACCAATCATCTGTATTATATTTCATTAATGACTCGACACTTAAGCAATGTCCTTTATACGCTGGTATATAGCAAGTGTATCCAACTTCATTTAATGAGGTCGCCAATTCTTTTACATCTCGTACTGTTCCAGTAAAAGAATGTAATAACAATACAGCTTCACTTCCACCTTTTAAATACACATTACGCGCTTCTTTTAACTTCAACAACACAATCACTCCGCTACTTGTTTTCTATAATTTTTTCTCCATATAATAGTTCGTTGTTTCAAATCCCATTTTTTCATATAATGAATAAGCAATTTTATTGTGGCCAAACACATGTAACTTTATGCTTTCAATTTTATGACTTTTGCAATATTTATCTAAAGCTTGCATCGTTTCTTTCCCTAACCCTTTTCCTCTATGTATTTCTTCTATTTTTATATCATAAATAAAACTTTTCAATGTATTATCTTTTTCAAAAATATGTAACCATAAAATACCAACTTTTTCATTATCTGAATGTACATTGAAAATTTTATGACCTTCCGTATTCAAACCCTTTGGTAATAATTTTTCAAAATACGCTCTACCTTTACTGTCAGCTTCATCTTTATCCCATGTGCCATTCTTCACCTGTTCATCCGCATACTCTTTAAGAGAAATTTCGTAAAAATTTTTAAATTCATGCTCTTGCATTAACTTTAAATTAACACTCATAAAAATCCCCTTTTCAGTTTATATTTAGCTTCATTATACACTTATAAACTCATTACACATACAAAAAAAGCCTGCAACCATAACGGTTACAGACTATATGACGGAGATGGAGGGATTCGAACCCTCGCGCCGCAGAACGACCTACACCCTTAGCAGGGGCGCCTCTTCAGCCAACTTGAGTACATCTCCATGGCTCCACAGGTAGGACTCGAACCTACGACCGATCGGTTAACAGCCGATAGCTCTACCACTGAGCTACTGTGGATTAATATGATTTAATCAAGCACAAGTACTATTATATCAACCATCACAATATTTTCAAGTGAAAACTTAAAAAAATTAACGGAACATTTACACTTTAGTGGCACTTGTTCCGTTAATGTTCACTTTGACTCTCTAATGATGATTTTTAAGATACATCTTTATAACATCCAACACACTATAACCATCTTGCGTCAAATCAATATTGGGTGTATTTAACTGTTTTATAAAAATATTATTTCTATGATTCTTATAATATAAACATGTACAGTTCAAATATTGATGATTAATTACATGAAAAGAAATTGGGAATACAAGTGACTGATCTTGCTCTAGAAATATTTTAGTTTTATTACCTTTGAATTTCGTGAAATGTTTAACATAGAGTAAATTAATCCATGTGTTGTCAGCAGATCTTTCGGAATGAGTACAGAAAAAATAAGTGGATGTTACAGGAGAAACTAAAATTGGAGGTTTACTAGTAATACTAGTTAGTCGCTTAGTGAATAATTTCCTTTCTTGAAAATGTTATCCATAAAAGCGACAGGAATGATTCATAATTTCTTGAGGTCTCTGTTCGATAATAAAGGGTGATTTACCTGCTTCAGAAACCTCTGTATGAACAGTGTGTTCATTTACTTTAATACCCCTTATATACATTGTATTCTGTTTTATTACATACTTTTTCATCGCAAACTCCTCTCAGTGATAATTTTTTACTTTTATATCTATCTGAATTAAATATAATATATATTTAATTCTTAGTCAATATTTTTCTTATGAAATTCTATTGTTTTTCTATAAATTCTAACCTGTTACTAAAAGGATCATATAAATGTAGTCTTTTAGCACCAGGAAATCGATTATCTGTCTTAAAATCTATTTTTTCTTCTGTTAAGTGTTCAATTAAATCTTCGAGATTTTCAACATTAATTGCAGGGTGTGCCTTTTTAAGAGGTATAAAATCTTCTTCGATACCGATATGCAAATCAATATTGTTAATATTAAACCAAACTCCACCATTACCTTTTAAAGATTCCGGTTTTTCAACTTCATTAAATCCTAATTGATCTACATAAAACGTTCTCGCCTTCCCCTCTGATCCTTTTGGAGCTGACAACTGAACATGGTCCCACATTTTTAGCTTATACATATTAATATCTCCTTTTTATTCTCATGTTTAACTTTCAAAGTATTATTTTCACAATAAATCACACCCCACTAATGTGGCTATGAGCATAATAATTTGAAAATTATAAATACTAAATTATAATGTAATTATAAAGTTAGTTTATCAATAAATTCGTTAAAAAGAATTACTTTTTTAAAATTTCTGAATATTCATTGCATTTAGAAAATAAATACGCTATAATTTTAACAAATAAAGTCAAGGGGTTGTTTAAAATGAAACAATATTCTCAAGTTAAGCATCAGAGTTTAGAAACTTTCGTTAATAACTTAAATGATTTATCTGTAGAACTAGTTATAGATTCTGCTTTACGTGAAAATCGCAAACGAGAATTGATGGCTTTAATCGATGAAGCACTTTTGAATCGTAACAATACTTTATTTGAACAATATAGTGCAGAATTAATACAGTTGGAGGATTTACAATCGTGAGTTATCATTTAAAAATTAACACATAAAAGAGACGACTTTTGAAAACATTCAAAAATCGTCTCTTTTATTTTTTATAACATTAAGTTAATAATTTCTTCTTTATCTATATCTCCAAAGTAATGATATGCATCAATATCTTTTAATGCTTCTTTTATAGAAGACTTTTGATGTTGTACGCCTATTAAAGCTTCTTCAATATCATTTACATTTCCCACTCCAAAGAAGTCCCCAAAGATTGCTGCATGTTCTATTATACCTTTTTTGACATCTAATTTTATTTGAACTAAACCTCTATCAAATTTATGGCTTCTTTCAAAGTTGTATTTAGGGTTTTTCCCATAATTCCATTCCCATTTTTGATATTTATTTTTGCTCAATTCATTAATATTATCCCAGTCTTCATCAGTAAGATGGTACTCCTCTACTTCTTCACTACCTTGTTGTTTGAAAATTGAAGTTAGTATGCGTTGTTTAAATGTTTCAATATCCATTGGTTCTTCTAAAAATTCTTGTATATTAGCAACTCTTGATCTAATAGATTTAATACCTTTAGATTTAATTTTTGCTTCATTAACTCTTAAAGCATTTACAACTTCTTCAATTTCACTATTTAACATCAAAGTACCATGTGAGAACATTCTATCTTTTTGTTTTACCATTGCATTACCAGAAATTTTCTTTTCTCCGACTTGAATATCATTTCTACCTGATAATTCAGCATTAACACCCATTTCATTTAAAGCATCTACAATAGGTTGTGTAAATTTTGCGAAGTTATGGAAACTATCTTCATCATCTTTCGTAACGAAACTAAAATTCAAATTCCCTAAATCGTGGTAAACTGCCCCACCACCAGAAATTCTTCGTACAACTTTAATATTATTAGCTTCAACATACTCTTGATTTACCTCTTCAATAGTATTTTGATTTTTACCAACAATAATAGATGGTTGATTAATATAGAATAAAAAATAACTATCATCTTTAGGAAGAGAAGTAAGTACATATTCTTCCATTGCTAAATTGATCATTGGATCGTTTATTCCATTATTACTTACAAATTTCATTTATATTTCCTCCTTATTTTTCCCCTTGTTGCCTTACTTTAATATTACCATATGTTTAAATAATAATATGAATGATATGTTTGTGATAAAATAGATGTATATCTTATTATTACTTTATAATTGAACCGTTATTTAGTATAATATTCCATAGTATTATTTAGGAGGAATATCATGACAATCGCAGAAGTTGGAAATATCATAGAATTTCAAGATGGCTTAAGAGGTAGAGTTGAAAAGATTAATGAAAACTCAGTTATAGTAGACATAACAATCATGGATAACTTTGAAAGTTTAGAACTACCTGAAAAAACTGTAGTAAATCACAAGCGTTATACTATAATTTCTGAAGAGGGATAATAGTGAAAAAACAAATTAATCCTCAATTAATATGGTTCATATCGAGTTTTATTATTTTTCACTTTATTTTATTTTTAATGCAAGGTGAAAAAGAAGTATTCTGGTACTTATATACTGGCATTATGATGATTGCAGGCATTAGCTATGTCTTTTATCAGCGCGAGATTAAGTCTAAACGATTATTACAATCAATAGGATATGGTTTAATTGGTGCAGTATTATTAGTTATACTTCAACTTTTATTATCCCAAATTTATAATGGTTTATCGTATGCATCATTATTAAAAGAATTAATGCACGCAGGCGTTTTTTATAAATGGCAAATGTTAGTAACAATTGTTATTGCGATACCTTGTCACGAGCTTTATATTAGAACGATATTACAAAATCAACTACAACTTAAATTGTCACGACCTATTGTTGCAATCGTTGTAAGTGCTTTTGCTTCTAGTTCACTATTTTTATATTTAGGTAATTTCGCTATATTCATTTTTATATTTTTAGCTCAATTAATATTATCTACTTTATATTTCTACACTAAAAGAATCGTAACTTCATATATCGCTCAAGTAGCAGCAATAATTATACTTGTAATAATATTTAGTTAAAAAATCCAAACACAGCCGTGTTTGGATTCAGAGTGTCGACAAAGTCTTAGACTTTGCCGGCATTTTTTTATGCGCATGCTTTCCGCGGGCATGTTCTCAGCCTGTAGTCTTCGAATCATGCTTTTCCCGAAGGAGTCAGCGCAAAAAAATACCAAATATTAACAATTTTTATATTTATTTACTTACTTTGTTTATTTTTTTGTCGGTTAACGATTAAGAAATATTCAACTAGCTCTTTCGAACTCGACATGTTTTATTATTCAATTTCAAAATCATGTTCTAGCTCGAATTTACCTTTAGTTTCCCCTATTTCTTCTACCATATATTCAATCACAGTTTTTTTAGATCTTTCATATGTTGATTCTGAAATAATCTTATTAACATGTCTGAATAAGTAATCTGTCATGATTACATTAAAACTGTCTTCTAGATTTATATTATAAAGTTCAACTCTATTTCCTACAGGTTTGTTTAAGTCAATTTTATACTTGAAACCTTTCCAAACTGTCATTAATGTTGGCTCTAAAATTTCTTCGTTATACTTTATTGTTCCTTCTTCTTTGTACATTGCTGTTGCTGTTCTTTCTAATATACGTTTAATTTCAATGCCAGTTAGTTTTATTTTGACTGGTTTATCTGTATGAACATAAGATTTATATATATCTTTTACTTTGAGTTCTCCTCTTAAACCATTACCTAATGGGTTTCCAATATGTGCACAAATAAAGTCTATTTCTGTAAATGCTTTACTCATACTATTTTGAATTAACTCAATAAATTTATGTGGTTTAATATATAGGTCAGTTAATTGCTTATAATCTAGTACTACAGGCATATCCGTTACATCTTGTTCCGACCAATGTTGTACTGCTTTTTGGTCGAAATAAGTTAACTCTAGTAAATCCCTATCTTCTGGATAACTAGAAAGTTCAACATGTTTAATTGATGTATCAATAATTTCAACTGAATTAGTTCTTTTTCTAAATTGAATCGACATATCTACAATATTAGTCGCATCTTTACCTGGTTGTATAAATTGGGTTTCTGCAACTTTTAAATCTACGACATGTTCTTGGTGACCTGTAATAATGACGTTAACGCCTTCTGTACTTTTAATCATGTTTTCAGCGTTATTACTATAATATGATCTATAATTATTTTTATCTGTGTAAGTGTTTAGCCCACCATGATATAACATAATTAAAAAGTCAGGACTTTCTTTTTCGTGCAAATATCTTACCCAACGTTTTGCTGATGCCATTGATTCTCCAACAATAACTTCATCTTCGAATTCTATATTTTTATTTTCCATTAAGCCACTTGAAGTAAACCCAATTATACCAATTTTAATACCATCAACGTATTTGATTGTGTAAGGTGTCGTAAAATAAGGTTCTTTTGTTTTATTATGTTCTATATTAGCTGCAAGCCATGGAAATCTACTTAGGGCAATAGACTTATTTAAGAAGTCTAAGCCGAAATTAAATTCATCAGGGCTAACACCACTTGCATCAAATTGCATTTCATTCATAATTTTAATCATTGGGTTTCTTTTGTATGGTGCAATTTGTGCATAATAAAAAGCAAACATTGAACCCGACAACATTCCACCATTATCCAATAATAATACACGATGGTTTGCTTTACGTTTATGTTTTACGTAAGTAGCCATCTTTAATATATTTCCACTTATACCACTTCTACTTATTCGACCATGTAAGTCAGAAGTAGCTAATAAATCAATCGTAATGATTTCATTCGTATTCAATGCTATTCCCCCTCTTTCTTTTATATTTTACCATTTTTAAAAAATGATATGTCTTTTTAAACTAATTTGAATAATGATAATGTAATTTTATTTTATGTTGGCAATATTAGTTAATCATAATATACTCAATTAAGAGTATATATACATAGGAGAATATTATGAAACCTTTTAATAAAATTATCATACTAAATATTGTTTTTGCACTTATCGTTTCTATATTAATTGGTGCACTCATTAGTAAAAACTATAATAATAGAATTAATCAAAGATTTGATACTACTAAAGAAATTATTAACTTAAAAATCGATACATTCATAAGCGAATCAAACAGTATTTCTGAATCTTTAACGACGATATTATCTAATAGTAACGATGAAAAATTTATTAATCAATTTTTAAAAGATAATCATACTAGATATACTTGGATAGATCATATTTATATTTTGAATAATAAAAATCAAATCGTCTATGACTCTAAAGGACCAAACTATACTTCAATAGAAGACTTTAATCAATATAAGTATCACTTCCCATTTACTCAAAAATCCACATTAAGTAGCAAAAAGAGATCACTAGATAGACCTAAAACATTATTACTTACAAATCGATTAAAGATTAAAAATCAAGACTATACTGTTGCTGCAGAAATAAATATGAATTCATTTAAAAATGAAATAAAGTTAATTGCTAAGAGATTCCAAATACAAGTACAAGGTATAGATGGTACTCAAATTTATCAAGTCGGCAAATCACATAAACATACAAAAACAATCACTTATTTTTACAATAACTTACCTGTCACAATTAGCATTACTGGACAATATAGTGTTATAACGCGCGTAATTTTACCAAGTATATTTATTTTCTTAGTTATTTTCTTAATATTAACGATTTTAACTTTAATATTTAAAAGTCGTTCCGATAGATTAGAACATGAAAAATTAATCGAACAAGCAAATAATGAAAAATTGCGACTAATAGGAACATTGGCTGCAAATACCGCGCATGAAATAAAAAATCCTTTAACGAGTATTAATGGATTTATAGAACTCACTAGAATGAAATATGATCAAAACCAGCAAGATAACCATTTTAATATTATTACAGAAGAATTAGATAGAATTAATAACATCGTTACACAATTCTTATATTTAGGTAAACCAACAAACTTAGCTTACACAAATGTTAATATTAGCCAGACAATCAAAGATATAGAGCAATTTTCAAAGTATGAATTAGAACAAAACAACATAAATATTTCTTTATCATTACCAGAAGAACCCATTTATGCCTTTTTATCTGAAGACCAATTAAAACAAATACTGATCAATTTAATTCAAAATTCTAAAGACGCATTAACTGACGTACATAATGCTTCAATAGAAATTCAACTATTAAAGACAAATACAAAACAAATAAAATTAGTATTTAAAGATAATGGAAAAGGTATGTCAAAAGAAGTTCAACAAAAAGTATTTGACCCCTTCTTTACTACAAAAGATTCAGGCAGTGGACTAGGACTTTATTTAAGCAAAAAATTAATTGAAGATTGGGATGGCACAATAAGCGTGGCTAACAATACTGAAGGCACAACTTTTATTATTATGATACCTGTAGTTAAGCATATTTAATATATAAATAAAAAACTGGGACAAGTTAATTGTCCCAGTTTTTTTAACCTATTTGAATTCGTTCTTTTGGATAGTGGAATTTATCAGGCGTTGATTTACCACCTAACATAACTACGAAACATAGTAGCCCAACACGTCCAATGAACATAAGTATCATAATCACTATTTTCGAACCTAATTGTAAATTATCGGTTATCCCCATTGATAACCCACATGTACCAAATGCTGACATTGTTTCAAAAAATATTGATAGTAAATCATGTTTACCGTCTTCAAATCGTACTACAGATAACACACCAACAAATGTGATAGCTAAAGCCAATGATATAACGGCAAACGACCTTTGTATATCTAAAGGATGTATCTCTCTATTAAATGCTTTTATCGTCGTACGACCATTACTAAAATTGACTAAATAAAGAACAAGTATTGCAAATGTTGTTGTTCTTATACCTCCACCTACTGAGCTTGGTGATGAACCAATGAACATCAATCCACCTAGAAAGAAATTTGTTGCTTCAGTAAACTGTCCAAGATCTATTGTAGATAATCCTGCGCTTCGTGTTGATGAAGACTGGAACATAGCATAAAAGATACCTTTATGCCACGAAATGTCTTTAAATGAGTTTGAAAACTCAAATAAATATATTACAACTGTTCCTAATAAGAACAAGAACAAATAAGTCGCACTTGCAATTTTAGTAAATAATGAAAATCTAAAGTTCGGATGCGTATTTCGCATATAAGTTTTTACTTCAATCAATACTGGAAATCCTATTGCACCTAACATGATAAGTAACATTATAATCGTTTGGACGAAATAATCATTTGCATATGGTGCTAGCGATTCCCCGGTGATATCTAAACCACCATTCGTTGTAGCAGATACAGATGCAAAAATGCCATGATGTATCGCATCTTTAACAGAGCCGATATCTTTATAAAAATAAAAAGATAATAATATCGCTCCAATTACTTCTATCATTAATATAGTTCTAACAATATCTAATATTAATTTAACTACGCCATTCATAGCATTTGAATTACTATCTAGCATAATGAGTTGTCGCTCTCTTAAACCAATATGCTTTCCTAGTATTACCCAAAGTAAAGTACCAATCGCCATGACACCTATACCGCCAATATTAAGTATAATTAATATTATTGCCTGTCCAAACATTGTAAATGTATCTTCAATTATAACGGGTGTAAGTCCAGTCACACTTACGCCAGATACCGCTACAAATAGCGTATCGACAGGTGCAATTTTCACATCAGGTTTAACAACATAAGGTAAATTCAATAATAAAAAGGCGACAATGATTGCGCCCAAATAATATAATACAATACCTTGTTGTGGAGTCATTTTTTGAAAAAAGTATTTTATAATGGACACAAATTGTCACCTCTATTTATTTCAATGTTAATGTTTTAGTAGTTTCTTTACCATCTCTAATAAGTTTCAAATCAACTTTTTCACCTATTTTATGATTATTATATAATTCTTTCCTAAATTCAAGATTATTTTCAATTTTTGTATCATCAATGCCTACAATTACATCATTAAACTTAATCCCAGCTTTATCAGCATTACCATCTTTAGTAACACCCGTTATTGCCATACCTGATTTATATTTATCAGGTAAAGTTATTTGAGATTTTTCGTTAGAGCTTAATTTAGTATAATTTTGAGCCATTATACCTAGTTCAGGACGTTTAATTTCACCGTCTTTTTCTAAAGTATTAATGTAATCAGTTGCTTCGTTTGATGGAATAGCAAATGCCATACCTTCTACATTTGGCATATCAATCTTCAATGATACTATACCAATAAGATTACCTTGTGAATCTAATATTGGTCCACCAGAATTACCTGGATTGACTGCAGCATCTGTTTGAATTGCTTTAATTTCCCAATCATACTCGTCATCCCCATTAAAATCAACAGGAACTTTTCTATTTAAGCCAGAAACTACGCCAGTAGAAATACTATTTTGGAATTCTGCACCTAGAGGACTACCAATCACGATTGCTGTTTCACCTAATATTAAATTATCCGAGTCTTCAAATTTAATAGATTTGAATTTATCATCTTTTTCAATAGGCACACTTAACACTGCTATATCTGACCATTGATCAGTACCTAAAACTTTACCATCATATTTCTTACCGTTTGCAGTTGTGATAATCGGTTTTTTATCGCTTGAAACAACATGTGCGTTTGTTACTATGTATGCTTTATTATCATCAACTTTATAAACGACGCCAGAACCGACGCCGCTATTTTCTTCTTTTTCTTTTTGTGAAGATTCAGTCTTGCTAGATATATCAGAATCTTCATGAGAAACACCAACTACTGAATGCTTAGATTTTTCTACTGCTTCCATTACATTTGTAATAGGTTTTTGGAATCCTTTTTGAGATTGTTGTTCTTCAATAGTCTTTCTACTTTCATTTGGAGGGTTCACATTTTGGAAGATACTCCAAACTAAAATAAAGATTAGTATAATGGCTAAAATAATCGCAATTATTGGCCAATGTTTTTCAATTTTAGATAAAATAGTATTCAAAATATTATTTTTATTTTGAGATTTTTCTTCAACCTTTTCATCATGTATTGCACCAAGTTGCTTATTAGTTTCAAAATCATTGTCTTTAGCAACATGTTTTTTATCTTTATTATGACTTTCATTTCTCACTTTTTTATAATTTATTTCTTGAATATCTTCTTCATTATCTACATCAACTTTGTCATTATCTAATTCACTTTTATTATCAGCTTTTATATCTTCTTCCGTATGATCTTGTTGTGTAGCAGCTAATCTATCATCATCTAAATCAATCGTTGGGTGTGATTTAGATTCTTCTTTTTGCTTTTTAATTTCTTCTTTAGTTAATTTTTCAATACGAGCTTTTTGCATATTTTCTTTAACACGCAATTCATTTTTCTTCTGTAACTCTAACTCGTTTGCTCTTTTTATCTCATTCTCTTTTCTCTCTTGTTCAATTCTTTTCTCACGTTCTTCATTATGAAAAAATTCACGTCGTTGTCTCTTATATTCATTTCTAGGAATGACATGTTTTTTTCGTGACATTTATTGCCCTCCTCAATCTAAACACTTAATGTATCTATTATGCCATATAATATTAAAATTATTAACACAAAACCATTGTATTTCTCTACATTATACACCTATTTTTACATATATTTACTAAATAGCTAAATAACTTGAAAACTAAAGAAATTACTATCATAAATTGAGAATTAGCTAAGGTTGAAATTACCTCATTTTTCGAAAAGATGAAAGGCTGAGACAAATTAATTGTCTCAGCCTCAAATCATTCTAGTTATTCGGTTGTTTTTTTGTTGTTACGGACTGATGTAATCCAGCCGATCACAACTAGCAATAATAATACTGTCCAGAATATTGACTGCCACAATACACCATGTGGGAAGTCATGTGGTAATACTTTAATTTCATCATGTGCTAGTACGATTACTAATAATTTGATACCTACCCAACCTACGATAGCAAATGCTGCTGCTTCTAGGTTCGGATATTTATTTAATAATTCTACAAAGTATGTTGCTGCAAATCTCATGATGATTACACCAATCATACCACCTACGAACATAACACCGAATTGACCGGCATCCATGCCTCCAAAGTCTACACCTAATGCTGGTAGTGTAACTGCTATTGCAAATGCAGCTAACATTGAATCAATAGCAAATGCTATATCTGCGAATTCTACTTTTAATACTGTCATCCAGAAATTCTTTTTCAACTTATGATGACCTTTGCCATCTGAAGGAAATTCTGATTCTGTAAAATCTTCTTGTCCCTCGATATCATCTGCTGTCTTAATTTTTTCGTCTTTATGTTTCTTGAAGTCTATCAAGTTCTTAATAGACATGTAAATTAAGTATATAGCTCCTGCTGCTTGTATTGGCCAAAAGTTAGCTAAGAAACTAATTAAGAATAATGATATTAAACGGAATACGAAAGCACCTAACAAGCCATAGAATAATGCTTTTTTCCTTAAATCTTCTGGTAAATGTTTAACCATTACCGCCATTACAACAGCATTATCTGCTGCCAACAATCCTTCTAGAAAAATTAATACGATTAATACCCAACCGTAACTCAAAAATAAACTCGGATCCATCTTATTCACTCTCCATTTTTTTCTAATAAAAAACAAAAGAGACCATGCCTAATTAAAGGCAAAGGTCTCACTTAACATTTATAGTATGTCCATATTACCGGAAACTTCCGTTTCGTAATGACGATAATATGCTAGAATTTTTAAGTTCTAAAGTTACTCCCCTTCGACAAAGTCGTAGGTCTATTTAGTTTTATTATATTATTATACAATGTTTTATGAATTATAACAAACTAAATAATTTGATTTCAGGGAATTTATCTTCAAACCATCTCGTTGCAAATTCATTTTCAAACAAGAATACATATTGATCAAAGCGATCTTTCACTAAAATTGATCTACTTGAATTCATGTTGTCTGTTATATCTTTTTCATTTTCAATCCATCTCGCAATTTTCTTACCAACCTGTTCCATTACGACATCAACATTGTATTCATTTTTCATACGATGTTCAAAGACTTCAAATTGAAGTTGTCCAACTGCTCCTAGAAGAATTTGATTAGTATGAAGCGTCTTATAAAGTTGTATAGCACCTTCTTGAACTAATTGCTCAATACCTTTATGGAAATGCTTTTGTTTCATTACGTTTTTGGCACTAACTTTCATAAATATTTCAGGTGTAAACTGTGGTAACGTTTCAAAGTGAAATTTTTGATTACCTCCAACAAGTGTATCGCCTATTTGATAGTTTCCTGTATCATATAAACCGATAATATCACCACTTACTGCATGATTGACTGTTTGAGTATCATCAGCCATAAATGAAGTTGAACGTGTAATCTTTTGCTTTTTCTTATTTCTTTGCAGTGTTACATCCATACCTCTTTCAAACGCACCACTTACAATTCTCATAAATGCAATTCTGTCTCTATGTCTCGGATCCATGTTTGCTTGTATCTTAAAGATGAATCCTGAGAAGTCTTGATCAAATGGATCAACGACATCTCCTTCTTCAGTTTTACGTCCACTAGGCATTGGAGCATAATCTACATATGCATTTAAAAAGTTTTGAACACCGAAGTTCGCTAAAGCTGATCCGAAGAATACTGGAGTTAGTTCTCCTGCTAATAGCATTTCTTCATCAAATTGCTCTCCTACTTCATCAACTAACATTAATTCATCAATTGCTTGTTCAAACTGTGAGTCATTTTTAATTGGATGATCTTCTTCTAGTTCATAATCATCATTTAAATGTAATATATTTTCTTCGTCTCTAAATGGTTCAATAGTCTTTTCAGCTCTGTCAATAATGCCGAAAAAGTTTTGTCCCATACCAACAGGCCAGTTCATTGGATAAGTTTCTATTTCTAATGTCTTTTCAATCTCTTCCAATAATTCAAAAGGCTCTTTACCCATTCGGTCTAATTTATTTATAAAAGTAAAAATTGGGATACCTCTCATTTTACATACTTTAAATAACTTTAATGTTTGTGGCTCAATACCTTTTGCACAGTCAATTACCATAACTGCACTGTCTACTGCCATTAATGTTCTATAAGTATCTTCAGAGAAATCTTCATGCCCTGGTGTATCTAAAATATTAATATTATAGTTGTCATAATCAAATTGCATAACTGAACTTGTTACAGAAATACCACGTTCTTGTTCTACTTTCATCCAGTCACTTGTTGCAAACTTCCCAGACTTTTTACCTTTAACAGTACCTGCTTGTCTAATAGCACCACCAAAAAGTAATAACTTCTCAGTTAATGTTGTTTTACCGGCATCTGGATGGGATATTATCGCAAATGTCTTTCTACTTTCTACTTCTTGTTTTATCGTCACAATTCATTTCTCCTTATAGTTCGGATGTCCATTGGCTAATTCTATTCGCTAATTCATTCGCTTCATCTTCATCAAGCACATTAAATAAATGCAAGTACAGATGCTCAATTAATGATTCTCCGTATAAATCATATTCTACTTTTATAGACCAAAACAAATCAGGAATAGATATTACAAAATATTCTTCTTTTTTATTTTCATATATATAAACTTTACAATTCAAATTTTGCGAATGACTTTCTCTAATCTTCACTTGGCTTTCCTCCATATTTCTCATAAGCAGCCTCTAGACCTATTAAATCATCTCTATGAGGAACTTTTACATGGCCAGGCATAATTTGATAAGGTTCTCTACCTTTCGATGCTAGTACAACTGTATCACCTGGTTCAGATATTTCAATTGCGTGTCTAATACCTTCTGCTCTATCTTCAAATTCTACATAATTATTATGTGTCGCTCCTTTAGCTAATTCTGCTGTTAACATTTTAGGGTCATCATTTGCAGGATTATCTGGTGTAAATATGACATAATCTGCTCGACAACTTATTTTACCCATTTCTGGTGTTTTTGTTAAGTCTCTTTCTCCAGCCATTCCAACTAAAAATATAAGTTTTTGTTTTACGAATGGTTTAACAGCATCAATTAATTTATCCATACCATCTGGTGTATGTGCATAATCTATAATCAAATCAATAGGAAGCTTTCTATCTAACACTTCTAAACGACCTTCAACAGGTGGCATAGTTTGCACAGCCTGAGCAACTTTTGATAAATCATAACCTTGCACCCATAAACCTAAAATACTAGCCAATAAGTTAAGTACATTAAATTTACCTAAATAAGGAGAATCGATTTCATATTCACCAAAAGACGTTACAAGTGTAAACGCTACTCCACTAATTGATTCTTTAATATTTTTAGCCATAAAATCAGCTTCATTATCAATACCATATGTAAAGATTTCAAATGGTGTCACTGGTATTAATTCTTTCGTAAATTTATCATCTGCATTGAGTATAACAAATTTATCTTTTCTATAATCTTGTCCTAATTGACTAAATAATAAAGATTTCGCATGTCCATAAGCTTCCATAGTACCATGAAAATCTAAATGATCTTGCGTTAAATTAGAAAAAATCGCAATATCAAATTCTAAACCTCTTAACCTACCGATAACTAAACCATGACTTGAAACTTCAAATGTCATACTTTCACATTCTTCGTTTACTGCTTCTACTATATGTTTTGTTAAAGTTACAGTTTCTGGTGTGGTATTCACACCTTTTGTAATTTTTTCATTAACTTGAAAACCGTTTGTACCTAAATAAGCACTTCCTTTTCCAAGTCCTCTTGTTAAATGATGAATCATTGTAGCAATTGTTGTTTTACCATTTGTACCAGTCACACCTATTGTAGTTAATTTTTGACTTGGAAAGTCGTATAAGATATGACTAAAGATACTCGCTACTTTTAATGTATCTTTGACAACGATTAATAATACATGATCTGGTAGTTCCATGTAATTCTCACTTACAACTACTGTACAACCTTGTTCAACAACGTTTGGTATGAATTTATGGCTGTCAACTGTATAACCTTGTGAAGCAACAAAGATTGTACCTTCAAATGCATTTCTAGAATCTGTAGTAATATCTACTACTTCTTGGTCTTCATTACCATATATTTTTTTAATTTTAATTTTATTTAATAACGTCTCAACGTTCATCGTTATTTCTCCTTTATTTTCAATAGGTTTATTATACACTTTATGATAATGATTTTATAGCTTTGACTATATGTATAAAGAATTATAAAATAAATGAGTATTTACTCGATATACAAATAGATGATATTATGATGAAAATCCAATTGATGAAGAATTACTAAAGAAACATTGAATTAGTTTAAAGATTCTATGTCGTTTTTGTAATAATATGCTATATCTTTTCACAAAAGAGGAAAAATGCGTTAAACTATCATAGAATTTAAATACAAATACGGAGTGTGTCTAATGGTTTCTCAAAACAAAAAATTATTGATTATTACTGGTTCTTTCGGTAACGGTCATTTACAAGTTACGAATAGTATTGTGAAACAATTTGGTGAAATGAATTTAAATCATTTGACTGTAATAGAACATGATTTATTTTTAGAAGCACACCCTATTATGACTTCCATCGCTAAACAATGGTATATAAACAGCTTTAAATATTTTAGAAACATGTATAAATTCTTCTACTATAGTAGACCAGAACAAATTGATAAATGTTTCTATAAATATTATGGACTAAATAAATTACTTAACTTACTTATAAAAGAAAAGCCCGACTTAATTTTGTTAACTTTTCCGACACCAGTCGTTTCAGTTTTAACAGAACAGTTTAATTTAAATATACCTATTGCAACAGTTATAACAGACTACCGTTTACACAAGAACTGGGTTACACCACACTCAAATCGTTATTATGTAGCTACTAAAGATTTAAAAAATGAAATTCATTCTATTGGTATTGATGAAAAAGACATTAAAGTTACAGGCATTCCGATTTCGAAACAATTTGAAGAACCAATAGATCGATATCGATGGTTAACTAAACACAAATTAGATCCTGACAAGAAGGTTATATTAATGTCTGCAGGTGCATTTGGTGTATCTACTGGATTTTCTACCATGATAAGTAAAATTGATATGTATGCTAAAGATGCACAAGTTGTGATGATTTGTGGTAACAGTAAATCTTTAAAGAATGAATTGAGCACGCATTTTAAAGGTAATAAGAATGTCTTAATACTTGGTTATACTAAACATATGAATGAGTGGATGGCAACTAGTCAACTTATGATTACTAAGCCAGGTGGCATCACGATTTCTGAAGCATTTTCAAGACATTTACCACTCATATTCTTAAATCCAGCACCAGGTCAAGAATTAGAAAATGCTGATTATTTTGAACAAAAGGGCTATGGAAAAATTGCAACCACACCGGAAGAAGCCACTAAAATGGTTATTTCACTTACGAATCAACCTAACAAATTGAAAGAGATGACTAAATTACTAGAAGAGAATTATATAAAAAAATCAACAGAAACTATTTGTAACGATTTACTATCATTATTAAGTGACTCACTTTCATATAATGAAGTTTATGGAAAGGTTCCTATGTATGCCAAATACTTTATCAGATAAATCATTTTATAAAAAAGATTTTTGGTTAATGCTTATCATATTATTCATGATGGAATTTGCTAGAGGTATGTATATTCTAAGTTATTTACCTATTTTACCAACAACCACTGCTAAAGTGACTGTTGGTATTACTTCGTTAGCAATCTCTTTACATTTTATAAGTGACGCATTAACAAACTTTGTTATTGGTTTTCTTCTAAAAAGATTCGGTCCAACAGTTATCTTAACTTGTGGATTTTTACTAGCCTTTTCTAGTTTAGCGTTAATTATATTTATACCAACACCAGTGATATTTATATTAAGTGCAATATTACTTGGTATCGCTGTAAGTCCCATATGGGTCATTATGTTATCAAGTGTAAGTGAATCATCACGAGGCAAACAGATGGGCTATGTTTATTTTAGTTGGTTAGTCGGTATGCTCTCAGGTATGATCTTTATGAACTTACTATTCAAATTGCATCCGACTCGATTCACATTTATGATGGCTGTTTGCGTGTTAGTTGCTTGGATTTTGTTCTATTTTGTTAAAGTTCAATTAACTAACTACGAAAGTAAATCAGTCAAAAAACAATTCAAAGAAATTGTTCAAGTAACGAGACGTCATTTACTACTATTCCCAGGAATATTCTTGCAAGGATCTGCAATAGGTATGCTTGTACCAATATTACCTACGTATGCAACAAAACATATGGGTGTAACTACTTTAGAATATACAATTATACTCATTGTTGGTGGAATTGGTTGTACGATATCAATGCTGTTCTTCTCAAAATTAATGGATAAGCACTCTAAGACGTTTACGCATATTATAATTTTCGTAGGTTTCTTAGCTTATAGTTCATTTATTTTTGGATTAACCCTATTAACTCAATTATTAATCGTACTTTTAATAGCATTGCTTATAGGTACAATATACGGCTTACTCTTACCAGCTTGGAACACTTTTATGGCAGGACATATTCATAGTAAAGTTCAAGAAGAAACATGGGGCGTATTCAATAGTGTTCAAGGTTTCGGTACAATGATTGGGCCTCTTATAGGTGGCTTAATATCAGAAGTATTTAGAGATGTCTATTATACAATTTATGCATCTAGTTTAATGTTTTTATTCTTAGCATTATTCTATGGGACTTACTTTGCTTTGAATTACAAAAAGAAAAAATCAATATAACAGGAACATATTTCCTAACTCAAAATAAATAAGCATATCACTTAACTGATTTTTAAAATTTACAGTGATATGCTTATTTTTTAAATCATTACTAATAATTATTTTTATAACAATCTTACGATTTTGTATGTGCATGCTAGCCTATTTTTTTATAAAATCTTACGATTTTGTTCGTGCATGCTTGCCTAGGGGTATGGCTCAAGCCTGTAGTCTCTCACACATACTTTTCCCTCAGGCGTCAGCACTTACAAAATCGTTAACAATATCTATTTTAATACAATGCTAAGAGGCTGAGACAAATTAATTGTCTCAGCCTCTTAGTTATAGAACAGCTATATTTACACAAGTCTATAGAAGTGTAAGCAAAGGTATCTATATTTACACAAGTTGAGAGAAGTGTAAGCATGAGTAGCTATATTTACACTAGTCGGAAGTAGTGTGAATGATTTTAAAAAAATAAGAGTAGAAATTCAATTTTAATAATGAATTTCTGCTCTTTTTAAAGTTTTAGGATATTTATGTCTTAAGCTCTAATTTGTAATCAAATCTACTTTTATGGTTACTCTTATCAGCAATTTTACTTAGTACTGCTTTTAACACTACTCTTATCAGCAATTTTACTTAGTACTGCTTTTAACACTACTCTTATCAGCAATTTTACTTAGTACTGCTTTTAACACTACTCTTATCAACAATTTTACCTAGAACTGCTTTCAACACTACTCTTATCAGCAGTTTTGCCTAGTACTGCTTTTAACACTACTCTTATCAGCAGTTTTGCCTAGTACTGCTTTTAACACTACTCTTATCAGCAGTTTTGCCTAGAACTACTTTTAACACTACACTTATCAGCAGTTTTGCCTAGTATTGCTTTTAACACTACACTTATATGCCCGCGGAAAGCATGCATAAAAAATTGCCAACAAAGTTTGAGCTTTGTTGGCATTTTGAAAACATGAAATTAGCCTAAAGTATAAGAAGCTGCTTCTGACCATGTTTCGTCTTCATTTTGTTTCATTAATTTAATTGTGTCGATTGTTTCTGAATGATCGATTCCAGCCATTCTAACTTGTCCATAAATATCTTCAAATTCTTGACTTGATAACCCCTGTGCAATTGTGAAGTGTGGAACGAATGGATGAGTACTTTCACCATAGAAGTCACCGTTATTGAATTTACTGTATAAAGAAACTAATTCATCAGTTTTAGTAACTTTAAAATAAATTACATTTTTAGTTGGTGCAAAGCTTGATGCTTTTGAAACTTGAATTTCCACTGGTTCGAATTCTTTAGCTGTTTCTTCAAGTTTAGACTTAACCTCATCAAGCATATTATCATCAACTTCAAATTTTTCTTTAATTGTAATATGTGGTGTGATTAATGCGTAGTGCTTGTCATATCTTTTGCGATAAGCGTTCACTGCTTCTTGGAATGGTTTTGATGGAATAAGTACGATGCCTAATTTCATAATGATACTTCCTCCTTTGTTTGTCTTCCTTTTTATTATATCAAATTTTTCTGATTTTGATGACTTAAAAAGTAACTTAATATATTTCCCAATTCAGGTTTCCATGTTTTCCAAGTATGTCCACCATCTAATTCTTCATATTCATATGTTAAGTTAGCTTGTTTAACACGTTCACTAAATTCTCTATTAGGCGTTAAGAAATCTGCTAGATCTCCACTAATCAGTTTAAATGAATCTTCTTCTTTACCAATATAATGTTTAATTGTTAATAGATCTTTAGATAAACAATTTTGAAACTTTTCAGTTACCGTATCATTTATTAATGGACTAAACAGCCCAAGTTGACTAAAATGATGTGGATATTCTAAACCAGTAACCAATGCTACACTTGCTGCAAGACTATCACCTAATAATACTCTTGCATTTCCTACTTTTAAAGTTGAGAATGTTTTATCAATATAAGGACATAGTTCTTTTACAACAAATTGTGACATTTCTTTTCGGTGCTCTCCATCAGGATGAAATTCTTTTCTTCTAAGTTCTACATCTTCATAGTGAACACCAACGATAATCGCTCTTTCTACCATTTCTGCAGTTCTTAACTTTTCATATTCTCGATGTATTTGTCCAAATTGGAAAAAGTCTCTGCCATCAAATGTAATCACAACATGATGTTTATATAGATCAGTGTAGTCTTTAGGTAAGTAAATTGAGATCGTCACTTCCCTTTTTAAAAATTTACTTTCAAGTTTTATTTGGTCAACTAGACCTATTTTTTTCTCCATATAAAACGCTCCCAACTGTACATATAAGACTATTGTACAGTAGAGAGCGTATATTTGAAAGCGTTTGATATTGTTTAATTACTTATCTTCTAATTCAAATTCTTTTAAACGTTTTGGATAATCTTCATGCCAGAATTTAGCATTAGGCACTTCGTCTGGTGCTGGTTTATAAATTGCATATTTACCAGTACCTTTTTGTTTTTTCTGGTTCTCAAAGTCTCGTAATGCTCGTAAAGCTGGTTTATGGAGTATCCATATAGCTACGATGTTTAACCATGCCATCATACCTACACCTAAATCACCCATTGCCCAGGCAACATCAGCTGTTTTTACACAACCATAAACCGTAGCAGCTATTAAGATAAGTCTGACTAAAATAATCCATATTTTCTGCTTATCGGAAGGAATGATATAACTCACATTGGTTTCTGCAATATAATAGTATGCCAGAATAGTTGTAAAGGCAAAGAAGAATAATGCAATAGCAATGAAGTACGAACCGAATCCAGAGTATCCTGGATCAAACGTATAACTATCTCCTTTAAAAGCTTTATCTATACCAGCTTGAGCGTACATTGCTGTACCTGTGACATCCTTACTACCATCGGCACTTTGTACATATATACCGTTATCATGCATTAAATGAGGCGAACCATCTTTATTAGTCCCACCATCTGTTGTATTAAATGTACCAGACATTAAGATCATTAATGCTGTAGCAGTACATACTAATAAAGTATCAATATATACTGAAAATGCTTGTACAAGTCCCTGTTTAGCTGGGTGTGATACTTCTGCAGCTGCAGCAGCATGTGGTCCAGTACCTTGACCTGCTTCATTTGAATACAATCCACGTTTAACTCCGATTTCAATCATTGCACCAAATATACCACCAAAGGCAGCTTCAACACCAAATGCTGATTTGAAAATCATTGCTATTAAACCTGGAACTGCATCAATATTTATAATAATTATTACAAATGCTAGACCTATGTATACAATGGCCATAAACGGTACAACTGCTGTTGCAACATTCGCAATCGCTTTAATACCACCGAAAATAATTAAGGCTAACAATACTGCTAATACGATAGCAATAATCCACGGATTTAAACCAAAA
Organism: Mammaliicoccus sp. G-M28; assembly: GCF_022386595.1. NCBI lineage: Bacteria > Bacillati > Bacillota > Bacilli > Caryophanales > Staphylococcaceae > Mammaliicoccus > Mammaliicoccus sp. G-M28. The sequence continues at coordinate 95,077 of NZ_JAJNIF010000002.1, forward strand.
GCATTCTTCATAGATGAAGCGATGGCATTTGATTGTACACCTGGCAACAATAAGCCCACTGATAGAATTGTAACAAGTGCAAAAACGATACCATATATTCTACCAGTCTTACCTTTAATACCTGACTCTATGTAGTATGCTGGTCCACCACGATATTGACCATTAATTTCTTTTTTATAAATTTGACCAAGTGTTGACTCTATAAATGCCGAACTTGCTCCAAGAAACGCAGTAGCCCACATCCAGAATACAGCACCAGGACCCCCGATGAAAATCGCTGTTGCTACACCGACAATATTACCTGTACCAACACGACCCGCTAATGATACTGCTATCGCTTGGAATGAGGATATACCAGTTGGTGATTTTTCCCCTTGAAACATTAACCTTATCATTTCTTTAAAGTGTCTAACTTGGAAGAACCTCATCATAAATGTAAATAAAATACCAGTCAGCAATAAACCGTATACCAACGCTTTACTCCAAACAATGTCATTTGCAAAGCTAACAATAGACTCCATAATCAATCTCCCCTTTGTTGTAAGCCTTAAGATAACCCCTTGTTCAGAAAATTTCGAAATTACCTTGTTATGATTATACCATGTATAAATACACAATCAATCATTTTTTAAAGTGAATCACACATTTTTTGTAAGCGCTTACTTAGTTATCAAAAAGCTTTTCTTCATTAATACGTTAAAATCTCACGTTAATATTATATTCATAATTACTTAATAATTATTCTAATCCGCACAACTTAAAAAAATTATATATATCTATATTTTTCAACAATATGATTTATCATTGTTTAATCTGTAATTTCCCTTATAATATAAAAGTATGAGAAAGTTTGATAAGGAGGACTACTATTGTTAAATAAAGCTTGGTTTCGTACAGGAATTGCCATTCTCCTAACATTTCTAATTATAAAAATATTTATGGAAATAAATGAAATATTTTATCCGGTCATTATCGTCGTAAAATCAATTTTACTTCCATTACTATTAGGTGGATTCTTGTTCTATATTTGTTTACCTTTTCAGAAAATGTTAGAAAAAAGAAAAGTACCTAGATGGGGTAGCATCTCTATTATATTAATCGCCTTAATGCTTGTAGTCATATTATTTATTTCAATAATAGTGCCAGTATTAACTGATCAAATTAATAACTTGATTAAAAATCTACCTTATATACAACGAGAAATACAAAACGTCGTCGATTACGCATTACAACAAAGAGACAGATTACCAGATAATATATCTCAAAAAATCAATGATTCTATTGAAAGTATAAGTGGCATAGTTACAGACATGATTACTAACTTATTCAGTTATATTTCTTCATTTGTATCAACAATGTTCTTATTAATCTTAGTGCCATTCTTCTTAATATATATGTTAAAAGATCACGAAAGATTTATTCCATTTATTGCAAAACCATTTAAAGGACGTACAAAATGGTTCGTAGTAAACTTAAGTAAAGATATTAACCAAACTTTACAATCATACATTCAAGGACAAGTTACAGTCAGTGTTATTCTAGGTGTGTTATTGTATTTAGGTTATACATTTGTAGATTTAGATTATGCTTTGTTATTAGCACTATTAGCTTTATTAACAAACATGATACCATTCTTAGGACCATGGTTAGCTTTTATACCAGCAGCAACAATTGCATTAATACAAGATCCAGTAATGCTTGTGTGGGTTAGTATTATAACGTTAATTTGTCAACAACTAGAAGGTAACGTCATTACACCTAATATAATGGGTAAATCACTAAACATACATCCATTAACAATCATCACTGTTATTTTAGCAGCTGGTAATTTAGGCGGATTCGTAGCTATATTAATAGCGGTACCAACATATGCAGTCCTTAAGACAATTGTAAGAAATGTATATACACATAGACAATCAATAAGTTCAACCGCAAGTAGAACAGTAGAAGACGATCCAATTCTAGATAATGATTTAAAATAAAAAACTGAAACCAATACTGGTTTCAGTTTTTTTAATATGAATTTTGAATCTCTTAGATTAACTTCTGACTTAATCTACAACTTCACTCATCTCTTAGATTAACTCTCTAATTAATCTACAACTTCACCTATCTCTTCGATTAACTACTCAATTAATCTACAACTTCACCTATCTCTTCGATTAACTCTCTAATTAATCTACAACTTCACTCATCTCTTAGATTAACTACTCAATTAATCTACAACTTCACCTATCTCTTCGATTAACTACTCAATTAATCTACAACTTCTACCATCTCTTAGATTAACTCACTAATTAATCTACAACTTCTACCATCTCTTCGATTAACTCACTAATTAATCTACAACTTCACTCATCTCTTAGATTAACTCACTAATTAATCTACAACTTTACCTATCTCTTCGATTAACTACTCAATTAATCTACAACTTCTACCATCTCTTAGATTAACTACTGACTTAATCTACAACTTCACTCATTTTTCCAAGAAATACTCATAACGTCTCTATTACTGATCACGAATCCTAATTTATTTCCAAATCTTTCTCATTATCCTAGACAAAAACTCCATTCATACTATAACTTATGTTTATATAAGCTAATTATGAATGGAGTTTATTAATACTATTTCTTTATATGCTCAAATCTATTATCTTACGATGTGATAACCTGAGTCTACATGGATATTTTCGCCTGTTACGCCGCTTGAATAATCGCTTAATAGATAAGCTGCTGTTTTACCTACTTCAATTATATCTACATTTCGTTTTAATGGTGAGCGTTCTTCTATTTCTTTAAGTATTGAGTTAAATCCGCCTACTCCTTTTGCACTTAATGTACGAATTGGTCCAGCTGAAATTGCATTAACTCTAATATTATCTTCACCTAAATCACGTGCTAAATATTTTACATTTGCTTCTAAACTTGCTTTTGCTACACCCATTACATTGTAGTTAGGTACTGCAAATTCTCCACCTAAATAAGTAGTCGCTACAATACTTCCACCTTCAGGCATAAGTTTTTTAGCTTCTCTAGCTACAATTGTTAAAGAGAATGAACTAATATCTTGAGCTAATAAGAAGCCTTCGCGAGATGTATCTATAAATCTACCTCTTAAGTCTTCCATGTTAGCAAAAGCGATTGAATGATATACACCATCGATATGACCAAATTTTTTACCAATTTGTTCAAAAGCATTTACAACGTGATCATCTTGTTGAACATCACATTCATAAATATGTTGCTCTTTTTGATTTTTTAATTCTTCAAATAGTTTTTCTAATTGATTTTTACTACGTTCTTTTCTATATGTGAATACTAAGTTAGCACCTAATTCGTCTAACACTTTAGCTACACCAAAGCCAATACTTCTTTTGTTTGCAATACCCATGATTACATATGTTTTACCTTCTAAATTAAACATTAGTTATACTCCTTTAATATGTATATTATTCATAACATTCACTCGTTATGATACCACTGGTCAGACCACCTGACAAGCATTATACTTTCATTTTAAATTTTAAAAAAAGTAAAAATGAGGATTATTTGTACCTCCTCATTTTTACTAAATTATTATATAAATTCCATATCTTGTTTTAATTGTGAAACGTATTCTTTCGAACCAGTTACAATTAATTTATCACCATATTGTAGCTCCGTATCCCCGTGAGGCACGATTGAATCTTTTCCTCTAATAATACGAACAAAGATTACATCTCCTGCGAATGGGAATGATCTTAACAATACGTTGTGATAGCTATGATTTTTCATTTCAATTTCATATAATGATGTTTCAACATTACTTAATAAGTTCAACATGTTTGGTGATTCAATTAAACCTTTAAGCAATATTTTATTACTTAAGAAACTACTAAAGAATTCAATATTCTTACCATCAAATTCTACATCTTCAGAACCATTCTCTTGTTTACAAATGATTCTTTTAACTCCATGATTATGTGCCATTAAAGCAACTTCTTTATTTATATCATCGTCATTTGCTGAACATACTATAATATCTGAATCGAATAAACCTAATTCAACTAATTCTTCTTCAATATAATCATCAAGTTCATATGTTTTAATACTTTGATCTAATTTTCTATTATCAGAAAGATCTTTTCTAAAGAACATAGTTGTTTGATAAATATGAGAGTGTATACTTTGAGCCACTGGAATAGACAGTTGGTTTTTACCAATAAAGCTCACTTTAACAATCGTCTTCGTTTCTTCAGGCATTGGGAACATTTTCTTAAATACAATTGGAACAAATACACAAGTTATAACTGCACTTAAAATTAGAATACCTGAAATTTCAGAACTAATTGTACCAAGTTGTTCAGCTATTTTTGCTGCTGCGATAACTAGTGATAATGTTGATGTTAATAAAAATGCTGATGAAATCGTTGTTTTTTTATCATACCATTTACCAATAAAAGCCACTGGGATAATCTTAGTAATTAAAAATGCAATAAACAGTAACGGTATAATAATTAGTAAACTCGGTTCTTTAACAAGTGAAGGTATATTGAGATTCACACCGACCATAATAAAGAATATAGGTATAAAGAAACCATATCCAAAGGAATCTAACTTTTCAACCATATCTTGGTCAGGACCTAATAATGAAACGATTACCCCTGCTAAGAAAGCACCAAGTATGTTTTCAGCTCCTACACCTTCAGCTAATGCTACTAGTAAAATTATTAAAGCAAATACTGCACGTATACCGATTTGTGTCGTTCCTGATGTTAAATTTTTTAAAAAAGGTGATTTTTTAAATAATCCCCCCATTATATAGAAGACAATACTGAATACTATCAATATTCCTATCAACCATAATGGTGAATCTCCTTTTGCATAAATTGTGCCATAAACAGTTAATAACAACATAGTAGCTAAATCAGCTACTACTGCTACTAATAAGATGAATTGTCCAATATTAGTATGCATGATATTCATTTCTTTTAACGTTGGTACTACAACACCTAAACTGATTGTCGAAATAATTATGACCATTAATAATACATCATCTATTAAACCAGTCCATTTAAATATATAAGCTGCTAAAATAGATAACACCATAATTGCTGAGAAGACAACTGTTGTTAAATATATATTACTCGGTATATTTTTCGTATCTTCGTCAGAGTGTTTTTTCGTTTTAAAAGCATTAAAATCTATTTCTAATCCACTCAAAAACATTAAAAATATAAAACCTAATGTTGACAGTATAGATAACCATGCATCTTCTTTTACTAAACCAAATAATGAATCTCCAATAATGATCCCCATTATAATTTCAGCAACAACTACAGGTAAGAAAGAAATTTTAAGTCTATTAACAAGTATAGGTGTCAAAAATGCAGCTATAACAACGATAACAAGAGATGTAAAACTAGAATGCTCCATATTATTCTCCTTATATTAGATAAGACATAAACGCTGTTGCTAAACCGAAATATATTAACATACTTACTATGTCATTTATCGTTGTAATAAACGGTCCACTAGCAACGGCTGGATCGATATTCATTTTATTCATAAACATTGGGATGATTGCACCCATTAGTGTACCTACAGTCATTGCAATTGTTAAACTGACAGATACGATTAATGCTAATACAGGTTCACGATATAACAATACAATTATAAGAAATAAACTTATTGCACAAAGGAAACCAGTTAGTAACCCTGACCCTGATTCACGTAAAGCAAGCTTGAATTTACTTTGCTCATTAATTTCACCTGTAGAAATATTACGTACTGATACAGCAAGTGATTGTGTACCTGAATTCCCGCTCATACCACTTATTATAGGTATAAATGCGGCAAGTAACGCCACTTGTGATAACGTTTCTTCAAATTGCCCTAATATTGAAGCTGTTATCATACCTAATACTGTTAGAATTAATAGCCATGGTAAACGTTTCATAGCTGTTTGGAAGACTGAATCGTTTGTAGAATCGATATCAGAAACACCGGCTAATTTAGAGTAGTCTTCACTTGCTTCTTCATCCATAACATCTAAAATATCATCGATTGTAATAATACCTAACAGATGATCTTGATAATCAATAACAGGCAAAGCAATTAAGTCATAGTCACGCATTGTTTGTGCTACATCTTCTTGGTCATCAGCTACGTTAGAGCTAATGACACGTTCACTCATAATTTCTTCTATATATGAATCATTTTCAGCAACGATTAAATCTCGAAGTGAGATAACGCCAGCTAATTTTTTATTTTCATCCACTACAAAAATGACATATATTGTTTCTGCTTGTGGAGCTTGTTCTTTAACATAGAACATCGCTTCTTTGACAGACATAGTCGAATATACTGAAATAAACTCAGTGGTCATGATACCACCGGCAGTATCTTCGTCATAATGTAATAATGCTTTTATTTCTCGAGCATCTTCCCGATTCATGAGTGCAAGTAAAGTGGCTATTTTATTTTTAGATAATACGCTTAACATATCTACCGCATTATCATAAGACATTTCACTTAACATTTGACTAGCATAGTTGGCATTCATATTTTGAAAAATTTCTTCATATTCCTCATCATCTAATTCAGTCGTTTCGAAAAAGTCTGCAACTTCTTCAGGAGAAAGATATTGATATATTTTTTGTTTTATATCATTATCACATATTTCAAAGTATTCACCTTGATCGTATGTATGCATTGTTAAAAAAACTTCTCGAAATTGGTCAATTTCACCATTTGCTAATAATGTATCTAATTGTTCTTTATCAAACGCTTCGTCTTCGATGTATTGATCATTATTCTCGTTAACCAACTTTGCCACCTCCTCATAAAAATACAATTTATTATAGCATACCTATACCTTCTAAGTGATAATGTATTTCATCAATTATATTTATTTTTTCCATAGTTATTGGGTGCTTAAATTCAACGTTGTAACATTGCAATAGTTGATGACAAATTTCTTTATTTTCATATCCATATAAACTATCTCCAACTATTGGATGACCTATATGCGCAAGATGAACTCTAATTTGATGGGTCCTTCCAGTTAACAGTTTCAATTTAAGCAGGCTATTTCGTTTATCATCTTTTAAATATTCGTATTCCGTATGCGCAAATTTGCCTTCTTCAGATACTTCACGTTCAATAATTGAATGTTTAGCTCTACCTATCGGCGCTTCAATTTGTCCATATTTTTGTTTTACAATTCCATGTACAATTGCTAAATAATATTTATTTAATGTAGTCTTTGAAATCATATGATGTAACAACTGATGCTTAGCAAATATTACAATACCACTTGTTCCTCTATCTAAACGTGTCACAATATGCGGAATTGTTTGCTCTTCATTTTTATTCATATGATACAATACCGCTTCAACTAAGCTATGATGAGGATGTTCTCTTGAAGGAGCAATATTTATCAATGCCGGTTTTGAAACTATTATAAACCATTCATCTTCAAATAAAACCTTCAAATCCATTTTAAAAGGTTTAAGGTTATGACTAGGTAATTCATTCGGCAAACAAACTGTTACTTTATCACCTTCCTGAATTAAACTTCTTACGGTCATATTTTCTGAATTAACTAATAAAGCGCCATTCTGCTTAATGGCGCTTAAACTCTTTCTAGAAATGCCTTTATCATATAAAAATTCTTTTAATGTCATAGACAATGTCACTTTATATTGTATTGCTTTCATTTCTTATTCCTCGTTTGATATAAATGAATCATGTACCCTTTTCCAAAATGGAAATGGTCTGAATCTAGCAAATCTAACTTTTTCATTAGCAACTCTATATTGAATAGATTCAATATTTTTATGTTTTACATTTACATGATCAATTGTAACTTGCAACGTATCATGATTAACAGGATGTATATGACACACATGATGTTTAGGTAATACTAATGGGGACCCTACAGTTCTAAAAACTCTATTATTTATAGAAGCTATCTCCGCTATTTGCATAGCTTCAAGTGAAGGGTGTATTAATGCTCCACCCAATGCTTTGTTGTAAGCTGTTGAGCCTGAAGGAGTTGAGACGCATAACCCATCTCCTCTAAACCTTTCAAATTGCTCACCTCTTAATACTAAGTCTACTACTAATGTAGCACCATTATCTGTTTTTATCGTCGCTTCATTCAATGCTAAATATCTTGTTTCATATCCACCTTTTTTATAACGAATAATTACTTCTAATAATGGATATTCAATTACTTGATATGTTGAGTTATTAATTTCTATTATTAATTTTTCAACTTCATGAGGTAACCAATCAGCATAAAATCCTAAATGTCCAGTATGTACACCTACAAAACTTACATCACCTAACATATGACTATATTGATGGAATGCTTGTAATAAAGTACCGTCACCACCAACTGAAATTACGATATCTGGGGATTCTTTATCTTCAATCATATTAAAGTCATTCATATGATTTTTCATCTTATACATTAAAGCATTAGATTTTGAATCTCCTTTAGATAATATATTATACTTCAAAGCATTCACCCCTTAATCATGTTTATGTTTATTACTTTTTTGTCTTGAATAATACTCTTGAGCTTCTTGTATTTCTTCACGTATTTCTGACATTTCTTCATCCAGTAAAAATGCCGCTTCTGCAGCTCTTTCTAGTCTATTTCTAATTTCAGGAGGATAATCGCCATCATACTTATACCTCAAAGTATGTTCAATTGTTGCCCAAAAATTCATTGCTAAAGTACGAATTTGTATTTCTGCTAAAATATTTGTTTGACCATGTAATGTCTCGATTGGGTAACTGATAATAACGTGGTAAGAACGATAACCACTTTCTTTTGTATATTCAACGTAATTACGCTCTTCTACAACTTCAAAGTCTTGTCGTTGTCTTAATAATTCTACGACCACATCAATATCATCTACAAACTGACACATCATTCTTAAACCAGCAATATCATACATTTCTTCTCTTAATCTATCGAAAGGAATGTTACGTTGGTTTGCTTTATCAATAATACTTGAAATCGGCTTAACTCGACCAGTAACAAATTCAATTGGCGAAGGTCTATCTGAAGATTCATATTGTTTACGTAACCCCTTCAATTTAATCTTTAATTCATCAATTGCTTGTTTATATGGAGCCAAAAATTCTTCCCATTGATTCATAGCTATCACTCCGCTTTGTTTAATTCAAATGCTTTCTCTACAGAAGCCACAAACTCTTTTCCATAATTGTGATTATCTGCAATATTGTCTAATAAAAATTCCATTTCCTCTTTAAATGAAGTTAATACTAAATGGTCGTTGACGATAATTTCTTTATCAAAATGTTCGTATATCATTGACCATGTTTCTTCTACAAATAATAAGTAATTATAATTTTCACCGTTATCTAGCATATATACAAATGCATGATTATCACTGTCTACAATCATATGTTCTGCTGGTTCTAACCCCTCAGTTGATTGATCAGTATAACATTTGATTTGATTATCATTTATCTTAATTTCATTCACATAAATACGCATTGCTGTTCCTCCTTATTCCAATCTATTTTAACACATTTTAATTTAAACGTTCATATCATCAAGTTAATTTTATGTAATTACTTGTTTATCCGTAAATCTTCTATAATAATAGTATAAAAGGAAGTGCATTTAAAAATGGGACAAGAATTAGAGATTGAATTCAAAAATTTACTAACTATTGATGAATATAAACTAATCAAACAATATTATTTTAAACAAAGTGAACCCTTTAAACAAACTAATTACTATATAGACACACCAAATCATGAAATTATTTCAAATAAAATGGCTTTAAGGATTCGTGAAAAAAACAATGATTATGAATTAACATTAAAAGTTCCGCAAGAAGTCGGTCTATTAGAATATAATGAAGTGATAGATAGCTTACCCGAACAAAACCGTCCAATAGACATACAAATTCTTCCAGAAAATATTACTAAAATATTAACTGAGCATAATATACCGTTATCTGAACTTCGTCTTCTTGGTGATTTAACAACTTATAGACTTGAAAAGAAATTGAAATCTGGTTTATTAGTCTTAGATCATAGTATTTATTTAGGAATTGAGGATTATGAACTTGAATTTGAAGTAACAGACTTTACTCAAGGCGAAATCGCTTTCAACGATATATTAGGAACCTTGAATATATCCAGAGAAGTCCCTGATAATAAAGTGAAACGGTTCTTTGATGCGCAAAGCAGAACAACATGAATTCATTTTCGTTACAAGTCGAAATACTTTTAAAAATTTATGAACATGTTATATTAATATTATCGATATTGAAATAAGCAAGAAAAGGTGAAATTATGACCCCATATGAAGTAATCAACCCCCAAGATTTGTACGACATGATTGATCACTTTTATTATCTAGTTGAAAAAGATAATCGGATTAATCATCTTTTCCCTGGTGACTTTGCAGAAACGAGTCGTAAACAGAAGCAATTTTTAACACAATTTCTGGGTGGTCCTTCATTATATACTGAAGAACATGGTCATCCAATGTTACGTCAACGTCACTTGCCTTTCAGAATTACGGATAAAGAAAGAGATGCTTGGTTAGAAAATATGCGAGAAGCAATTACCAGCTCTCAGTTAAATGAAGATGTACAAGAATATTTATATGAAAGACTCAAGCTAACTGCAAATCACATGGTTAACGCTTAATATAGTTGAAGGTGGATAATATGGCCGAAGAATTAAGATTAATCCATGCTAATGAACAAAATAACATAGATTTATCACCAGTAAGCAAAATCGAAATTTATTCATTTTTCGATCCATTTTGCGAAGACTGTTTTAATCTATCATCTACATTAGCAAAGTTAAAAATTGAATATCAAAAATATGTTAAAATTCGTCAGATTTTGAACCCCTCTCTCCAAGTTTTAACTAAATGTCAGGCTCAAAGTACATGTGAATTTGATAATGTAGCTTTAGCTTTTAAAGCAGCAGAATTACAAGGACATAATAGAGCGAGTAGATTTTTAAATTTAGTTCAGAATGAAATCATACCTCATGAAAAAATCATAACATCGGAATTAATTAGAAAGTGTGCATATAAATCAGGAATTGACTTACCGGTATTTATTAAAGATTTAAAAGAGCACTCACTTACTGAAAGTTTACAAACTGATTTACACATCGCTAGAGAGATGGATATTAATATGACACCATCACTTGTTTTCTTTAATGAAGATGTGCATTCAGAAGGACTCAAAGTAGAAGGTATTTACCCATATCATATATATACGTATATTATTCAAGAACTTATTGGAACCGAAGTTGAAAAACAACTACCTCCTAAGCTAATAGATTATATACAATCGCAAAGCATTATTTCTGAACAAGAAATAGCGACAATATATGAATGGCCAGAAAAAATTGTTAAAAGAGAATTAAAAAAACTACAATTACAAAATTATATCGAACAACAAGATTCTGCACATGGTGACTTTTGGAAATTCAAGAAGACTAAATAAAATAAAAAAAATCCCAATCCGAAAATTTAACGGATTGGGATTTTTATGTGTATAAATTTAACTTTCATACACTACTTGTCTAAATAAAAGTCCAATTGACTTCTATTTAGCATTTAATAGATAACTTTTGGGATGTTAACTATGAACAAATAAATAAAAAAACACCGTGTCTGATTACACGGTGCTTAAACAAAGGGGATGGGAGAAATTTTTCACTTCAAACAAAGGGGTATGTTTGTTATGTGATTAATTTCATGTATAAAATATAACATGCTATGGACACTAAATTCAACAAAAAACATCGGTTTTTTTTATTTGTCACACAGTTGTCATATTGGAAACGTGTACATAAAATTAATTCTCTTTTACGAGTTTCTCAAAAGCATTTAATTTTTGTTCAAAGACTTCCATCGCCTCTTCTATAGGCTGTTTAGAAGTCATATCAACTCCTGCTTTTTTCAATACTTCAATAGGATAATCAGAACTACCTGCTTTTAAGAATTCATTAATATATCTTTTAACTGCAGGCTCACCTTCATCTAATATTTGTTTACTTAATGCTTGTGCAGCACTATAGCCTGTCGCATATTGATAAACATAGAAATTATAATAGAAATGAGGTATACGTGACCATTCTTTAGATATATTATCATCTGTTACAACTGAATCACCAAAATACTTTTTATTTAGTTCAGCATACTCAGTATTTAATCGTTCAGACGTTAAAGGTTCACCATCTTCTACAATTTTGTGTATTAAATATTCAAATTCAGCAAACATTGTTTGTCTAAATAATGTAGCTCTGAATCTTTCTAACTCTTGGTTCAATAAATATTTACGTTTTTCTGGATCTTCTAAATTCTTATCCATATATTCACTTAATAGTGCTTCATTTGTTGTAGATGCAACTTCAGCAACAAAAATTGAATAATCACTTTCATTTGATTGTTGATGCTTTCTACTAAAGTAACTGTGAGCTGAATGTCCAAATTCATGAATAAGTGTAAATAAATCAGAAATTGAATCTGACCAGTTTAATAATATGAAAGGATTTGTTAAATGTGCGCCTGAAGAATAACCTCCTGAACGTTTACCTTTATTCTCATACACATCTACCCATCTATTATTTAGTCCTTCTTCTACAACTTCGATATATTCTTTACCCATCGGTTGTAAAGCTTTAACCATCCAGTCTTTAGCTTCTTCATAAGGCATTTCAAATGATGAGTTCTTAACTAGTGGAGTGTACATATCGTACATATGCATTTCATCTAAACCTAACAACTCTTTTCTAAGTTCAGTGTAGCGATGTAACAATGGTAAATACTTATGTACAGTTTCAATTAAGTTATCATATACTTCTTCAGGGATAAAGTTGTTGGATAATGCTTGTTCCCTAGCTGATTGATATTGACGTACTTTAGAACTGAATATTGCAGTCTTAACTTTACCACTTAATGTAGCAGTTAAAGTGTTGTTATGGCTGCCATACGCATCATATACGTTATCATAAGCTGACTTTCTTAAAATGCGGTCTTCAGACTCTAACAACTTAGTATATGTACCTTGTGTTAATTCATGTTCATTTCCATCTTTATCAACAGCAGGTTTAAATTCTAAATCTGCATTATTAAACATGCCGAATACGTTACTTGGTGTTTGTAATGCCTCGCCTGCTTCTGCAAGTATTTTTTCTTCTTTATCACTTAAAATATGTGGTCTTTTTTTGTTTAATTTCTCAATATCAAATTGATATCTCTTTAAATTATCATTAGAAGCGACAAATTCATTCAATGTTGCTTCATCTATAGACATTAATTCTGGTAATATAAAACTCCATGCGCTAGCAAACTTGTTCGCTAATGTAGCTGCTTTTGCTTCGTAGCCAGCATATTTATCATTAGCCGTATCTTGATCGTGCTTTAAATGTGCATACACGTAAACTTTACCTAGTTTCTCATCTATTTCACTATCCAATAATAAAGCTTGATAAAGTGTATCAGAACTATCTTTCAAATGTCCTTTGAATTGTTCTTCTTTACCTAAATATGTTTCTAATTCTTTAAAAGCTTCTTCGTATGCTTCATCTGAATCAAAAATAGTTGTAAGGTCCCATGTATATTGTTCTTGCTGTTCTTCCCTTGTAATTAACTTAGCCATATTAATAGCCTCCTTTGAATTTCATATTTATAATTTTCTCATTAAATAATCAAATTTGCACGTGATATAGCCTATTGGTGAATAATCGATATATATGAATTTAACGCCTTTAATAGTATTTCTTTTTTTGAAAAACTATAATCATGAAAAGTTCTAAATTCAATAAAATTATAGAATTTCTCAAAAGTAAAAGTTCTTTTCTCCATTTCATAAAACAAATATGATTGCCAAGTTATACAATGTGTTAAGAAATATATTTGTTCAGGTACAATTACCCCTATTATTTGTAGCCTCTTCTTATGTATTAACCTTGCGTTATATAATAGTGAAAGTGTAGGTTCTAACACATTTCTACTTTTTCTACATTTAGATAAATAATTATCATATGCCCTATCTGATAAATATAAATTAGGAACGTCTTGTACATGATAGCTATTCAATAAGTCTTCCCATTTAATTTCTTTTTTAAAACCAATAAATGTATGCTTATCAAGCGATTGAATCCTTTCATATCTAATTAACATTTGATTATTAGGATTATAAGTAATCAATGTTCTTTCACAGTGATTGATTAATGCAGCTTCAAAATAACTTAGATGCATTATTCCATTACGATAATCTATATCTTTCCCTATCCAAATCACCTTCATATTTAGTGCTTTAAATCCTTCTGTTCTATCCATCAATAAATCAAGACTAATTGAAGAATATTGAAATTCAACTATTAAATTTCTATTAATTATAATATCAGGTATTTGATCAATTTCTGGTAAATAATATTCCATATCTATTGTCACTTTATTATTCAAGTGTGAATAAATGTGATGTTTAGAGGCTAAATGCATTAAAGACTCTTTCTTATAGCTATTCCTCATACAATAACTATTTGCTTTATGTGCGAAATGGGTTACCATATGTTTGCCCTTTTTCAAAATAAGTTCTGATAAACATTCAGGACATTTATATATTTCTTGTGATTTAGCATGTTGCGCATATATGAGTTCGCTATTTTGATTTAGTCCTATTAACATAAAAACACCTCTTTACTATATAAAACGTAAAGAGGTGCTAAAATTACTTATTTAATTTTTCGGTTCAAAATATCTTGTTACTTGACCCATAACATTATAACTCATGACAATTTTTGCATAATCATCTAGATATAATTTAGATACTTGAGTTGGATTTGCATATTCAAGTAGTTGCCCATAGAAATCATTAATAATTTCTTCACTATCTATTTGATCAAATTGTACATAATAATAATATTTGTTATCTAACATATATAATAAGTCTGTAAATACAATATCTTTATGTTCATTATAATGTGCATATTCGATAATATCTTCTAGCTCTTCAAACCTAACAAGTAATCCGATGTCTTTAGGAATAAATTGTTTTTCTTCATCTTCTTTGCCATCATTTAAGAGTTCTCCGATATTCTGGTCAGAATCGAGTGCTTGAGATAAGAAATCATTGACTTGATATTCTAATTGCTCATTAGATTCCTCGTCAGTCATATTTAACAGTTCATCACCTTTAGATTTAGAAACTGTTACTTCAACACCCTTTTCAAACGCATGCACTTGAATCCATAAAGGCCCCTCAACAACGAATTCTTCTTCATCGTTAATTTCATCCATCATAGACCAGAAAAATTCTTCGCCTCGTTTACGGTTTGTCCATAAATCTTCTCGTTTGAATCCTCTTGCTTCGATATCTTGATAAGTTATAAATAATTTTACAGTTGTTTCATCAATTCGTTCTATTCTCATAATGTCACACTCCCTTACTCTAGGAATAGTACATTCATTGTATTATAAACAAATACATTTTAACAGTAATTTGTTTAAACTATTCGCATTTAATTTTTTATACAAAAATAGCCCCTGTATACAGGAGCTACAAATTTAATATTAGACTAAATTAGTCAACCATACGTTGTGCTTCCAATAGTTGGAACGTACGTACTTTTCTAGGTAAGAAACGACGAATTTCATCTTCGTTATATCCAACTTGTAAACGTTTGTCATCTAAAATGATTGGACGACGTAGTAAACCTGGATTATCTTGAATAATTGTATATAATTCTTGTAGAGGTAATGCATCGATATCTACATTTAATTTTTGATAAGTTTTAGAACGAGTAGAAATGATTTCGTCTGTTCCATCTTCTGTCATTTTTAAAATTGATTTAATTTCATCTAATGTTAAGTGTTCTGAAAAAATATTACGCTCCGTATACGGAATGTCATGTTCTTGTAACCATGCTTTCGCTTTACGGCAAGATGTGCAACTTGGTGAAGTAAATAATGTTACCATACATCTCACTCTCCTAATTGAATATTATTTATGTTAAACGTCAGTGAACTTATAAGATAAAATGCACTTAGTTATGTATACCCCATATAGCCCTAGGTTAAACATATGTTGCTCACTTGGTTTAATCTTTTTCTAATTGCTATAAATATATTATATAACTCAAAGATTAAAATTAAATGAGAAATTTCTAATAATTCATTAAAAAGCACATAAAATATAGATGAATTTACTTTAAACAATATATTTATCTACTACTAAGAATAACACAACTTACAAATGAATAAAATACTGTTATAATGATATAAAGAAATTTTGTAGAAAAGAGGCAACATTTAATGGAAACTTTATTTTCAGGCATCCAACCAAGTGGAATTCCAACTTTAGGTAATTATATTGGCGCTTTAAAACAATTTAATGAGATTCAACATGATTATGACTGCTTTTTTTGTATTGTAGATCAACACGCTATAACAGTACCTCAAGACAGACTTAAATTAAGAGAAAATACGCGGAAATTAGCTGCTATATATTTAGCATCAGGTTTAGATCATGAAAAGGTAACTTTATTCATCCAATCAGAAGTACCAGCCCATATTCAAGCAGGTTGGATTTTAACTACGATTACTTCAATTGGTGAATTAGAAAGAATGACACAATATAAAGATAAAGCACAAAAGCAAACACAAGGTATCCCTGCTGGTTTATTAACTTATCCACCATTAATGGCAGCAGATATCGTGCTCTATAACACAAACATCGTCCCTGTTGGAGATGATCAAAAACAACATATAGAACTAACTCGTAATGTTGTTGACCGTTTTAATTCTAAATACAATGACGTGTTAACAAAACCAGCTATTCATATGCCTAAATTTGGCGCTAGAATAATGAGTTTACAAGACCCTACTAAAAAAATGAGTAAAAGTGATGACAATCAAAAAAACTTTATTTCTTTACTAGATGAACCAAACGTTGCAGCCAAAAAAATTAAAAGTGCGGTAACAGACTCAGATGGCATCGTTAAATATGATAAAGAAAACAAACCGGGTATTAGTAATTTATTAGTCATCTACTCAAGTATTACAAGCAAATCAATCGAAGAACTTGAACTTCAATATGAAGATAAAGGATACGGAGACTTTAAAGGAGACTTAGCTGAAGAAGTTAAAAAATTCCTATTAGAATTCCAAGAGAAATTTAATTACTTCTATGAAAATAAAGAAGTATTAGATGAAATCCTTGATAAAGGTAGAGATAAAGCAAGCTTTGTAGCTAATAAAACATTGAAGAAGATGGAAAATGCTATGGGTCTAGGTCGTAAAAGAAAGTAAATATTAAAATAAAGAAGATACTGGGGCAATTAATTGTTTCAGTATCTTCTTTATTTTGTCGTAATATATCAGATTATTAAATTGTAGTAATTGGATGTGCTCTATTTATCATGTTTGGCCTGTCTTGCAATGTTCGGACGCTCTATTTATCATGTTTGGCCTGTCTTGCAACATTCAACCGTTCTATTTATCATGTTTGGCCTGTCTTGCAACATTCAACCGTTCTATTTATCATGTTTGGCCTGTCTTGCAACATTCAGCCGCTCTATTTATCATGTTGGTCTCCACTAGCAACATTCAGCCTCTCTATTTATCATGTTTAGCCTGTCTTGCAATGTTCAACCGCTCTATTTATCATGTTTAGCCTGTCTTGCAACATTCGAACGCTCTATTTATCATGTTGGTCTCCACTAGCAATATTCAGCCTTTCTATTTATAATGTTGACCATGTCTTGCAACATTCAACCGCTCTACGTAGCTTGTCGACCCTGTCTTGCAATATTCAGCCTTTCTATTTATCATGTTGACCATGTCTTGATAAATAAACAAAAATCCACAGTGACATAAACAATGTCGCTGTGGATTCTCTAATTTCTTATTTCTCAATGTATGCTTCTTTTAAAGTAGAAACGCCTCCGAATTGGTGGTTTACTACATTTTTAACATTTGGTTTTTGAAGTTGAGCTACGCCTACTTGATAAAGTGGAACGATACCCGCTTCATTTAATAACATACCTTCTGCTCTTTGTAGTTCAGAAAGTCGTTTGTCAGGATTGCTTGCTAATGATGAATCAGCTGCTTTAATAATTTTGTCGTATTCTTTATTAGACCATCCTGTATTATTGTGCGAGCCATCCGTTACATATAACTCTAAGAATGTCATTGGGTCTGGATAATCTGGAATCCAGTTTTCTAATGACATTTCATATTGTCCTTTTGATACTACATCAAGTTTTTGTTTAAATGGTTGCTGTTTAATTTTTATTGTTACGCCTTCTAAATTTTTCTCAAGTTGTTCTTTAAAGTATTCAGCATCTCTTTTAGCTGTATCTTTATCATAAGTCATTAATTCTATAGTGAATTTATCTTTACCTAATGCTTTTTTAGCTTTTTCAAAATGTTTTTTTGCTTCTTTAACATTATATTGATTTGTATTTTTCACACCATCTTGATATTCTTTACCTTTGCTATCTTTAACAAAGTCTTTTGGCACAAAATTATCACTCGGAATTGAACCGTTATTTAAATTATTTTTTACATAAGCTTCTTTATCAATTGCTTTTGCAAATGCTAATCTAAAGTCTTGATTTTTAAATTCAGGTACTGTATCTTCATTTAATTTAAAGTAATAAGTCACAGTATCTAACTCAGTATTAAATGCTTTATCATCTTTGTATTTTTTCACTTGTTCAGCTGGTAAATCTACTATATCTAATTTATTAGTTTCATATAAATTTACAGCTGTTGATGCTTCTTTAACTACTTTATAATTTACTTTATCTAATTTAACTTTATCTTTGTCCCAATATTTATCATTTTTTTCTAAAGTAACTTTATCGTCTGTTTTCCATTCACTCATTTTAAATGGACCATTATAAAGAGTTGATTTTACAGTTGTACCATATTTATCACCTTGTTTTTCAACAAACTTTTTATTTTGTGGCATAAATGTACCGAATGACAATAGTTCTTTATAATATGGTAATGATTTTGTAAGTTCAAATTCTAAAGTATGATCATCTACAGCTTTCACGCCAAGTTCTTCTGGCTTTTTGTCACCATTATTTATGTCTTCAGCATTCTTTATATCATATAAAATATATGCATATTCAGATGCAGTGTCTGGATCCACTACTTTTCTCCAAGCGAAGACAAAATCATTGGCAGTTACTGGATCTCCGTTTGACCATTTAGCATCTTCTCTTAATTTTACAGTCCATTTCTTACCATCATTTGTGATTTTAGGTTCCCCTTTTGCTACAGCTGGTATTGCTTTATCGTTTTTATCTAATGTATATAGTCCTTCCATAGTTTGGAAAAACATATCAAATGATAAACCATCTGTTGCCATTGCTGAATCCATTGTTGGAACGTCACCATTGATTTGTAAATCTAATGCTTCATCACTTTTAGAGTCTTTTTTACCTCCACCTGATGAACAAGCACTTAATACTAGTACTGCAGTTAACATCATTGCTAAAAATTTGAACATTTTCGACATGTAACCTCATCCCCCTAGTTTTCTATTTATATAAACTATCGATCTGTTACTTTTGAATATATGCATGTTTTAAATCTGTGTCTCCACCAAACTTATGTCTTTCAATACCTTTTACATAACTTTGTGTTAACCTCGCATTACCTTGTTGATAGACTGGAACAATTGCAGCTTCATCCAACAGCAATGTTTCAGCATCTTGCATTGTTTCAACACGTTTTTGTTCTTTATCTAGTAATTTATTTCCTGCGTCTTCAATTTTATTATCATATTCTTTGTTTTTCCAACCCGTTTCATTCATTACATTATCACTTGTAAATAATTCTAGGAATGTCATCGCATCTGGATAATCTGGGCCCCATCTACCGAACGCAATTTGATAATCCATACTTGATTCAAGCTTTAACTTTTGTTTATATGGCTGTTGTTTAACTTTAATTTTAACGCCAGGTAGATTTTGTTCAATTTGTTCTTTGAAATATTCTGCATCTTTTTTAGCATTATCTTGATCGTACGTTAACAGTTCAAAAGTAAATTCATCTTTGCCAAGATCTTTTTTAGCAGCTTCTAAATGTTTCTTAGCTTCTTTTTTGTTAAATTTATTTTCAGTCTTAACGCCTTTAGTATAATCTTCACCTTTAGTATCTTTTACAAATTCAGTAGGTACTAATGATTTTGCTGCTTTAGAACCATTATTTAAATTACTCTTAACATATTGTTCTCTATCAATTGATTGTGCAATAGCCATTCTTAAATCTTTGTTTTTAAATTCAGGTACATCTTTTTGGTTCAATCTCATAAAGTAAACACGTGATTCAAGTTCTGTATTATAAGCTTTATCTTTTTTATATTTTTTAACATTTTCAGCTGGTATTAAAGCTTCATCAACATCACCAGCATTATACATATTTAAAGCTGTTTGAGGTTCTTTAACTACTTTAAAGTTAACGCTGTCTAACTTCACGTTACCTTTATCCCAGTACTCTTTATTTTTAGTCAATGTATAATTATCTTCCGTTTTCCAATCTGATAATGTGAACGGACCGTTATATAATGTATCTTCTGCTGTTGTACCGTACTTATCGCCTTTTTCTTTAACGAACTTCTCATTTTGTGGTAAGAATGATCCGAATGTTAATAGTTCTTGATAATAAGGTAATTCACGATTAAGTTTAATTTCTAGTGTTTTATCATCAATCGCTTTAACACCTAATTCTTCAGGCTTTTTATCTCCTTTGTTAATATCTTCTGCATTTTCAATATCAAACATGATAAATGCATATTCAGAAGCGTTTTTTGGATCTACAAGCTTACGCCAAGCATATACAAAATCGTCAGCTTTAACTTTATCGCCATTAGACCATTTCGCATCTCTCAATTCGATTGTCCACGTTAAACCATCGTCGGATTTTTTAGGATCACCTTTCGCAATTCCCGGTATTGCCTTGTCATTCTTGTCTAACTTATACAATCCTTCCATTGTATTATTTAACGCATCGAATGAAACAGCATCTGTTGCTAACGTTGAATCCATTGATGGAATATCAGAAATTGAAATTAATCGTAACTTTTTGCCATCCCCTGCAGAAGAGTCACTATCCTTCTTTCCATTTCCACCACTACATGCCGATAAAAGTAATACAACCGACAATAAAACTAAAAAACTCCACCTAAAATGCTTGTTATTCATAAACATTTCCCCTTATTCAATTTTTGAAAATTCAGTCATTTCTGAACTTTCTTCAATTATAATGTTATTTTCCATTTGTCGCAACATAACTTCACATTATATACTTAAAATATATTGTTTAATTTTAAATATTATTATTATTCATCAAAAAGAAGTACAACTTATATGCGTCATGCTTCTTCGTTTATACTAAAAAAGGTTTCATAACCTCCCTTGCCTAGGGTACAGTCTTAGCCTGTAGTCTTCGACTTGTACTGTTTCCTCAGGCGTGTCGGATATGAAAATTCATTTATAAAGTAGCACTTATAATAAGTTCGTTGAGTTCTGTTTTTAAGTCCACTCTTGTAAGGTGTTATAAACTTGTGATCACATTCAAAAAAAGACTGAGACAATTAATTTGTCCCAGTCTTTCATAATTATTTAGCTCCTTCTATTTCTACACCTTTCAATGTATAGTCCCCGCCATATTTATGATTTTGCCAATTTTTAATATATGGTTGTCTCAATCTTGCTGAGCCTGTCTGGAATAATGGCGAAATAGAGGCTGAATCTAAGAATTTAGTTTCTGCGTCTTGTAACGCTTTAATTCTTTTATCGCTGTTCTCTGGTTTAAGCATTTCATCTGAATTCGCTTCTTCTAATGCTTTATCATATTCTTTATTCGCATATCCTGTTTGGTTATGTGGTGAGTCAGATGTGAATAAATCTAAGAATGTTGTTGGATCTGGATAGTCCGGGAACCAACCTGCAAATGATATATCAAAATCTTTTTTAGATTCTAATGCAAGTTTTTGTTTAAATGGTTGTTGCTTAATTTTTAAAGTAACACCAGGTAAGTTCTTCTCTATTTGCTCTTTTACAAATTCTCCTGCTTTTTTAGATTCATCTTCATCATAAGTCAGTAATTCTATTGTAAATTTATCTTTTCCTAAATCTTTTTTAGCTTTATCTAGATGTTTCTTAGCTTCATCTTTGTCATAGTTTAATGAAGATTTAACACCTTTAGTATAATCTTTATCATCACTATCTTTTACAAAGTCTTTAATCATTAAAGTATCTAAAGGTTTAGAACCATTATTTAATAATGAATCAACATATGATTTTTTATCAATTGATTTAGCTATCGCTTTTCTTAAATCTTCATTTTTTAGATTTTCATTCTTCTCTTTATTGATTCTAAAGAAGTAACTACCCGATGTAGACTCCGTTGAAAAGTCTTTTCTCTCTTTATATTTCTTAACATTTTGAGCGTCTAAACCGACCATGTCTAATTTGCCTGTTTGATACATATTAATAGCAGTTTGTGTGTTTTTCACTACTTTAGTATTAACTTCTTTAACTTTCACTTTATCTTTATCCCAATATTCATCATTCTTTTCTAATTTCCATCTATCTTCTGGTTTCCATTCTGTTAATTTATATGGACCATTTGATAAAGTCGTTTTATCTGTTGTCCCAAATTTGTCTCCATGTTTTTTAACAAATTTTTCATTTTGAGGCATATATGAGCCAAAAGCTAATAAACTTTCCATCCATGGTACATCTTTAATAAGTTTAATTTCTAGTGTTTGATCATCAATTGCTTTCACACCAAGTTCTTCAGGTTTCTTATCTCCAGCAGTTATTTCTTTTGCATTTTCAATGTTTTCAAACATATATGCAAACTCTGCTGCAGTTTCAGGATCTACTGAACGTTGCCAAGCAAATACAAAATCGTGAGCTGTAACTGGGTCACCATTAGACCATTTTGCATTATCTCTTAATTTAATTGTCCATGTTTTACCATCACTCGACTTTTTAGGCTTATCTTTTGCAACTCCTGGAATTGGTTTATCATCTTTATCAAGTACATACAAGCCCTCTAGAGTTTGAGCAAAAGTCGTAAATGATACTTGGTCAGCTGCTAATGAAGGATCCATTGTAGGAATATCATCACCAGATGATAAATTCAATTCGTTTTTGGATTTAGATTGTTTAATATTATTATCTTTCTTCTCCTTATTATCACTACTACACGCAGACAAGATCACTACAAGAGACACTAACATTACAAAAATTATTTTTAATCTTTTATGCATATTGATAATCCCCCTTTTAATTTTTAAAACATAGAAATTGATATAAAGAAAAGCAATCAATGTTTACATTGATTGCTTTCATTCACTTTTATTTAGCTCCAGCGATTTCTACTTGTTTAAGTGAGTAGTCTCCACCGAATTTATGTGGTTCCCAGTTTTTAACATATGGTTGACGTAAACGTGCAATACCTTGTTGATATAGTGGTCCAATAGAGGCTGAGTCTAAGAATTTAGATTCTGCATCTTGTAACAATTTAGTACGTTTAGCACTATTTTCTTCTTTCAACATTTCATCAGAGTTAGCTTCCTCTAAAGCTTTGTCATATTCAGGATTTGAATATCCAGTTTGGTTATGAGGACTATCTTTCTTGAATAAGTCTAAGAAAGTCGTTGAATCAGGATAGTCAGGACCCCAACCAGCGAATGAAATATCATAGTCGCCTTTAGATTCTAAAGCTAATTTTTGTTTGAACGGTTGTTGTTTAATTTTTAAAGTTACGCCTGGTAAGTTTTTCTCTACTTGTTCTTTTACAAATTCAGCTGCTTTTTTAGATTCATCAGCATCATAAGTTAATAATTCAATATCGAATTTATCTTTACCAGTATCTTTTTTAGCTTTTTCTAATAATTTTTTCGCTTCTTTTTTATCATAATTTAATGGAGATTTCACGCCATCGATGTAATCTTTACCATCTTTATCTTTAACGAAATCTTTAACCATTAATTTATCTGAAACAGTTGAACCATTATTTAATAATGATTTTACATATTCATCTTTATCAATTGATTTTGCAAATGCTTTTCTTAAATCTTCATTTTTCAAATCTTTATTTTTCGTACTGTTAATTCTAAAGAAATAATTTGAAGTGTTTAATTCAGTTACAAAATCTTCTTTATCTTTATATTTATTAACATTTTGTGGGTCTAATACTACTGAATCTAATTTACCTGTTTGATACATGTTTAAAGCTGTTTGAGATTCTTTTACGACTTTATAGTTTACTTCGTCTAGTTTAACTTTGTCTTTATCCCAATACTCTTTGTTAGGTACTAGTTTCCAGTTATCTTCTGTTTTCCATTCTTTTAATTGGAATGGTCCATTAGATAAAGTAGCTTCAGCTGTAGTACCGAACTTTTTACCTTGTTTTTCAACGAATTTTTCATTTTGAGGCATGAATGAACCGAAAGCGAATAAGCTTTGCATCCAAGGTACGTCTTTCACTAATTTGACTTC
This sequence comes from Mammaliicoccus sp. G-M28, assembly GCF_022386595.1. Classification (NCBI taxonomy): domain Bacteria; kingdom Bacillati; phylum Bacillota; class Bacilli; order Caryophanales; family Staphylococcaceae; genus Mammaliicoccus; species Mammaliicoccus sp. G-M28. Next base: position 119,613 of record NZ_JAJNIF010000002.1, read on the forward strand.
TAATGTTTGATCATCAATTGCTTTAGCACCTAATTCTTCAGGTTTTTTCTTACCTGCTGAGATTTCTTTAGCATTCTCGATATTTTCAAACATGTATGCATATTCAGCAGCTGTTTTAGGATCTACCGTTCTTTGCCATGCATATACGAAGTCATGAGCAGTAACTGGATCACCATTTGACCATTTTGCATCATCTCGTAATTTAATTGTCCATGTTTTCCCGTCTTCTGATTTTTCAGGTTCCCCTTTAGCAACACCTGGTACTGCCTTATCATCTTTATCTAGTACATATAATCCCTCTAATGTCTGGTTAAAGTTGATAAATGAAACTTGGTCAGTTGCTAACGATGAATCCATCGTAGGAATATCAGATGTTGAAGATAAGTTTAAGACGTTTTCAGATTTTTCACTTTTAACGCCGCCTTTACCTCCCTCATCTTTTTTAGAACCGCCACCACTACATGCTGCTAACGTTAAAACAGCTGCAACTAATATTGACAATAAAACCGAAAGTCTTTTCCTCATATAGCTTTTCCCCCTTGTTTACTTTCTTCTGAATTTTCAGAAGATTGTTAATTTTATTATATTTTAAAAATGTATGAAAGACAATAGTATTTCACACAATTTTCAAACAATAGTTATACTACAAAATAATTTTATAACAAGTAATAGCAATTTTAAGGTTTGTTAAAATTACGCTTCTGATAAATCAAAAGTTTTGTTATAGTTTTCTTTTTTCTCAGCAAATTCCTTTTCAGAACAATAAACGTAATGATCAGGTCCTACTTCTCTTAATTCCAATTTATCATCATCTTCATATTTATGTATTTCCGGATTATATGATGATCTTGTTCTTGTTCTTTCAGAATCAGGATCTGGTAATGGAATAGCTGATAATAATGATTTTGTATATTCATGTTGTGGATGTTTATATATTTGATCTGAAGGTCCAAGTTCAACCAACTTACCAAAGTACATTACACCAATTCTATCTGAAATATATTTAACCATTGATAAATCATGCGCTATGAATAAGAAAGTTATACCTTTTTCATCTTGTAGCTTCTGCATTAAGTTAACTACTTGAGCTTGAATAGATACATCTAGTGCAGATATCGGTTCATCTGCAATAATAAATTCAGGTTCAACAGCTAATGCACGTGCAATTCCCAGTCTTTGTCTTTGACCACCAGAGAATTCATGTGGATATCTATTTGCATGCTCTTTAGATAAACCAACTGTCTCTAATAAATCATAGACACGTTTTTTTCTTTCTTCTTTGCTTGATACAAGTTTATGTACATCTAATCCTTCAGCAATGATATCCATAACTTTTAACCTTGGATTTAATGAGGCATATGGGTCTTGGAATATCATTTGCATGCGTCGATTAAATCTTAATAAATCTTTTCTCTTTTTAATATTCTGTATATCAACATCATCAAATACCACTTTACCGTCAGTAGCATCATATAATTTGATAAGTGTACGACCAGTTGTGGACTTACCACAACCAGATTCACCTACTAAACCTAATGTTTCACCTTTATAGATTTTAAAGGAGATATCATCAACTGCTCTAACTTCATTTTTCTTACCAACATTAAAATATTGCTTTAAATTTTGAACATCAATTAATACTTCTTTATTATCAGCCATTAGAACGTCACCCTTTCTACACGTTTTGGCTTGTCAAATTGTTCTGGTGTTTCTCTTTGTTTTAATTTAACAGCTTCTGGCAATTCTACTTTAGGTGCTCTATCATCCAATAACCAAGATTTAACGAAATGCGTCGGAGACACTTGGAACCAAGGTGGCTCTTCCTTATAGTCAATATCTAACGCATATTCACTACGTCTCGCAAACGCATCGCCTACTGGAGGCTTAATTAAATCTGGTGGAGAACCAGGTATTGCTAATAGTTCTGTGTCATGTGATGTCTCTAAACTTGGCATAGAAGATAATAGCCCCCAAGTATAAGGATGTTTCGGATTATAGAAAATTTCATCAACTGAACCTGTTTCAATAATTTGACCGCCATACATAACTGCAACTCTATCAGCAACGTTTGCTACAACACCTAAATCATGCGTAATAAAAACAATAGATGTGTCAATTTTATGTTGTAATTCTTTCATTAACTCCAAAATTTGTGCTTGTATCGTTACGTCTAATGCTGTTGTAGGTTCATCTGCAATTAGCACTTTAGGATCACAAGCTAATGCTGTCGCAATAACAATTCTTTGTCTTTGACCACCAGAGAATTGGTGAGGAAAGTTATTAAATCTTTCTTTAGCTTTCGGTAATCCTACTAAGTTCAAGATATCTAACGCTCTTTTTTTGGCATCGCTTTTTGATAATTTTTGGTGCTTAATAAGTGGTTCCATTACTTGCTTACCAATTTTCATTGTTGGATTAAGCGAAGTCATTGGATCTTGGAATATCATCCCGATTTCTTTACCACGAATTTTTTGCATTTCTTTTTCACTTAATTTAGCTAAATCTTTCCCATCAAATAAGATTGAGCCGTCTTTAATTCTACCTACTTTTTTAGGTAGTAATTGCATTAAAGCTTTTGTTGTAACTGATTTTCCCGAACCTGATTCACCAACAATAGCTAGTGTTTCACCTTTATCTAAATAAAAGTCAACACCTCTTACTGCTTGTACTTCCCCCGCGTCAATGTCGAAGGAAACATGTAAGTTATTTACTTCTAATATTCTCTTAGCCATATTTAATTTCCTCCTTATTATTTACGCATTTTAGGATCGAATGCATCTCTTAAACCATCACTGAATAAGTAGAAGAATAAGATTAACAAACTAAGTACAACAGCTGGTACGAATAATTCATGTGGGAAGATTAATAACATCTTTCTTCCTGTATCAACTAATGAACCTAGTGACGCTTGTGGTGCAGGAATCCCTAAACCGATGAAACTTAAGAAAGCTTCAAAGAATATCGCACTTGGAACTGTAAACATTGAAGTTACAATTATTGGACCAAGTGTATTTGGCAGGATATGTTTAAAGATTAATTTAAAGTTTGAAACACCTAATGTTCTAGAAGCCATTACGAATTCTTGTTCTTTTAGTTTTAAGAATTGACCACGAACGATACGACTCATACCGAGCCAACCTGTTACTGACATGGCTAATATAATCGTCCACATTGATGGATCGAATAGTAATACGAATAAAATCACGACAATTAAGTTAGGAATTGAAGAAAGAATTTCAACTATACGTTGTAAAATATCATCAATCCTACCTCCGAAGTACCCTGAAACTGCACCGTATATTACACCGATAAAGATATCTAATGCTGCTGCTACTAAACCGATGAATAATGATACTTGAGTTCCTCTCCAAGTACGTGTCCATAAGTCACGTCCAAGTTCATCTGTACCAAACCAGTAATTTTCATTTACACTTTGACTTTCATATAAATCAAAGCCATCTCTATCAGTACCATCAAATGGTAAGAAAGGAACTTTATCTAATACTGGAATTTTAGGTGGTAAGTTTGCGTGTGATACATTTTGGTCACTAAATTTATGATCATTCATCAATGGACCAACAAGTGATAATAAAGTCATGATTAATAATCCAACTAGCCCTATTACAGCTAATTTATTACCTATTAATTGTTTCCATGCATCTTGCCAAAATGTACGACTTTGCCTTTCAAATTTCTCTTCTACTACTTTGTCTCTACCATGTAACACAAACTTTTCAGCAGGTATACCTTGTGAAGAATGTGTGACTGAGGCATTATCATAACCGCTATTATTTAATTTGTTATCTTCATTGTTAGCCATTATTTTTTACCTCCTTCAACACGAATTCTTGGATCAACTAATCCATAAAGTACATCTACTATAAAGATTGAAATAATAAATAAGAAACTAAATAATAAAGTTAAAGCCATAATAACTGGATAGTCATTAGTTTGAATAGAACGTACGAATTGGTCACCTAGACCTGGTACGCCAAATATATTTTCAATTGTCAAAGTACCTGTTAAAATACCTGCTAACATTGGAACGATAATCGTAATTATTGGAATTAAACCATTACGAACTGCGTGTCCAAATATAACTCGAGCGCTAGACATCCCTTTAGCTCTCGCTAATTCTATGTAATCAGAACCAAGGACCTCAATCATCTCAGAACGAATGTAACGTGCAATTGTTGCTGTTACACCAGCTGCTAGAGCAATCGACGGTAGTACTGCTGTCATGAATCCACTCCAACCTGCTACAGGGAATATTTGCCATTCAACTGCAAATACATATTGTAGTAGTACTGCTAGAACGAATGATGGAACAGATATAAATATTACCGATAGGAAGGTGGCCCCATAATCTATAATTGTATTCTGTCTAATTGCAGCAACTATACCAAGTAATAATCCTGTTATAGTTCCTAAAATCATTGCGTATGTACCCATTTCTACAGATGGTCCAAGTCTTGGTTTAATTAAACTCCAAACCTCTCTGTTATCGTATTGGAATGAAATACCGAAATCCCCTTTTGCAACACTGCCCAAATAGTTTGCGTACTGTACTGGTACAGGATCATTCAAACCATACTTTTCGTTGATAATAACCTTTTGATCTTCTGATAATTTCTCATCGTTGTACGGTGAACCCGGTAACAATTTCATTAAGAAAAATGTTATCGTCATAATTAAAAACAATGATATGAACATATAAATAATACGTTTCAAAGTATACCTAACCATTGTTTTGCCTCCAATCCCCTTATCTATTTCATATTTCTTTTTAATATTCAGAAATATTTATATACATTATACATAATTTATACAATGTAAATCAACACGAATATTCTGAATTTTGAATATGAAACTATTTGAAATACGCAATTATTTTATTACAATAAAGCGACAACGCGACAGTTATATACATATATTACGTATATTTATTCATAAGCAATGTATTGATTACCTATTTTTGCTAATTTTCTGTCATTTACTATGTAGCAACATACACAAAATATACATAAGTAATATTACACCATTTTTTTTATTAAGTTCCGCAAAACATAAAAATTTTTTTTCAATCTGTTATAATACAAGTAATTCTAATCAGTTGAGGTAGGTAATTATGAAATATTGGAGTATTTTTACAATTAGTTATATTGGTTTATTTTTATTACTTTGTCTTATCTTTTTAAAAGATATTGATCAAGCGGTTAATATATACTTTTATATTATGACTTTGCTTTTTGCTGCGAGTTGGGTTTTGGCTATGAAACAGGATGGTGTTGGTACTGTATCAAGACAAGCTATTAGGAAGTTTAATTTCCATATGAAGTCAAAAGCATCACAAGATTATTTGAAAGATGATGAGATGATGAATCCAAGTATGAAAGAATTACATTTAAAAGAAAGAAAACAATATAATTGGATATTCTCTTTTGTCGTACTGAGTACTTTATTTTTTATCGTTTCGATTATTCTTGGCTTTATCGTTTAAATTCAATGATTGTAAATAAATAAGCATATCATTAAACTGATTTTTTAAAGTTTACAGTGATATGCTTTTTTTATTTTACGATTTTGTACGTGCATGCTTGCCTAGGGTATGGCTCGAGCCTGTAGTCTCTCACGCATACTATTCCCTCAGGCGTCAGCACTTTACAAAATCGTACCAATATCTATTTTTTATAAAATCATTCGATTTTGTTCGTACATGCTTGCCTAAGGTATGGTTCGAGCCTGTAGTTTCTCACGCATACTATTCCCTCAGGCGTCAGCACTTTACAAAATCGTACCAATATCTATTTTCACAAAAAAATAAAGCACTTTCGTATAATTTAATTAATAAAAATCAAATTAACGAGGTGCTTTATGTAGAAAATTATAATATATTTCTAGTTAGACTTCTATCTAGCTTTATTATTTATGATACTTTTTAAATACTAATACTGCGTTATGTCCACCGAAACCAAGACTATTACTCATAGCGTACTCGATATCTAATTTAGTAGCTTCATTTGGTGTATAATCCAAATCTATTTCTGGATCAGGTGAATCAGCATTGATTGTTGGTGCTACAATACTATTTTCAATTGATAATGCTGTCAGAATAGATTCAACTGCTCCTGTTGCACCAAGTAAATGACCCATCATCGATTTAGTCGAACTTACTTTTAAGTTCTTAGCAGCTTCACCAAAAGTAGATTTAATTGCTAATACTTCATATAAGTCGCCGATTGGTGTACTTGTACCATGAGCATTTAAATATTGAATATCTTCTGGTTTAATTCCAGCATCTTTAATTGCTTCTTGCATAGCACGTGCTCCGCCTTCTCCATTTGGTGAAGGAGCTGTAATATGGTATGCATCACCCGTTGATCCATAACCTACTACTTCAGCATATATGTGAGCGCCACGAGCTTCAGCTGACTCAAGTGATTCAAGAACAACTACTCCAGCACCTTCTCCCATGATAAAACCATCTCTACCTTCTTGGAAAGGACGACATGCAGTATTTTTATCAGGATTTGTAGACAATGCTTTATTAGCACTAAATCCAGCCATTGCCATTTCTGTAATAGGTGCTTCTGACCCACCAGCTAACATCAAATCAGCAGCGCCACGTTGAATGATTTTAAAGGCTTCACCTATTGAGTTTGTACCTGTTGCACAAGCTGTAACTGTACAACCGTTTGGACCTTTTGCACCTAAATCGATTGATACTTGTCCAGTAGCCATATCTGGAATCATCATTGGTACGAAAAATGGACTTACTCTTTTAGGACCACGTTTCAATAACATATTATGTGAGTATTCGAATGTTTCCATTCCGCCAATACCTGATCCAATCCAAACACCAATACGATGACTGTTTTCATCTGTTATTTCGAATTTGGAATCTTTTAAAGCTTCACGAGCGGCTACAATAGCATATTGAGTAAATCTATCCATTTTACGAGCATCTTTTTTAGGTATATGTTCGTCAATGCTAAAATCTTTTAATTCACCTGCTAATTTAGCTGGAAATTCAGAAACATCAATTCTTGTTACTTCGTCTATGCCGTTTTCACCGTTAATTGCATTTTTCCAAGTTGTAGGTACATCATTACCTAAAGGGTTTAATGTCCCTAAACCAGTCATTACAACACGCTTATTTTCTGTCATTGTTCAATTTCCTCCTATTTACCCCAGCGTAACGTTATGGCACCCCAAGTCAGGCCACCACCAAATCCTACCAGGACTATTGTATCATTGTCTTTTATTTTACCTTGTTCTAATTCATATGCAATACTTAAGGGTATTGATGCAGCAGAAGTATTCCCAAATCTATCTACCGTTACGCTCATTTTTTCTTTTTCAATACCTAATCTTTCCCGTGCAGATTCCATAATTCTAATATTGGCTTGATGTGGTACAAACATATCAATATCACTTGATTGTAAACCTGCTTTTTCCACTACTTTAGTAGAAGCTTCACCCATAATTCTTACTGCAAACTTGAACACTTCACGTCCATTCATTTGAATAGTATGTTCATCCATATCTTGATATAGGTATGGTCCACCGTTTCCATCTGAACCAAGTTCAACACCTAAGATACCTCTACCTTCAGATACTTCACCAATTATGGCAGCACCGGCTCCATCACCGAATAAAATTGCAGTACTTCTATCATTCATATCCGTAATTTTTGTTAACTTATCAGCACCAACTACTAATACGTTTTTATATAAACCTGAATTTACAAATTGTTGTGCAGTAACAATACCGTAAATAAACCCAGTACATGCTGCAAGTTGGTCCATTGATGGTACTTTGTTTAAGCCTAATCTTTTTTGTAAAGTTGTTGCAACTGTTGGAAATGGTTTATCACCTGTTGATGTTGCTACAATGACCATTTCAATTTCTTCTTTATCAATACCTGAATCTTCTATCGCTCTAACTGCCGCTTCATATGCTAAATCACTTGTATCTTCATCTTCTGCAGCAAAACGTCTTTCTTTTATACCAGTCATTTTAGTTATCCATTCATCTGATGTATCTAAATAACTTTCAAAATGATCATTTTTTACCACTTGCTTCGGCGCATATGCACCAAAACCTTTTATACCAATATCCATTATATTGACACCTTCTTATAATCTGTTGTTATTATCAGGTACTAATTTAACACACTTTTGCCTTAATGCACAAGCGCTGAGTTCTTTTATGAAATATTTTAAATCGTTTTCATCATAATAGGTATACAATTTATAAAAAGTTAATTATAATGAAAGATATGATATAAAAAGTTACGGAGGATGAGTCATGCATTACATTTTAACATTAATTTGGGCATTCGTATTATCACAAATGATTAACTTTGTTTTACATAGTTTAGGTGGCTCAACAGAATCGCTGAATTTTGTTAGTCCTACAGTTTATGCTATTGTCTTTACAGTAGTTATTATTCTACTAGATATTTTAGTTGGTAAATCTTCTTCAGACAAACAAAACGCACAACATTCATAAAAAATTCCCGTCAATTTTAGTTGACGGGAATTTTTTTATTCATTTATTTCAAATTTCACTTCGTCTTCAACGAGATGTACATCTATAATAGTGCCTTCTTTCATTTCTTGACCTATCATCATTCTCGCTAATGGTGTTTCAATTTGTCTTTGAACAAATCGTTTTAAAGGTCTTGCTCCAAATTGTGGCTCATATGCTTTTTGTGCGATCCATTCTTTAACTTCTTGATCTACATTAATTTTAATGTGTTGATCTTCTAATCTAATATTTAAATTAGTAATAATGTGGTCGACAATGTAGCTCATATCTTTAATTGATAATGGTTTAAATAGTACGATGTCATCCATTCTATTTAATATTTCCGGTTTGAAGTATGCATGTAAACTTTCATTTACTTGTTTTTTAGCTGCTTCATCGATTTCACCTTCATCTGTTACACCATCTAATAAATATTGGGAACCTATATTACTTGTCATAATAATGATTGTATTTTTAAAGTCAACACTTCGACCTTTTGCATCTGTTAATCTACCTTCATCCAATAATTGTAGCAATACGTTAAATACATCATTATGAGCTTTTTCTATCTCGTCTAGAAGAATTACTGAATAAGGTTGTCTTCTTACTGCTTCTGTTAATTGACCGCCTTCTTCATAACCTACATAGCCTGGAGGTGCACCAATTAATCTTGCAACTGAGTGTTTTTCCATATACTCACTCATATCTATTCTTATCATATGTTTCTCAGAGTCAAATAAAGTTGCGGCTAATGTCTTAGCTAGTTCAGTTTTACCAACCCCTGTTGGTCCTAAGAATAAGAAACTACCAATTGGTCTATTTGGATCTTTAATACCTGCTCTTGCTCTAACTACTGCGTCAGAGACCAAATCTACTGCTTCGTCTTGACCTACAACTCTCTCATGTAATATATCTGATAGTTTAAGCAATTTCTCTCTTTCAGTCTCAACTAATCTTGAAACAGGGATTCCTGTCCATTGACTTACAATATAACCAATTTCTTCATCTGTTACTACTTCTCTAATTAATCTATCATGATCAGAACCTGTTTCTTCTGCAAATTCATTTTCAAGTTCTTTTAATTCAGCTTCTATTTGAGGTATTCTACCATGTTTAAGTTCGGCAGCTTTACCTAAATCATATTGATTTTCTGCATTTTCTAACGCTTGTTTACTTTCGTCTAACTCTGCTCTTTTATCTTGAAGAGATTTGATTTGTTCTTTTTCTTGTTCAACTTTACTTTGTAATTGTTGTTGTTTTTCTTTTTCATCTGCCAATTCTTTTTGAAGTTCTGATAATCGAATTTGACTACTTTGATCAGATTCAGATTTAAGTGCATTTTCTTCAATTTCAAGTTGCATAACACGTCTGTTTACAGCATCTAATTCTGTAGGATTAGAGCCCATTTCTGTTCTAATAGTTGCACAAGCTTGGTCTACTAAGTCTATCGCTTTATCTGGCAAGAATCGATCAGTTATATATCGATCTGATAGTTCTGTTGCTGCAACTAATGCTCTATCTTGTATACGTACACCGTGGTGAACTTCATATCTTTCTTTTAAACCTCTTAAAATTGAAATCGTATCTTCTAAGTCTGGTTCTTTAACATTCACTTTTTGGAAACGTCTTTCTAATGCAGAATCCTTTTCAATGTATTGTCGATATTCATTTAACGTTGTTGCGCCGATACAATGCAATTCACCTCTAGCTAACATCGGTTTAAGCATGTTACCTGCATCCATTGCACCATCCGTTTTACCTGCACCAACTAGCATATGAATTTCATCAATGAAAAGTAAAATTCTACCTTCAGACTCTTTTACTTCTTTTAAGACAGCTTTTAATCTTTCTTCAAATTCACCTCTAAACTTAGCACCAGCTACTAATGCTGATAAATCTAATTCAAATATTGTCTTATCTAAAAGTGAATCTGGAACATCTCGTCTAACTATACGTTGTGCTAATCCCTCAACGATTGCTGTTTTACCTACACCAGGTTCACCAATTAATACTGGGTTATTTTTAGTTTTTCTGCTCAATATTCGAATAGTATTTCGAATTTCTTCATCTCTACCAATAACTGGATCCATATTCCCTTTTCTAACTTCTTCAACTAAATCTCTTCCATATTTAGATAATGCTTCATATTGTACTTCAGGATTTTGTGATGTCACTCTATTACCCCCTCTTATTTTATTAATAATTTCATTTATAACTTCTTTTTTATTACCAACTATATCTTTAGTTGTTTGATCGACTTCTATAGATGCTTTTAAAATATGCTCCATAGACATAAAGTCGTCTTGCATTTCTTCTTTAATTTGATTAGCTTTGTTAAATAATTCATTAAGTTTAGGAGAAATATATTGTCCGTATTGGATGTTATCGCCTTTAACTACTGAATATTGATTTAACTTTTGTTTATATTTACTTTCTAATTCGTCTGTATCAATTTGAGCTCTGTCTAATGTTCTTTTGAAAATACTTTCATCTTCATTTAATGCTGATAATAATACAGCTTCTATTTCAATATTTTGTAGTTCATATGATTGTGATAATTGTTGCGCTTTCTCGATAACACTTTGAACTGAATAAGTCATTTGATTAATATCCAAATGTATCACCTCTTTAAATTTTTCATCAGTCTAATAGTTTGACTATCTTTGACCTTAATTTGATTATATACCGTTTGACCTTCTTTGACAAATATAAAGCATCAAAATTACAAACCTTTTCACTTACATTTTATGGTAAAATATAAATAAAAATAAACGGGGAAGTGATCTTTTGCAAACTACATATACAGAAGCAGCTTCAGTTATTGAATACATTAAAACACATGGACAAAAGTTACATTTTCATACTCACCATTATATATACCATACTGAGGACTTATGTAACCATATTTACGTTATTTCTGAAGGAAAAGTTATTACACATCGTGTGATGGAAGATGGTAAAGAATTTAACACTAAACTACTTGGACGTCATAGCATCTTTGGATCCACCACTTTATTTTGCGGTAGAAAAAAACATACCCTATCAGCTAGAGTAAAAGAAGAAGCCATCGTATATAGCATACCCAAAATTCAATTTGAGGAAGCGATTTTAAATGATGAAGTACTTAAATACGAATGGTTATTGTGGGTACAAAACGAAAATGAAAAGAATGAATATTTAATAAGAGATGTTTATACATTAGGAAAAACTGGCGCATTCTATTCTATACTTATAAAGTTATCAAACACATACGGTATTCAAGTTGGAGATAGTATATTGATTAATGTCGATTTAACAAATCACGAATTAGCTAATTTTTGCAACGTCACAAGAGAAAGTGTAAATCGAATATTGAGCTATTTAAAAAAAGAAAATATCGTATCCGTCAATCATAAAAGAATTACAATACACGACCTTGAATACTTAAAAAAATCCATAAACTGTGAAAATTGTCCTTTATCAATTTGTAGGATTGAATAGAGCTATAACATATATTGAGCTGGATTTGAGCTAGATTTGATACGGATTTGCGCTGAATCGTACGATATCTCTGGAGTCTTCGTGCGTTGTTATTGAATTAAACCAAAAAAAAGCCAAGGATTTCTCCTAGGCTTTTTCTTTATTCTATTAGCTTACACCTAATGCAATTTTAGCGTATCGTGACATTTTGTCTTTGCCCCATGGTGGATTCCAGACAATATTTACTTCTGTTTCTTTAATTTCAGGTAATTCAGCTAATGCTGTTTTAACTTGATCTATAATTTGTGGCCCCATCGGACAACCCATTGAAGTTAATGTCATTTCTACTGTACATAATCCTTCGTCGTCTAAGTCTACATTATATACAAGACCTAAGTTAACTATGTCAATTCCTAGTTCTGGGTCAATTACATTTTCAAGTGCACCAATGATACTATCTTTCATTGCTTCTTCCATATTTTCACCTCATTCTAAAAGTTACTACATATAATATATCAAATTTAAAGCATTGGTTAAAGAAAATGATATGATATTATAGTATGTATCAAAAAGAAAATGACTAAGGAGTTATCGATATGGAAAAACATTTAATCTGTTTAGATTTAGATGGCACATTATTAAACGATGAAAAGCACATCTCACCTTATACAAAAAGAGTACTACAATATTTAAAAAAAGCTGGTCATGAAATCATTATTTCAACTGGTAGACCATATCGAGCAAGTGTAGATTATTATAGAGCAATGGATATGAATACACCTATTATTAATTTTAACGGCGCATATATTCATCATCCGACTGACAATAGATTTGAACCTAAACATGAACAATTTGATGCACGTATAGCTTCTAAAATTTTTCAAGATATTAGCCAACTTAATGTTAAAAATATTATAGCAGAAGTAAGAGATCAAGTTTATATTAATAACTATGACCAAACATTATTTGAAGGTTTCAGCATGGGTAATCCTGAAATTAAATATGGTAAATTAAATGAGTTACTTACGGAATCACCTACAAGTTTATTGATTCAAGCAGAAGATGATGAAATTCCTAACATAAAAAAACATTTAAACAAACATTATGCTGAATTTATTGAACATCGTCGTTGGGGAGCACCATTTCCAGTTATTGAAATTGTTAAAAAGGGTATTAATAAAGGTAAAGCTGTGAAATATGTTGCTGAATATTTGAATGTAGATTTTGATAATATTATTGCATTTGGCGATGAAGATAATGACAATGAAATGATTCAATTTGCTAATTATGGAATTGCTATGGGTAATGCTATACCTGAACTTAAAGAAATAGCAAACGAAGTTACAGACACTAATAATAATGATGGTATCGGAAAATACTTAAACAAACATTTTGGACTAAATATGTAAGGGGTTATTCAAATGAAAATGATAGTAGACAGTGGATCAGATTTAACATTATCTCAAATTGAAAAATACGGATTCTACTTTTTACCTTATGGAATAGTCATCGACAATGAAAGTAAAGTTGATCAATATGAAATATCAAACGATGAAGTATTAGCTGCTATTAAAAATAATAAACACCCTAAGACTAACCAAGCAACTATGGAACAAATGACTAAAGTATTCACTGAAATTGCTGAAAATAATGAACAAGCTATTTATTTAGCTTTTAGTAGTGCATTAAGTGGAACATATCAAACTGCTTGTCTAGTAAAAGAACAAGTTAAAGAGGATTATCCTAATCTTGATTTAACAATCTATGATACTTTAAGTGCTTCTATGGGATGTGGCAAGCTTATACTCGATGTACAAGATAAAATCGAACAGAATTATAGTTTCGAAGAATTAGATAAATATATTAAAAATAAACTAGATAAAATAAGACATTTATTCACAGTAAAAGACTTAAATTATTTAGCAAGTGGCGGTAGATTGTCTAAAGGTCAGGCATTTTTAGGTAATTTATTAAATATCAAACCGTTGCTACATGTAGAAGAAGGAAAACTCGTTCCAATCGAGAAATATCGTGGTTCAAAAAAACTATGGCATGCTATTATAGATAAAATGAAAAATGAAAATAGCGACTTTTCAAGTGAAACAATCTATATAACTCATGCTGATGATATCGAAGACGCTGAAAAACTAAAAGAATTAATGCACCAATCTTTATCACCAAAAGATGTTATTATTTCAGACATTGGTCCAGTTATTAGTTCTCATACAGGTAGTGGCACGGTAGCAATTTTTTATTATAAGGAGTGATAATATTGAATAAAATTATCGTTATTGGTGCAGTAGCTGGTGGTGCCACAGTTGCATCACAAATTAGACGACTTGATTCAGAAAGTGAAATTGTAGTATACGAGAAAGATAGAGATATGAGTTTCGCCAATTGCGGCCTACCCTATTATTTAGGAGATGTTGTAGAAGACAGAAATTTAATGCTATCTGCTACACCTCAAAAATTTCATGATAAAAAGAATATAACTGTAAAACCTTTTCATGAAGCTATTGCATTAAATGATAAAAATAAAACAATTACAGTAAAAAATCATCAAACTGGAGAAACTTTTGATGATCATTATGACACACTTATTTTAAGTCCTGGGTGTCGTGCAAGACACTTACCACTCCAATCTGATAGGTTATTTACTTTAAGAAACTTAGTTGATACTGATGAAATCGAAAGTTTTATCGTAAATGAAAATGTAAAATCTGCATTAATAGTTGGTGCCGGATATGTCAGTTTAGAAATTTTAGAAAATTTTTATGCTAGAGGTATAGAACCAACATTAATTCACAGAAGTGACCATATAAATAAAAGTATGGATAAAGATTTAAATAATGTCATTTTCGATGAGTTAGATAAAAGAAATATCAAATATAGATTAAATGAAGAAATTGCAGATATTTCAGACCGTAAAGTTACTTTTAAATCTGGTAACGTTGAAGAATATGACATAATCATCACAGGTGTTGGAATTGAGCCTAATAGTGACTGGTTAAAGTCATCATCACTACAATTAAATGAAAAAGGCTATATACCTGTCAATGAATATTTCGAAACAAATTTAGACAGTGTTTACGCTTTAGGTGATGTAATTGAAACATTTTATAGACATACAAAAAAACCTACAAGTATTACATTAGCTTGGGGAGCGCATAGAGCAGCAGCAATAATAGCTGAAAACCTTGCAGTGAAATCACCTAATGAAAAATCAGCTTTTCGTGGTCTACTTGGAACTAATATTGTACGAATATTTGATTACGCGTTAGGAAGCGTAGGCATATCAGAACAAGAATTGAAGGACTACAATTACGGTGTCGTTGAACAAATTCAAAAACAACATGCTGGGTATTATCCAAACGCAGAACCAATCACCTTACGTGTTTATTTCGATAAATCATCGCGTAAAATATTACGTGCATGTGCAGTAGGAAAAGACGGCGCAGATAAACGAATCGATATTTTATCAACTGCTATTATCGGTGAATTGACTATAGATGAAATGAGAGACATAGAAATTGCTTATGCCCCTCCTTTCTCAAGTCCAAAAGATATCGTCAATATGATTGGTTACAAAGCACAATCAAAATAAAAATAGATTAGAAAAGTCCAGGATATAAATATCTTAGAAAATTAAAAAGAGCAGAAATTTATTGTAAAAATTAAATTCTGCTCTTTTTTCTTATACAAATATTTCACACTTCTATAGGTTTATGTGAACATAGATAATCTTACTTACACTTCTACCAACTTGTGTGAATATAGATACTCTTACTTACACTTCTATAGACTTGTGTAAATATAGATACCCATACTCACACTTCTACCTACTTGTGTAAATATAGATACCCATACTCACACTTCTACCAACTTGTGTAAATATAGATACCCATACTCACACTTCTACCAACTTGTGTGAATATAGATACTCATACTCACACTTCTACCAACTTGTGTGAACATAGATACTCTATAACTAAAAGGCTGAGACAATTTAATTGTCTCAGCCTTTTCTATGTTTAAGATTTATTTCTTTGTCTTTTGCTTCTTCTTGAAACAAGGAATATAAATAATCCGAATAATAATACCACTAAAATAGCTGCAATAAAGTAACTATTATTTAATCCTCGTTCGTTAATCACTGCATATAATTCACTTTCTTCTCTATCAGTGATTAAATCATATTGATTATTCTTTTTCTTTATATTATCTCCCAAAATTAACCCTGAGAGCATTTTGTTTTTTTCAATTACTTTGTCTGTTAACGTTACTTTTTTTGAATTACTTGAGTCATTAACATTCAATATATAATCAATCGTGTTCGTATCATAATAAAATACATTAGTTCCTTTATTATGAGGTAGAACTTTCACTTCTCCTTCAAATAATTCTTGATATTGTTTGAATGTATCTGAAATTTTTTCTAAATAATCAATTACTTCTTTATCGGTTCTGAAATTCTGTAGTTGATTTATCGTTTCGATATTAGAACCATTAACTGCTATTTCAGTACCATAATTCATCATTATAGGACCTTTATATCCCCACATATAAGTCATTAATTGTTTGATACGTGTTCCTGGAAACATATTTTCATCAGCTGCATGCTTAGTAAATCTTTCTGTAAACCATGTATCAGCTAAAAGTACCTCTCCATCTTCTTTATATGATGGAATGTTTGTATTTACCGTTTTAAACGCATCTTGAAGAGCAGTACGTTTCTTGTCAGTAGATAAATGTTTAAAGTTCTTGGCATCAATGCCGTCTTTGTTAATGATGCCATAAGTATCTATACCTTCAGGTAAAAATGCTTGAGCATCTATGCCATCCTGTACAATATTCATTGATATTCCATCAACTTCATATTGATCTATAAATTTTTTAACTTTAGATTTATAAATACCTTGGTTTTCATTATTTTTTAAATCTATAAATTTGTCATTTTTAAAATATGACTTTTGCACGCTATTTAAATCACCGTTAACTGATTGCTTAAATGTATCAGTATAAGTAGTAGGCATATCAACTATAATTTTCATGTCCTTTTTATGCACTTCTTTAATGAGTGATTTAAAAGCCTTTTCCCCACCTAATACTTTATCAATTTCATCGTAATTATTGACTTTATAGCCTAAAAAGTCATTTTGTTCGTGTGAAAAGACTGGAGAAATATGTACTGTGTTGAAGCCCATATCATGAATATAATCTAATTTAGATTTAATCCCTTGGAAATCTCCCCCAAGTGGTAAATTTTCAGATTTGTCATTGTTTTTAATCATTTTATTATTATCATTATTACCATTCATAAAACGATCGACAACTAGACTATATATTCTAGGATATTTCACATCTTCAAATTCCTTATCTTTCGCAAAAGCATAACCATTAAAAAGTGGTGCCATCAAAATTACTGCTATTACTAACTTTGTCCATTTATTCATATATTCAACCCTCTTTATTACCCAATTATCTCTATTATACTAAAACGTTTACTTTACTGATAGAACTACATGAAATTGTCATAAATTATTTCACATAAAAAAACATTCATAACTTTATTGAATAAAGTTATGAATGGATTTGTTAACGTTAGTAATTAACCAAAATGTAATACGCCCATTGGTAAATAACTACCTAATAAAATTGTTAATACCATAACAACTATTGTTGCAATGAAAAATCCTTGGCTATTTTTATTCTTTTTCTTCTTAGCAATTGTCATTTCAATTAATCCAATAACTGCCAGTCCAAGAATAAATTTGATGCCATATAACATACCATTAATACCCATGGCTTGTATAAAAATAACAAAACCAGAAATTAATGTAAGCACCATGAATAACCTTAATACCATATGAACTGATTTGTTTGTAACTTTCATATAAACTACGAAAAATAGAATAATCGTTACTAACCAGCTAAAAATATGGAAATGTATCATATTCAGTTCCCCCTAAATAATAATATTTGTTTTCCAATAGCATTATAACATATGCATTATTAGAATAAGCCTTTTTTACATACCAAATAATCATGTTTGCTTATATTTCACAATTTATTCAAAATTTTATTAATATAACGACAAAAAGAAGATGAGTAAGAGACTGAAATCTAATTTATTCAAAAAGTTTCATTATCTCCAGCTCATCAACTTAATATTCTACTAATACTATTATTTTTCGCTAATGAAAGTAGTTAAAGTACCTATTCCATCGATTGTTACTTTTACTTCATCTCCAGGTTGTAAAAATTGAGCTGGGTTCATACCCGCTCCAACTCCAGCTGGTGTACCTGTAGCGATAACATCTCCTGGATGTAAAGCAACATATTTAGAAATTTCAGCAATTAGTTCATCAATTTTTAATATCATTTCGTTAGTGTTACCATCTTGACGAATTTCATTGTTAACTTTTGTCACAATATTAACGTCTTCTGGTAAAGGTAATTCATCTTTTGTTACGATATAAGGTCCCATTGGGCAACCACCAGTTAATGATTTTGATAAAAATGCTTGATCATGTTCTTTTTGAGCATTTCTATCTGTAATATCATTGATAATTGTATAACCATATACGTAATCTAATGCTAGACCGCGTGGTATTTTCTCTCCTGATTTACCAATTACAACACCTAGTTCACCTTCATAATCTAATTTGTCAGTTACGTCTTTGTGATTAGGAATTGTTGCATTATCTCCTGTTAATGAAGATGCTGCTTTAGTAAATACATATAGTCTATTAACTTTATTATTTAATTCTTCAGCATGTTTTTTGTAATTACGACCAAAAGCTATAACATTATTTGTAGGTGTTACAGGTGGTAAAAATTCGATATCTTCGAAGCTATATTTATAATCGTCTTTTTCAGCAGTTTCTTCTACTTTGACTACTGCTTTACGAACTGCCTCTTGAAAGTCAACGTTAATATTAAATTGTAAGCCTTCTAGTAATGTTTTAGGATTGAATGCCTCTTCTCCAAAGTCTGCGAAAACTTTACGTAAGTCCCAAACTGCTTCTTCGCGTTTTACTTTCACACCATAAGAAGTAATATCTTTGTATTTAAAAGTTAAAAATTTCATCCACTCTGTCAGCTCCTTCTTGTTCTTATCCTTAATTATAACGAATTTTTTGATAAATCGCATTATTTTCAAACTATTATTTTAAATATGTCACTTTTCTCCACAATTTCTCTATTGGACCTTGTTTGAATTTCTTTAAATATAAATAACTCAATAACAATTGAACTAAATATATAACAATAGCAATTGTGTATATTGTGAGTACTGGTAATTTACCATAATAGTTCAGCCCAATACCATAGAAGATAAAGATACAAATTATACTTTGTGTTAAATAAGTCGTTAAACTTAATTTACCAATATATTGTAGCGGATTTAACACTTTTCTGGCTGTTCCATCTTCACATAGTAGTACAAAAAAGATAATATAACTTAGCGCAACAATTGGCCCACCAAGCAATTGACTAATTAATTGAGATGTCATTGATCCTTCTAAGACGATTTGAATCATTTTAATTGCTAATCCTAAAATAAAAATAACGAGTCCAATTACTGTGTATAAATTTTTATGATTACGAATTTTATTCAACCAATTTATTTGATGTGCATATATTCCGAATAACATAATTGGTAATATACTAAAAGGACCAACTAAAATAGTATTTGCTACATTCATGCCAAAGTACTTCAAGTTAACACCTATAATTGATAAATAGTCTGCACTTGCTAATATATTATTGACTCTTTCTAATTCTTGTAACCCTACAAAATTTTCAACTTGAGTAGCATCTTGTAATAAAACCATAGGTAAAATATACAAAAGAATTAAAATACCAAAACCAATAGTTAGCGCAACTAACGAATGTTGTGGCTTTAGTCTCACGAAAATAATCGCAATAAATCCTAACAATGCATATGTAGCTAAAATATCACCGTAAAATATAAATATGCCATGGATCATTCCAATTAGTAATAAAAATGACAATCTTCTTATTATCATTGGATAATAATTCAGTTCTTTTTCTATACTATTTTGATACATTATGGATAAGCCATACCCAAATAAAAATGCAAATATTGGATAAAATGATGCAATAATAAAAAGTGAGCTTATTTTAAATAATGCACCATCTTGTTGTTGAAAAAATTCAAATGGATTGATGATTTGATATGGAAAAGCAAATGTTAAGATGTTCATAAGTAATATGCCTAATAAACTAAATCCTCTTAATGCATCAATACTAAATATTCTTTGTTTTGCCATTAATTATTCTCCTTGATGTGTTTCGTGCCATATTGAAAGAAATATAAATACCCTTCAACTGGTTGTTGTAAAATTGTTTCCAAAGTATTTTTATAATATTGCATTTGTACTTCGTATTTTTGCTTCATTGTTTCTGCCACTTCTTCTTCAGTCTTACCTCTTCGTACAATAAATGTATCTGTTTTATAATCGATGAAAGAAACTTTATCTCCTTCAACAAATATACAGTCAATCATCCCTTGAATGATAGGTTTATTGTCATCCTCAGAAACATTAAAAGTTAATCCTTGATCAATATCATCTTGACCAACTACGAAAGGCACTTCTCTAAACACTTTATCAGCATTTACTAATCGAGTATATAAGTCTGATTGAATAAATCCTTGAATAAGTGATAAGTCGATATCATCTAACGTGTCATCTGGTAAAATGTCCTTCTCTATGAGTTCATTCACAAGATCTTTTAGTTGGTCAATATTTAAGCCACCGCTTTTCAAAGGGAGATGTTGCATCACTGCATGCATTAAAGTACCTATTTCAGCACTTTGTCTCTTTTGATTAGATAAGAACTTAGGTTTGTCATATGATTTTGTACCTAGCTGATATTGTCTTACGATTTGATAATCTGTTCCCGCTTCTTCAGTTTCTCGCTGTCTCTTAATTTCTGATACTGACTGTTTTGCTGCTATATTTAATAGGCTCTCATTAGGATATGAGTACACCATTTGATTGTATATCTCATCTTTTTTATCTGATGGTTTATAATTTAATAGTGTTTCAATAGTAGGTTTGTCATTTAATACATCATCTTCTTCATTGCTTTCTTCTTCTCTAATGATATTGATATTGAATGATTCATTATGAGTTGAATTAAATGTAATTGCATTTGATAAGCCATGAGATTTTGACTTAGACAAAATAGTAGAAATGAGATCAAATGCTGATTTAGCTTTCACTCTATATTCAGGATCAATCATTTCAAATTTATCTGCATTTACTAATCCTAAATTTTCGACTGCTTTTTCATTTTTAACTCGACCAACTAGATATAAACCTTCTTTAGCTCTTGTTAGTGCGACGTAAATTAAACGCATTTCCTCAGATATCATTTCAGTTTCATTTATATTTTTAAAGATAATAGACGCTAACGTTGGGTATGTTAATGCCTTATCAATATTAAAATAAGATAAAGCCATACCATAGCGATTGTTTAATATAACATGATTTCTTAAATCTGCACGATTAAATTCTCTTGTAATACCAGAATATATAACAAATGGAAACTCTAATCCTTTACTACTATGAATTGTCATCATACGTACGACATCATCATTCGGACCAATAACACTTTCTTGACCAAAATCTTGGCCACGTTCTATTAACTCATCTATAAACCTTATAAATTGAAAAATCCCTCGTAAACTAGACGCTTCAAACTGAATTGCTTTATTTAATAATCCGTATAAATTTTGTCTTCTTTGTACGCCACCAGTAAGTCCACTGAAATAAGAAATTAAATAGTAATCGTTGTATAATTTATCTAGCAATTGCCAAACAGGAACAGCCTTACTATAAGACTGGTAACTTTTCAGTTGTTTTAAGAAATTATTAAGCTTTTCAACTAGTTGTGTATCTGCTTCAGAATCAGCTATATATTTATATATTGAATCGAAATAATAAATTTCTTGTGGTGCTTTATTTCTAATTTCTGCTAACTCATCTTCTTTAAATTGAAAAGCAATTGAACGCATTAAACCTACTAAATATTTATCTTGTAAAGGATTATCGATAACTCGTAAAAATGAAAGCATTAAGCGAATTTCATTTTGTTCGAAATAACCTTTCTTCGATTCGACATAAAAAGGTATATTGGCATCTTTAAATTGTTGCTGTAAATGCATTGCGTTACTATAACTTCTTTCCAAAATGACAATATCTTTAAAAGTGGCCGGACGATAGCTTTGTGTTTTTCTATCATATACTTGTTTATTATCAAGAATATGTTGAACTTTATCTACGATACATTTCGCTTCTATAAGATTATTGTCTTCCTCTTCAAATGAATCTTGAACTAAAACATCCATTTCTAATGGTGTGTTTTGCTCATCATAATCAGCGCCATAATACAATTTGGCTTCATCATTATATTCAATTTCACCAACAGTTTCATCCATCATGTGTGTGAATATATAATTCGTATTATCTAATACTTCTCTTCTAGATCTAAAGTTTTTAGATAAATCGATGACTTCTCCTGATTCATGCTTTGCCTGATTAAAGCGTTTATATTTTTCTATAAATAATTCTGGTTCTGCTTGTCTAAATTTATAAATGGATTGTTTTACATCTCCAACCATAAATAAATTACCATTATATTCTTCACCACGTTTAATGCAGCTTATAATTGCTTCTTGTACTCTGTTAGTATCTTGATATTCATCTACTAATATTTCATCGAATAACTCTCTATATTGGAGTGCAATCTCTGATGGTTTACCTTCATCATCAGTTAAAATTTCTAAAGCTAAATGTTCATAATCAGAAAAATCGATAATACGTTTATTCTGTTTTAAACTTTTGAAATACTTAATGATGTCTTTTGTAATGTCAGCAATTACCCTTACTCTTGGATGCATCTCATGCATATCTTGAACTAACTCTTCTCTATCACGACTTAAATAACCTTCTGATAACGCTTTTAAATGGTCAATATAATCTTTATGATAATTCTTTCCAAGTTCTAATAACTGCTCGTCACCTTCATTTTGACTTTTAATTTTGGCAGTATTAGTTGGCAATTTTTTTAAAGCGACATCTAGATGGAGATTATCAAGTGATTTAGTTCCATTTATAACTTGTTCAATCCAAATTCTTTCACCTTCAAGATAAGTCATATGCTTGTCGACGTCATTCAAATGTTGATAACAATCCAATGATTGATATAAAGCATGCATAGCACTATCTAATTTACGATTGATTAATTGATTCAACATATTGAAATATGGATGTTTTATATCTATCTCTTTATATGGTTTATCTAAATGATCTAACCAGGCAATTGGATTGGCATGTGCAATACTAAATCGATATAACCGTTTCAGAGTATCTCTTAATGGCTCATCAGATCGGTCGTTTGACAAATGTTCAACTATATCTAAAAACGGTTGTTCATTTTTTTCATAATACATTTCTAATACATCATCAATTGCTTGTTCTAAAAGTACGATACCTTCTACTTCATTTGCTGTTCTAAAGTTTGGATCTATATCTATTTCATCATAATGTGATTTAATTAATGATAAACAAAAACTGTGAAGTGTAGATATATGTGCTTGATGAATTTTTATTCTTTGGGATTTTAAATGTTCATCTTCAGGATGTTTTAAACTTTCTTGTTGAATAGCAGCATTCACTCTTGCTTTCATTTCTCTAGCACTCGCATTCGTAAATGTTACAACAAGTAATTTATTCACATCTTGTTTATTACGCATGATTTTTTGAATAATACGCTCAACTAATACAGCAGTTTTACCGCTTCCTGCAGCTGCAGCAACTAGAATATCTCTTCCTTCAGTATAAATAGCTTTCCACTGATCGTCTGTCCATTGTGCATCAAATAGCTTAACAGGTAATGACATTATTCTTCTTCCTCCTCTCTTAACATATTAATCAATTCATCTTTACTTAAAGTATGGTCTATTTCTCTATATTGGTCAGTATCTGTAATAGGATCAATATGACATACTGACTTATATTCACAAAATTGACAAGGTAGTTTCTTTTGATATCTCATAGGTGTAACTTCTGTATGACCATCCATAATTTGTGTAGCCGTTTCAACAAAATTATTTCTATTTTTGTTAATTAATTTATAGAATAAATCTTCGTCCAATGCTTTACTATAGCTGTATAAATCTCCATTTTTCTTTCTTGCAACTGGTATCATATCCGATTTAAGTTGTTCATTTAATTTATCATCTAGTGCATCTACTACTTCAGGATTTTTGTTAACATAACCATCCATTTTAAACTTTTCAATTGTATGTTGATATATATCATCAGTTTCAGGAATTTCTCCCCAGCTTTTTGCTTTTATTTCTGGCTCATGTACATGGAAGTATAATAGTGCCCCTGGCGACACTTCATCTTGTAGATTTAAAATTGTCTTGTTTTGTAATACAACATCTAGATAAGTAAACATTTGCATTTGCATTCCGTACATAACTTTTGTTAAATCTAGATTGGTTTCAGACGATTTATAGTCAATTATTGAAACATAGTCTTTATCTTTTCCTTTATAAACGTCTAATCTATCTATTTGCCCTCTTATATTAATCGGTATTTGACGTTTAGTCGCAAGCGGCGTTGTTTTCAATTGATGCTTAGATGTAGCACCAAAATTCAATTCAAATTGATAGGCTTTAAATTTTGAATGACCTGTTTGATATTTCATTGCTTCTAATGTTGATTTAAGTATATTTTGTATTCTTAATTTTAAATATCTGTAGTGTGCTGTTCGGTGTAATACATCAAACTGAATTTTAGGCAAACTTTCATCAATGGCTTCATTAATTAATTTTGTCATCGTTTGAGCTGACAATTTACTAAAATCTCCGTTAACCTCATCAGATATATATTTTAAAGTTTGATGGAATATATTACCAATATCTACACTCTGAATTTGATATTTAGATCGTTCGTTCAACCTTAATCCATGTGATACATAATGTTTAAATGGGCATTGATTGTATGTTTCAAATCTTGAAACACTTGCGTTTATTTTTTTACCATATAATTGTTCTGATACTTCTGTATTAAGCTGAACTGTGTCGTTTTTATAAGTTAAAGCTGATGTTAAAAATTGAATTGTATTGTCTAAATAATGTATATCTTGAGCTGCATAGTAAGCATCTAACCAAATATCATTAACGATTTCATCATTTAACCAATCGTTTAAGTGTTCAAATATATGCATTTGACTTTGATGTTCATGTTCTAATAGTTGGATAGGATTATTCTCAATACTTGATTTAAGTGATTTAACTTCTAAATTTGTAAATAATGATTGAATTGTATTGATAAATGGACTTTTTTCTCTTACTTCTCCACTGTCAGACATAAGGCTATACGTAAATACGACCTCTCTTTTAGCACGTGTCATCGCAATATAACATACAAACGCTTCATCCATTTGTAAAATATCACTAGTCGGACTGAGTTCCAATCCACTTGTTTCTGCCAATTCCTTTTTCTCATCATCTGTAAGTAAAAGCATTTGATTGGATACACTTGGTAAAACACCATCGTTCATACCTAATAAAAATACTGTTTCTTTATTATCTACTTTAGCTAAATCCATATTACCAACTGTTACTTCGTCTAATGTTTGAGGTATCATTGAAAATTCTAATTCATCTAAACCACGATCAAGAATTTCAATATACTCATTAAGTGATAAAGTTACATCTCCTAATACTTCTACAATGTCATCAAATATTCGAATTGTACCTTCCCACACTTGGTCTATTTGTTCAGCTTCTTCAAATTGACTCTTTATTTCTAACTCATCTCTCATCGTCATTAGATGAGTCGGTAATTCAAATTTCTCTATCACTTCATATAATCTAACCGTAAAGTCTTCAACTGTTTTACTTTCAGATAAAGCATTGTTCAACTTTTCAATTCGACTAACTATATAATCTTTTAAGTTGATTACACTTTTAATTGTATTAATATCTTCTTCAACAAAAGTATCTTCTTCTTTTCTCAAAGATTTTTTTCCTAATTTTTCAAATGATTCAATAGTGAAAAATTCTGGATTAGTCCATCTTTTACCTGATATACCTCTTTCAAAAGCATAATTCTCAAGAATATCAATTAAATAAGAATCGTTTGGTATATGACTCGTTAATATACCTGTTTTCAGCATTCTCATGACAGGTTCAAATCTCCAACCTGATTGAATCACTTCTAACATTGACCTTAAACATTCTATAAAAGGATGATATGCCATTTTCTTTTTAGCATCATGATTAAAAGCAATATTAAAATGAGGTAAAACTGTTTCAATTAGCTGTTCATAGTTCGGATCACGATAAAGTATGGCAATATCTTTAAATGATAAATTGTCTTCACGAGATCGTCTCAAGATTTCTCTAGCTACATATTGAACTTCTTCTCTCATGTTTGATGCTTCAATAACCTTTAAATTTTTACTATCAATTTTGTTTGGTAATAACGCATCAAACTGACTTTCTAAATGTTTTAAGTCTTGGTTATTGTTAAATCTTGTAGCATTACTAAAATGCTTTTTATTTATTGTAGTATGTAATGATTGCGCAACTTCTTCTATATGACTTAATGTTTCAGAAGTCTTTCTAAATAAACTAAACGGATCTTTATCCCCGTCGGTCGTTAATCCTATCGTTACAGACCTACTGTATTTTACAAGTGTTTCAATAACACGATATTCTAAAGTTGAAAAGTTATGGAATCCATCAATATAAATATCAGCTTGTTTGATATAATCAGAATTTGGAATTTTCTCTATTAATTTGTACAATACATCTTCAGCTTGCACATAGCGACCATCGAGTTGCCCTTCTAATGCTTTATAAATCGTTTCAATATCACTTAATTTATCTTTCATTCTTTTTGGTATATTATCATTATTTTCAATATATACTGAGATATCTTCTGGTTGTACATTATATTTTTTGAAATCTTTAATTTCATTCATCATTTT
This sequence comes from Mammaliicoccus sp. G-M28, assembly GCF_022386595.1. Classification (NCBI taxonomy): domain Bacteria; kingdom Bacillati; phylum Bacillota; class Bacilli; order Caryophanales; family Staphylococcaceae; genus Mammaliicoccus; species Mammaliicoccus sp. G-M28. The sequence goes on from NZ_JAJNIF010000002.1 coordinate 146,643, forward strand.
ATGACTAAATCCATAATGTTGAATTGTAGATTGATATAAATTTAATTGTTGTTTGTGTGTATGTAATAAATGATAAGTAAGCATTTCTAATGCCTCATCAGATATTTGCTGTTCTATTAAACCTCCCTCATCACTCAAGACTCTCCAGCTTAGTCTTTCGAAGCCAAATACTGAGGTTCTTATACTTCCTTTTAATTTTGGATTTCGAACAAATGCTTGTTCATATTGGAACGTATTTTGAGTAGGTGTTAAAAAGATAATTGGGTCACCTAATGGGTTCTCTATCATAGCTTCTGTCATTTGTTCAATCATTTGTTTAGTTTTTCCGGTGCCACTTCGACCAGTCCATACATTTAGTTGCATTAATTCGACCTCCTTGGCAATTTCTCATGTATATATTTTAACATAAAAAGAACACCTCACTTAATTTTAAGTGAGGTGTTCAACCTATTTATATTACTAATTTGTAGATGGGTCAAAATCATAATGGAATTGATTGATTGGCCAGAATCTAAGTGCTACTTCACCGACAATGACATCTTCATTAATTAGTCCAAATGAACGGCCATCTTTACTTACTTCACGATTATCTCCAAGTACTAGATACTCACCTTTTGGAATTTTATTAACGCCGTTTGAATTAACGAGGTCTTTAACTTCAAAATTCTCAGTTAGTAAATCACGAGATTTATTTGCTTTATTTGCTTTTAAGTATTCTTCTGGTACTTTTTTATCATTTACATATAATTGATCATTATCATACTTTACTGTATCACCTGGTTTACCGATAACACGCTTTACGTAATCATCATTTTCATTTGCATGAAATACAATGACATCTCCGTTATCAATATTTCCAACTTTGTATCCAATTTTATTTACAATTACTTTTTCACCATTTTTTAAAGTTGGATGCATCGAATCACCAGAAACTGTATAAGTTACAAATAAGAATTTCTGTATTAATAATACACATACAACTGCGACTGCAATTGCTACGACCCATTCAAATATCTCTTTTTTCAAAAATGCCACCTCATTATTATTATTTATCGAAATTTACATCTATTTTATCAAATGGATAATATCTTAAATTAACTTCTCCAACAATATCTTTCTCGTGAACAAACCCAATTTCTCTTGAGTCCCTACTATTACCGCGATTATCTCCTAATACTAAGTATTCATTGTTAGGAATAACGTCACTTTTAGAACCTTGAATTGTTCTAGTACTGAAATCATCCGTTTTTATATTATCATTTAAATAACGCTCGTTAACTTGTGTACCATTAATATACAATTTGTTGTTTTTCATTTCAACAGTGTCACCTGGTAAACCAATTACTCTTTTTATAAAGTCAGACTCTTTATTAGCATGAAAAACAATAACATCTCCATTATCTATCTGTCCAATATTTTTAACAAGTTTGTTAACAATTAATCTGTCTTCATTATGGAAAGTTGGCTCCATTGAATCACCATCAACAATATAACCTATAAATAAAAAAGTTCTCACTATAAATAATAATACTAACGCGATAATAATTGCAATTGCCCATTCGAATAATTTTTTCATCGCTAACTCCTGTTTTTCAATCGTTTGTCAAAATATTTTTCAAATCCTTTACCTACTAACCATAGCATAAATATAATCACGAATACTATTATACTCTTTTTAGGACTTTCAAAAAAGGAATTTATGTCTGCCCCGATGAAACTCAAAGTAAATATCATAATCGCTTTTGATAAAATCAATGCTATTAAATACACTTGCTTACTAATATTTGAAAAAGCACTCACCATATTTACTAATGCACCAGGTGTGAATGGGAAACATAGTAAAATAAACAATGGACCAAACCCGTGATCATCAATCCAGTGAATAAACTTTACAACTCTTGGTTGTTCAACAATTTTTTTCATAAATGGCTTTTTAGAAATTAATCTTAAAAATAAAAAGACAAGGTAACTTCCCGCAACAGTTCCAGCCCACGAAATTATAAATCCTAAAAATAAACCATATGCATTTACATTAGCTATAACGAACAAAATAATAGGTAAAAATGGAATAAATGCTTCAATAAATGGTAATAAAAACGCAATAAATATCCCGAAAGATCTAAACGTTTCAATTAATTCAGTAATATTTTCATAAGTGAACCAATTTATAATGTCTTGAAATAACATGTCATGCAACTTCCTTCTTAAATTTATATTAATTATATCTATAAAAGTGTAAATAGAAAAGTAAATTGACATCGTATAAAAGTCGTAGATAAGTTGTAATGAAAGTTTTAGTGGATTTATTGGATAAATTAATATTTGAAGTTTATAGAGTTGTCGTATGCCGCTATGATGATAATTAGGATTATTCCAGGTCGATAAATTTTTTTATCGGCCTGTATTTTGCGTTTTCGGGTCGATAAATTTTTTTATCGGCCTGTATTTCGTGTTTTCGGGTCGATAAATTTTTTTATCGGCCTGTATTTCGCGTTTTCGGGTCGATAAATTTTTTTATCGGCCTGTATTTCGTCTTTCCGGGTCGATAAATTTTTTTACCGGCCTGTATTTCGTCTTTCCGGGTCGATAAATTTTTTTATCGGCCTGTATTTCAATTATCTAGTAACATATTTAGTAGCTTTCCCTTGACCTACTCTTTCAAAATTACAATAAAGTATTCGTTTAATGGCGCTATTTGAAACACCTGTCCATTCTTCTGCTTCTTTGACTGAAAAAGGTGCATCTTTCAATAAATATAATTCTTTTAATGATTTTATAATAATATCACTTCTCATCAATACGGTACCACAATGGTTGCAGTTTAAATATTTTCGTTTATTATAAATCAACTCTGTTTGCAACATCTTCCGACATTTTGTACATCTTACCCCTCCATTTATCTCATCAAACTGTATTTTTTGAAAATGTTTATTGTTGGTTAAAAATGGCTGGTGTAGTGATTTCAACTTGTCATAAATCAATTTATTGTGATCATATTTGAAGTTATTTGATACCATTTCTTTTAATTTGTACAACTCGCTATTCACTAAAATATCCACTTTAGATCTTAAATCACCATGTAATGTAAATGTTGGATGTATAAATACAATATAACTTTTCACCCTTCTATTTATATTATATTTCTGAATAACTCTTTTTAATCCATCATGTGCTACTTCAAATTGATTAATCAGATCTTTTGCTACATAACCAGAACTTCTATATAGCTTTTGGTTGTCATAATAATAGTCTCCTGTGAAATTTTTAATTTCAAATTGAATGATTTCATCATCAGTTACCACTAAGAAATCAAATTGAATTTGGTTGTAATTTTTAATTTGTAAATCATATATCCACCATAGACCTTCTATTTCATTTAGAAGGCTAGCAAATTGCTTTTCTCCTTCGAAACCTTGTTTAATGACTTGGTATTGTTCATCTAATTCTTTTGGAAAATCTTCCACCCTTTCTTTAACCGCTTCAACATAATCAATGAATAAATTGTTAATCAACTTCAAAAATTTTTCACCTCATATTTTCAAAATTTCACTTACAAATCAAAAAAAGCCCTCCGAATAAAAATTCGGGGACTTTTTTAAAATCATTCTCATATTATAGTCTATCTTCTAATTCTTTTTTCAAATCTTCAAATCCTGGTTTACCAAGTAGAGCAAACATATTTTGTTTATATGCTTCAACTCCTGGTTGGTTGAATGGATTAACGCCTAGTAAGTATCCACTCATAGCACAAGCCAACTCGAAGAAGTATACAACATAACCGAATGTATATGCATCTAATTGAGGTACTTTAACAACTAAGTTTGGTACGCCACCATCTGTATGAGCTAATAGTGTACCTTGGAATGCTTTAGTGTTAACAAAATCAACAGTTTCACCTGCTAAGAAGTTCAAACCATCTAAATCGTCTTTATCCTCTTCTATTGTAATATCATGTTTAGGGCTCTCAACTTTAACAACTGTTTCAAATAAGAAACGACGTCCTTCTTGTACATATTGTCCTAATGAGTGAAGGTCAGATGTAAAGTTTGCACTTGAAGGATAAATACCTTTATAGTCTTTACCTTCTGATTCACCGAATAGTTGTTTCCACCATTCACTAAAGTATTGTAATGCAGGCTCATAGTTAATTAACATTTCAGTTGAATAACCTTTTGCATAAAGAATATTACGGATTGCTGCATATTGATATGCAATATTTTCTTCAAGTTCAGATGATGATAAATCTTCACGTGCTGCAGCAGCACCATTCATCATTTCTTGAATATCTACACCACTTGCTGCAATTGGTAGTAATCCTACAGCTGTTAATACTGAATATCTACCACCTACGTCATCTGGCACTACAAATGTTTCGTAACCTTCTCCAGTAGCTAAATCTTTTAAAGCACCTTTTTCTTTATCTGTAGTAGCAAAGATACGATTTTTAGCTTCATCTTTACCATATTTTTCTTCTAAAATTTTCTTGAAAATTCTAAATGCTACAGCTGGTTCAGTCGTTGTACCTGATTTAGAAATAACATTAATAGAGAAATCTTTACCATCTATATATTCAATTAAATCATGTACATATGATGATGATAAATGATGTCCAACAAATATAATCTGAGGATTCTCACCTTTTTCGTAGTTAGCAAATGTTGAATTCAACATCTCTACTGCAGCACGTGCACCTAAATAAGAACCACCAATACCGATAACAAGTAATACTTCTGATTGTTCTTTAATACGTTTAGAAGCTGATAAGATTCGATCAAATTCTTCTTTATCGTAATCAACAGGTAAATCAACCCATCCTAAAAAGTCACTACCTGCTCCTGTTTTTTCATGTATAACATGATGTATATTCTTTACTAAATCTCTTGATTGGTCTAGTTCATGTTCACCAAAAAACGTTAATGCTTTTTTATAATCAAATTGAATATGTGACATAGTATCCTCCTATTGAATTCATAGTTAATTTAAACAACGTCTTTATTTTACTCTAGTTTTCATAGGCTTTCAATTGAAATGTAACGATATACTTTGTAATGCATAAATATTTAATAAAACTATTGAAAATACAAAATCAATATGGTATTGTATGTTTATCGATTAAATATACAAGATATTAAATATTAATACAAAAGGGAGCGATTTAAGTTATGTCTAATAAAGTAGTTTTAGCTTACTCAGGTGGTTTAGATACAAGTGTTGCAGTAAAATGGTTAATAGAAAAAGGTTATTCAATAGTTGCATGTTGTTTAGATGTTGGTGAAGGTAAAGACTTAGACCTTGTACAACAAAAAGCATTCGATATGGGCGCAGAACAATCATATGTCATTGACGCTACTAAAGAATTTAGCGAAGATTTTGTTGGTTATGCAATTAAAGGTAATACAATGTATGAAGGAACATATCCTTTAGTATCTGCATTAAGTAGACCTCTTATTTCCAAAAAATTAGTAGAAATAGCTCAAGCTGAAGACGCTATTGCTATCGCACATGGTTGTACTGGTAAAGGTAATGACCAAGTACGTTTTGAAGTTGCTATTAAATCATTAGCACCACATATTAAAGTATTAGCACCAGTTCGTGAATGGTCTTGGAGTCGTGAGGAAGAAATTGATTATGCAAAAAAACATAATATTCCTATTCCTATCAATTTAGACTCTCCTTATTCAATTGACCAAAATTTATGGGGTCGTAGTAATGAATGTGGTATTTTAGAAGATCCATTCGCAACACCACCAGAAGATGCATATGATTTAACTAATCCAATAGAAGAAACTCCGGATACACCAGAAGAACTTGAAATTGTTTTTGAAAATGGATTACCTACTTCAATAAATAATAAGTCGTATCCATTAGATCAACTCATTTTAAATTTAAATGAAATTGCTGGTTTACATGGTATCGGAAGAATTGACCATGTAGAAAATCGTCTAGTTGGAATTAAATCTCGTGAAGTGTACGAAACACCTGGTGCAAAAGTAATTATGGAAGCACATAAAGCTTTAGAAACGATTACTTTAACTAAAGATGTTGCACATTTCAAACCAGTTATCGAAAAACAATTATCAGAACAAATTTATAATGGCTTATGGTTCTCACCTTTAACTGAGAGCTTAAAACAATTTATTGATTCTACTCAAACTCAAGTAACTGGTACAGTACGTGTTAAACTATTCAAAGGAAATGTTATTGTAAATGGACGTAAATCTCCATTTAGTTTATATAATGAAGAACTTGCAACATATACTAAAGAAGATGCATTTAATCAAGAAGCTGCAGTAGGATTTATCGAAATCTTTGGCTTACCTACAAAAGTTAAAGCATTATTAGAAACAGAGGGTGTTTTAAAATGACAAAAAAAGCATGGGGTGGAAGATTCGAGTCTAACCCTGAATCATGGGTAGATGCATTCAATGCATCTATCCATTTTGATAAAAATTTGATTGATCAAGATATACAAGGCAGTATTGCGCACGCAACAATGCTTGCTGAACAAAATATTATTCAAAATGATGAAGCTGAATTAATTATTCAAGGTTTAAAAGAAATAAAACAAGATTATTACAACAATAATTTAGAACTATCAGAATCATTAGAAGACATTCATTTAAACGTTGAACACGCATTAATTCAAAAAATTGGTCAAGTCGGTGGAAAGCTACATACAGGTAGAAGTAGAAATGATCAAGTTGCAACTGACATGCATCTTTATACAAAGGAAAATGTCCAAGAAATTATTAAACTTGTTGAATCTTTACAAAAATCTATTATCAGCATTGCAGATGATCATATTCATACAATTATGCCGGGTTATACACACCTTCAAAGAGCACAACCAATATCGTTTGCTCACCATATAATGACGTATTTTTGGATGTTAGAACGTGATAAATCAAGATTTAATGACAGCATTAAAAGGATTGATATTAATCCACTTGGTGCAGCAGCATTAAGTGGCACTACACATCCAATAGATAGACATCGTACACAAGAACTTCTAGGTTTCAGTAGTTTGTATGAAAATAGTCTTGATGCTGTAAGTGACCGTGATTACATTGTTGAAACATTGCATAACATTTCATTAACGATGGTCCATTTATCAAGATTTGCTGAAGAAATCATATTTTGGTCTACAGATGAAGCTAAGTTCGTTACTTTATCAGATAGCTTTTCAACAGGATCTTCTATTATGCCACAAAAGAAAAATCCAGATATGGCAGAATTGATTAGAGGTAAAGTAGGAAGAACAACTGGTTACTTAATGAGTATGTTAGTTACTTTAAAAGGACTACCTTTAGCCTATAACAAGGATATGCAAGAAGATAAAGAAGGATTGTTTGATGCTATTCATACTATTAAAGGATCTTTACGTATATTTGAAGGTATGATTACATCAATGCAAGTCAATAAAGATCGTTTAAATGAAACAGTTCATAAAGACTTTTCAAATGCGACAGAATTGGCAGATTACTTAGTAGAACAAAATATACCATTTAGAGAAGCACACGAAATTGTAGGTAAAATCGTATTATGGTGTATACAAAATGGAAAATATTTATTAGATGTACCTTTAGAACAATATCAATCATATAACAATAAAATCGAATCAAATGTATATGATTATTTAAAACCTGAAAATTGCTTAAGCCGTAGAAAAAGTTATGGTTCAACAGGACAAGAGTCCGTACAACATCAGATTAATGTAGCTAAAGAACTTATTTAAAATAAAATTATTATTCCAGAGGCTGGGACAATTAAATTGTCTCAGCCTCCATTTTGTAGTCAAATCCGCTTTTACTGTATCTCTTATCAGCAATTTTACCTAAATCTGCTTTTAACGCATCACTTATAAGTATAATCGTAGAAAAAATGCATATAAAAATAGATTATTAGTAACGATTTTGTAAGTGCGGACGCCTGAGGGAATAGTATGCGTGAGAGACTACAGGCTCAATCCATACCCCTAGGCAAGCATGCACATACAAAATCGTAAGCCTGTATATAAAAATAGATCATTAGTAACGATTTTGTAGTGCGGACGCCTGAGGGAATAGTATGCGTGAGAGACTACAGGCTCGATCCATACCCCTAGGCAAGCATGCACGTACAAAATCGTAAAGTATTATAAAAAATAAGCATATCACTATAAACTTTTAAAAAATCAGTTAAGTGATATGCTTATTTATTTTGAGTTAGAATTTATGTCCCAAAATCATTTTGAGGGTGAGACAAATTAATTGTCTCACCCTCAAATCATTCTATTCACAGTAGATTACTGGATTGAAGCTTATGCCCAACCTCTGTATCTAGCTGCTTCTGCTGTACGTTTAATACCTACAATATAAGCTGCTAAACGCATATCTATTTTTCTGTTTTCTGATAAGTTATAAACTGTATCAAATGCTTTAACTAGTTTTTCACGTAATTTTTCATTAACTTCTTCTTCAGTCCAATAATAACCTTGATTATTTTGTACCCACTCAAAGTATGAAACCGTTACGCCACCCGCACTTGCTAATACATCTGGTACTAATAAAATACCACGTTCACTTAAAATTTTAGTAGCTCCCATTGTAGTTGGACCATTTGCTGCTTCAACAATAATATTAGCTTTTATGTCATTTGCATTTTCTTCAGTAATTTGATTTGAGATTGCTGCTGGAACAAGAATGTCACAGTCAATTTCAAATAATTCTTTATTTGAAATAGTATCATCAAATAAATTAGTAACAGTTCCAAAGCTATCACGACGATCCAATAAATAATCGATATCTAAACCTTCAGGATCATGAAGTGCACCATAAGCATCAGAGATACCTACAATTTTTGCCCCTTGGTCATATAAGAATTTCGCTAAGAAACTACCGGCATTACCGAAGCCTTGTATAACGACTCTAGAACCTTCGATTGTTTTACCGCGTCTTTTGGCAGCTTGTTCAATTGCAATAACTACACCTAATGCAGTAGAACGGTCTCTACCTTGAGAACCACCTAACACAATTGGCTTACCAGTAATGAATCCAGGTGAATTAAATTCATCCATTTGACTGTATTCATCCATCATCCAAGCCATAATTTGTGAATTTGTAAATACATCTGGTGCTGGTATATCTTTTGTTGGCCCTACTATTTGAGAAATAGCACGAACATATCCACGAGATAATCTTTCAACTTCATGAATACTCATTTGTCTTGGGTCACAAACGATACCACCTTTACCGCCACCATATGGTAAATCTACAATTCCACATTTTAATGTCATCCACATAGATAAAGCTGTTACTTCTTCAACGTCAACATCAGGATGGAAACGTACGCCACCTTTTGTTGGACCAACTGCATCATTATGTTGGGCACGATACCCAGTAAACGTCTTAACAGAACCGTCATCCATTCTAACTGGTATACGCACTGTTAATAATCTCATTGGTTCCTTAATTAAATCGTACATCCCCTCATCAAAACCTAATTTATTAAGGGCTACACCAATAATTTCTTGTGTCGATGAAACTAAATTTAAATTTTCGCTCATGATCCTCTTCGCCTCTTTTTTAAATACTTTTAATCTCTAAATAATTGTAACATAATTGATTATTTTTAAAAGGTCTTTAACACTTTTTTGTAAACGTTATCAGCTTTTTTATTTAAAAACAGACTTAACTTGATCAAGTGCCCAATCTAAATCTTCTTTTTCAATGATTAATGGCGGTGCAAAACGGATTACTGTATCATGAGTTTCTTTACATAATAGTCCTAATTCTTTTAATTTCTCACAATATGGTCTAGCATCTTCAGTTAACTCGATTCCGATGAATAATCCTTTACCTCTTACTTCTTTAATAGATGGATGTTCGATTGTTTTCAATTCATCTTTGAAATAAGTACCAAGCTCTAATGAACGCTCTGATAATTTTTCATCAATTATTACATCTAATGCTGCATTTGAAACAGCAGCAGCAAGTGGATTACCACCAAAAGTAGAACCATGAGAACCTGGATTAAATACTTCTAATATTTCTTTATTACCTACAATACATGAAATTGGGAATACGCCTCCGCCTAATGCTTTACCAAGAATATACATATCTGGTTGTACGTTATCCCAATCAGTAGCAAATAATTTTCCAGTTCTTCCTAAACCTGCTTGAATTTCATCTGCTATAAACAACACATTATTTTCATCACAGACTTCTCTAATTTGTTTTAAATAGCCATCTTCAGGTACATTAATACCCGCTTCACCTTGAATAGGCTCAATTAACACAGCTGCTGTGTTAGGTGTAATAGCTGATTTAATTTGCTCAATATCACCAAAATCAACGAGTTTAAATCCTCCTAATAATGGACCATAACCTCTTTGATATTCTTTTTCTGAAGAAAGTGAAACTGCAGCCATAGTACGACCATGAAAGTTTCCATTCATCGCAATAATTTCTGCTTTATTATCTTCTACACCTTTCACTTGATATGCCCAACGTCTTGCAGCTTTAATTGCTGTTTCAACAGCTTCTGCACCAGTATTCATAGGTAGTACCATTTCTTTGTTGGCAAGTTTACATATTTTTTCATACCATGGACCTAATTGATCACTATGGAATGCACGTGAAGTTAGTGTTACTCGATCCGCTTGATCTTTTAATGCTTGGATGATTTTCGGATGACGATGACCTTGGTTAACAGCTGAATATGCTGATAACATATCTAAATAACGATTACCCTCTGGATCTTTCACCCAAATGCCTTCTGCTTCTGAAATTACAATTGGTAATGGCAAATAGTTTGGAGCACCAAATGTATTTGTTTGTTCAATTATTTCTTGTGATTTTGTCATATTAAATCTCCTCCCATTAAAACAGTAGAGCATGTATACGCCCTACTGTATTTTGAATATTCCAACATCATTATAACATTTCTGACGTAGTTCGTCCTTGTAAATGAAGTACTAAGTAATCTGGTCCTCCAGCTTTTGAGTCTGTACCAGACATTTTGAACCCACCAAATGGTTGATATCCTACAATCGCACCTGTACAACCTCTATTAAAGTATAAGTTACCTACTAAGAAGTTTTTGCGTGCTTGTTCTAATTTAAATCTATTATTAGAAATAACGCCGCCTGTTAAGCCATATTCAGTGTTGTTTGCAAATTCGATTGCTTGATCAAAATCTTTTGCTTTACTGAAACCAACAACTGGTCCAAAGATTTCTTCTTGCATCACTCTGTCATCATGTTTCAAATCAGCAATAACAGTCGGGTTAACAAAATGACCTTTTTCTTCATCAGTTGTTCCACCAGCTACAATACGCCCTTCTTTTTTACCGATTTCAATATATTTTTTAATTTTATTTAATGAATTTTCATCGATTACAGGTCCCATATAATTTTCATGATTTGTAGAATCGCCGACTGTTAATTTTTCAGTACGCTCAACCACTTTATCTAATAAATCATCATAAATATCTTCAACAGCAATTACACGAGAACATGCAGAACATTTTTGTCCTGAAAAACCGAATGCTGATTGTACTATAGAATCTGCAGCTAAATCTAAATCACCTTCAGAATCAACAATGATAGTATCTTTACCACCCATCTCAGCAATTACACGCTTAAGATGTGTTTGACCTTTTTGTACTTTTGCTGCTCTTTCATAAATAGATACACCAACATCGCGAGAACCTGTGAATGAAATTAAACTTGTATCTTTATGATCAATTAAGTAATCACCGATTTCACTTGATGAACCAGGTATATAGTTTACTACCCCTTTTGGTAAACCAGCTTCTTCAAGAACTTCCATAAATTTATAAGCAATAACAGGTGTTTTTGAAGATGGCTTTAACAATACCGTATTACCTGTAACGATTGGTGCTACAGTAGTTCCTGCCATAATAGCAAATGCAAAGTTCCAAGGTGAAATAACGACACTAACACCAATTGGTAAATAATTATATTTATTATATTCTCCAGGACGGCTTTCTACTTTTTTACCGTCTTTTAGTTCTAACATTTGGCGCGCATAGTATTCCATAAAGTCAATCGCTTCAGCTGTATCAGCATCAGCTTCTTTCCATGGTTTACCACCTTCTTTAGAAAGTAACGCTGAGAATTCATGTTTGCGGCGTCTAGTAATTGCAGCTGCTCTAAATAACACATCTGCACGAACAATTGGATCAGTTTCTCTCCAAGTTTTAAAAGCTTCTTTAGCCGCTTCCATTGCTTTTTCAGCATGCTCTTTGTTTGCTTTAGAAACTAGTCCAACTGTTTCTTCTATATTAGAAGGATTATAAGAACGTGTTTTATCATCAGTAAAAATTCTTTCCCCTCCAACAATAATCGGATATTCTTTTCCTAAATATCCTTCAACAGTTTTAAGACCTTCTAAATAAGCAGCCTTATTCTCCTCTTTCGTAAAATCAGTAAATGGTTCGTGTTTGTATGGAATCATTAAAGTAAACCTCCCTATGTTTATATGGGGCAAAAAAAGAAACCCCTTACATTCCTATAATGACACACTTTTATAGATTACTTCAAGCTATTTTTTTCAAAAATTAAGGATTAAAATAAGTTGTAAAATTACTTCAAATAAATATACAAAAAGACGATTAAAAGTTCACTTAAACACTATAAAAATTTAATATTTTTTCATAATTTTCACTTACAAATAGCAGTGTTTTATTCTTTATAGTCCTTTTAAACAAAAAATGAGTATACAAAAAGACGATTAAATAATTATTTAATCGTCTTCAAGATGCTTATTAGATTGATTAATCCATTTAGGCAACCTTTCTTCTAAAGGTTGAAACCCATATTTTTCTGTCTCACGTATTTCATCTAGAACTGAACGCTTTTCTTTCTTACGCTCTTGTCTCTTGAAATACTCATTCTCTTTTAGTGATAAATTTAGTTTACCATCTACTTCAACTTTGATCACTTTTGCTTTAACAATTTGACCAACACTTAAAAATTGATTGAGATTATGCACGTAATCATTCATCACTTCTGATATATGAATGAGACCTTCCACATGTTCAGGGGTTTCAACAAAGGCGCCATATGGCTGAATGCCAGTCACTTTTACCTTCACAAACTGACCAACTTTATATTGTTTTCCCACTTTTAGAAAACCCCTTGTACTTATAGTTATTAACTCTTACATCATAGCATAGTTATTTTTAATTAACCATTAATTTGATATATAATTCTGAAAATACAATGCATAAATATAACTTAAAGAATGAACTTGGAACAAATTGAACTTAAATTTATAAGTTCAGTTTGTTTTTTGTTTTAATAAGTAGATTTATTAAACATAGAATCAGTTCTTGAATGAATTCCAACTATTTAATAAATATTTAATTAATATTTGTTATTTTTTAGCGCTGACTCCTGCGGGAAAAGCATGATTCGAAGACTACAGGCTGAGAACATGCCCGCGGAAAGCATGCGCATAAAAAATACCAACAAAGTCTATGAGCTGAACAATAATTTTCATAAAAAATAAGAACAGAAATTCATTATTAAAATGAATTTCTGTTCTTAATAAATTCTAGGATATTTATATCCCAAAGTATTCTCTTATATTACATTTCTCAACTAGCTTGTAATGATACTACTTTTATTACCATGATCTTACAATTGTTTAATCCTCAAACTTCATAGGATTTCAATCAGATAGTAGTTGGTGCAAAGCAATATTCACTTAGTTATTTTTTACTTTTATTCTCCTCTTGCTCTAAATGATCCATCACTTGTTTTTCAAATGATTTCATTTTCTCTTCGTCTTTTTTTGATTTTTTACGAAACATCATAAAAACAATGTACGCCAAAACCATAAATAATAATAACGTAGCAACAGCAGGAATATATTCTAATTTATTATCTGGAAAATAAAGAAATTCCATCATAATCCGACCACTCCCTTAGCATCTAGATTATAACAAAGATTAAGTCGAATGAATTGATTTTTTATGACAATTGAATGTCGATTTATTTTATAATATCAATTGTCTCGATTACTATGTCTTCAGCTGGCTTGTCATTAGCGCCAACTTTAACATTAGCGATTTCTTCTAAAATGTCTTCACCTTTAACGATATGACCAAATACTGAATGTTTTTGGTCTAACCAAGGTGTTCCACCTTTTTCAGCATAACGATCAACGATTTCTTCTGGCCAACCGCCATCTTTAAGTTGAGATAACATATTGGCTGGTACTTCTTTCATTTGGACAATGAAAAATTGAGAACCATTTGTATTTGGACCAGCGTTTGCCATTGATAATGCACCATACAAGTTAAATGCTTGTAATGAGAATTCATCTTCAAAAGCACTTCCATAAATACTTTCTCCACCCATACCAGTTCCTGTTGGGTCTCCACCTTGAACCATAAAGCCATTAATTACTCTATGGAAAATAATTCCGTCGTAATATTTTTTCTCAGCTAAGCCGATAAAGTTTTCTACTGTTTTAGGTGCTAGCTCAGGGAATAATTTGAAAGTCATATTACCTTTAGTTGTTTTAATTTCTACAACTCTTTCACCTTCTAGTATTTCATTTGTTAATTGTGGATAGTTTGTCATTTAAAATTCTCCATTCATGTTAAAATAATTACAATAGTGATATCATAACATAATTTAATAGAAAGGGGATATCAACATGTTATATCAATTTCCACATAAAACTGGTCAGTATGTTGTAGAAGTAATTGAAGAAATAGGAGATCAACTTCTTGTTAAAATTTTAGCAGTATTGAAACATCCTAGACAAGGTGATTTACATAGCCCTAATGAAGTAGAAAATGTGTTTTTCCATGAAAGAAAAGCATTGAGTCAGTTTGAAAAAAGATATACAACAGCTCAATTTTTGAAAGCGTATAATGAAGAGGTACCGAATTATATTGAATCACTAAAATCTTCTATTTATGAATTAGAAGAGAAGATGAAGAAAAAAAATAACGCTTATAGTGATCAAGCATTAAAGTGTATAGAACAATTGAAAAAAGATTATTCGAGACAATATAAGGTTAATATATAAATTTTACAAAAAAATTCAAGAAATTTATTACGAGTTTCTTCATATTTAAAAATCGCCTAAAAATTCTGAAATATAGTAATGCTAGTATTTTCAAGCATTGAGATTATTGTGTATAATATTAATTAGGTGAATTTTTGGAGGGAGGTTATTAAATGAGTTTAATGCATATTATGATTTTATTACCTTTAATTTTTGCAATCATAATACCAATTTTATATAAGTTTTATAAAGGAACTCATCTAGGATGGTTTGTATTACCGATTCCTATTATTATATTTAGTTATTTTATGTCATACATAAAGGTTCCTGACTCGGACAAACCATTTATTGTCATTTGGGAATTCATGCCAAGAATAGGAATGAATTTTTCAGTTCATCTAGATGGTTTGAGTTTATTATTTGCATCATTAATTACAGGTATTGGAGCATTAGTCGTTCTTTATTCCATTACATATTTAAGTAAGAATGAATCATTAGGGAATTTTTATTGTTATTTATTAATGTTTATGGGTGCAATGTTAGGTGTTGTTTTATCAGATAATCTACTTATGCTTTATCTATTCTGGGAATTAACATCTATTTCAAGTTTCTTACTAATCGCTTATTGGCGTCATAAACAGTCATCAATATATGGTGCTCAAAAGTCACTTTTAATCACAGTATTTGGTGGTTTAATGTTACTGGGTGGATTCATTTGTTTAGCATTAGCTGGTAATTCATGGAGTATTACTTCACTTATACAGAATGCAGAAACAATACAATCATCACCTTACTTTATATTTGCGATGATTTTAGTTTTAATTGGTGCAATGACTAAATCTGCACAATTTCCATTTCACATATGGTTACCTGATGCAATGGAAGCACCTACTCCAGTAAGTGCTTATTTACATTCAGCAACAATGGTTAAAGCAGGTATTTATTTAGTTGCTAGAACTACACCGATTTTCGCAGCAAGCGCAGGATTTGTGTGGGCGGTGACTGCAATAGGTTTAATAACACTATTCTGGGCATCATTTAATGCCGTAAAACAGCAAGATTTAAAAGGTATTTTAGCATTTTCAACTGTTTCTCAGCTCGGTATGATTATGTCGATGTTAGGAATTGGTGCTGTAAGTTATCACTACTCTGGAGAAGAAAGTCAATTATTCTTAGCGAGTATAATCGCAGCAGTTTTCCATTTAATTAATCATGCTACATTTAAAGGCGCGTTATTTATGATTACAGGTACAATTGATCATGAAGTTGGTACAAGAGATATTAAAAAGTTAGGTGGACTAATGACCATCATGCCGATTTCTTGTACATTCACGATTATTACAGCTTTAAGTATGGCTGGTGTGCCACCGTTTAACGGATTCTTATCTAAAGAGTTATTTTTAACAGCGATGTTTGATGCTCATAAAGCAGATGTTTTCAGCTTATCAACAATTGGTTACTTACTACCAATCGTCGCTATTGTAGGTAGCATCTTCACGTTTGTGTATTCATTTAAATATGTACATGAAGTATTCTTTGGTGAATATAAACCAGATGCATTACCTAAAAAGCCACACGAAGCACCAATGCTTATGTTGTTGCCAACAGGTATTCTAACATTTTTAGTAGTGCTTTTCGGGTTATTCCCAAATATATTAAGTGAAAGTATTATTGCTCCAGCTGTAAGAGCTATAGCACCATTTGCTGATGCACCTGAAGTACATATATCACACTGGCACGGTATCACACCTGCTTTAATAGGTACATTAATTGTATTTATAGTAGGTTTCATATTATTTAAATCCGTTGAAAAATGGATTGGTGTTTACAATATTCAGCCAGAATATTTAACGTTTAATTATTATTACGATAGAGGTATTCAATTAAGCTCTTATTTATCTAATAAAATTACTCAAAGTTATATGACTGGATTTATTAGAACATACTTAATGTATATATTTGCTTTCTTTATTATTATGACTGCACTAACTTTATTCACGCATCCTGTTAGTATCGCATTTGATAATATAAGCGAAATTAGACCATATGAAGTGATTTTAATGGGATTAATTTTAGTAAGTACATTTTGTATCGTATTAGCAAAATCAAGATTGTTCAGTATCATTATGCTTGCTGCAGTTGGATACTCAGTTGCGTTATTCTTTGTATTCTTTGGTGCACCTGATTTGGCACTAACTCAATTATCTATTGAAACAATTTCAACTGCCCTATTCTTATTATGTTTCTATCATTTACCTAAAATGAATAGACACGATGAAAACCGTAAATTTAAAATCGGTAATTTCATAATTTCTATTTGCATAGGTATTGCTGTAATTACAATTGGGCTAATTGCATATGGTAATAGACATTATGATTCAATTTCTAAATATTATATTGATAATGTTTATGACTTAGCAGCAGGTAAAAATATGGTCAATGTAATACTTGTAGACTTCCGTGGTTTTGATACATTGTTTGAATCTGCAGTATTAGGTATTGCTGGTTTAGGAATTTATACTTTAATTAAACTACGTAATAATGATAAAAATGGAGGTGAAGAACATGAAGAAACAATCGAATGATGTGTTCTTTCAGTTTAATTCCATAATCATTTTCTTAATTATTATGATGTATGCTGTTTCTATATTCTTTGGTGGACACTATACACCTGGTGGCGGATTCGTTGGTGGTTTATTACTATCATCTGCAGTTATCATCATCGGGATAGCATTTGACACTAAAACATTAAAGAAAATGTTTCCTTTTGACTTTAAATTGGTGACAGGCACTGGTTTATTCTTTTGTGTTCTTACACCTATTTTAAGTTGGACTTACAATAAAACATTTTTTACACACGCATTTGGGGAATTTCACCTTCCTATATTTGGTGAAGTACATTGGCATACAGCAATGCTATTTGATTTAGGCGTACTGCTAGCTGTTGTAGGTACTGCGATAACGATTATATTAGCGATTGGAGAGAATGAATAATGGAAATATTAATGATTTTCGTTTCGGGTATTATTATATCTGTATCAGTATACCTAGTTCTCTCTAAAAGTTTAATTAGGATTATTATTGGTACAACGTTACTTTCACACGGTGTTCATTTAATGCTTCTTACTATGGGTGGATTAAAGAAAGGTGCTTTACCAATTGAAGAAGAAGGCATCAAAAATTATGTTGATCCATTACCACAAGCATTGATTTTAACAGCAATTGTTATTGCATTTGCTGTTACAGCATTTTTCTTAGTACTAGCTTTTAGAAGTTATAAAGAGCTTGGAACTGATAATTTAGAAGAGATGAAGGAGGTACCGAAAGATGAATAATTTGATTATTGTACCTCTTATCATTACATTTTTAACGGCTGTTACTTTAATTTTTGTAGGTCCAAGACCTTATTTAAAGCGTAAAGTCGTACTAACTGGTTTTACTTTAGCCTTTTTAGTAAGTTTATATAATATCTATATGATTAATATGGATGGTACACAAACACTGAACTTAGGTAGTTGGCCAGTTCCGTATAGTATTGTCATATACGTTGATATGTTGAGTGCTTTGTTAGTTAGTACGAGTTTGTTTATTACACTCGTAGTACTCATATACTCACACCAATCGATTGGTATACACCGGGAAAGATATTTTTATTACTTTGGTGTATCAATGATGGTTACTGGTGTTAACGGTGCCTTTATGACAGGCGATTTATTTAACTTATTCGTATTTTTCGAAGTATTCTTAATGTCATCATATTTATTACTTGTGATTGGTGGAACAAAAATTCAATTACAAGAAAGTATTAAATATATATTAGTTAACGTTTTAACTTCAGCTTTCTTTGTACTTGGTGTTGGTATGCTCTACTCCATAACAGGAACATTAAATATGGGTGACTTACACGTTAAACTTGCTGATCTTTCAGAAGCAAATTTAAATATAGTCGTAATTACTTTTATTATGTTTTTATTTGTTTTTGCTACTAAAGCAGGTATGTTCCCATTGTATTTCTGGTTACCTGGAGCTTATTACGCACCACCTATCCCGATTATTGCTTTATTCGGTGCATTACTAACTAAAGTAGGCGCATATGCAATCATGCGTACTTTCAGTTTATTCTATTCAACGAATAGTGAGTTTATAACTCAAACATTGATTGTACTTGCTATACTAACCATTATTATGGGTTGTATAGGTGCGATAGCATACTATGATGTTAAAAAGATTATTATTTATAATATTATGATTGCGATTGGTGTCATTCTTATCGGTGCTGCAATGATGGACAAAAATGGTATGATGGGTAGCATTTATTACTTACTACATGACATGATTATTAAAGCTTCTTTATTCTTATTAATTGGTGTCATCATTAAAATAACTGGTTCACCAGATTTAAGAAAATATAGTGGTCTAATCAACCATTATCCAGTTCTAGGATGGATATACTTTATTGCCGCACTATCATTAGCCGGGATACCTCCATTAAGTGGTTTCTACGGTAAGTATTTTATCGTAATGTCTACATTTGAAAATGGTCATTATATAAGTGGTATTGTCGTATTATTATCTAGTTTATGTGTCCTTTACTCAGTAATGCGAATCTTCTTAATGGCATTTTGGGGAGAAGAAAAAGGATATGTTTACAATCCTAAATTACCAATTAATAAGTTAATGATCGCATCAATCACAATTACAGTAGTGGCAATATTATTTGGACTTGGCGCAGACTTTTTATATCCTCTTATAGAAAAAGCAGCCTTGCCTTTCTATAACCCTGAGACATATGTAAATGCGTTAGGAGGCGATTATTAATGGCTATACAAGTACTAATTAATGTTCTATTAGCAACTCTATGGATGATGCTTTCTGAGACATATACTTTTGGTGCATTCATATTTGGATATTTATTCGGTATATTGTTTGTATTAGTTGCATTACCCCTACTACCTGGCAAACATTTGTACTTACGTCCAGTATGGAAAAGCATCTTATTAGCTATATTATTTATGAAAGAATTGATACTTGCTAATATAGATGTAATTAAAATTGTTATCCAAAAAGAAATTCATAATAAACCAGCGTTCTTTGCATACCCAACAGAACTAGAGCATGATTGGGAAATTACATTACTATCACAATTGATTACATTAACGCCTGGAACAATCGTCGTAGCCATTTCAGATGATAAAAAAACACTTTATATTCACTCTATAGATTTTTCTGATATAGATTCGGAAATAAGTTCTATTAAAGATTCATTTGAAAAAGCAATCAAGGAGGTGAGCATACGATGACAAATATATTCGTAATAATCGCTATTATCATCGTTGCACTCTCTATGATAGGTATTCTTGTTCGTGTCATAATCGGACCAACTTTAGCTGATAGAGTAATCGCTCTTGACGCATTAGGCATAACTTTAATGGCAATGATTGCATTGTTCTCTGTATTAACTAACACAAGATATTTATTCGTTATACTTTTATTAATAGGTATTTTAGCATTCTTAGGTACTGCAGCATTTGCGAAATTCATGGATAAAGGAGAGATCATTGAAAATGATAGAAACGATTCTTATTAGTATCTCAATAATTATGATGGTCATTGGTGCATGCTTTAGCTTTTTCGCAGCGTTAGGTATTCTAAGATTACCAGATGTGTTCTCACGAGCACATGCTTCTGGTAAAGCTTCAACTCTTGGAGTTATGTTAATTTTATTAGGTGTAATGATCTACTTCATAGGTAAAGAAGGTCATTTCAATGTTCAATTATTACTAGGTATTATTTTTATATTTATTACAGGTCCTTTAGCAGGACACTTAGTTTCAAGAAGTGCGTATTATATGGGGGTTAAACCTACTGAACGTACAATTCGAGACGATTTAAAAGATGCAAAATAAACAATACTTTAGGAATTAAAAAAGACGAAATTCACTCTTTATCGTGAATTTCGTCTTTTTCTTTGGGATTCTATAAATCTATGTCTCAGCCCTATTTTTATCTTTTCTTTTTTATAGCTATAGTTGCTCTAATTACTGAAATTAATTGCTCTTCTTCATTTGTTACTTTAACATCCCATACTTGTGTAGTACGTCCGATATGAAGTGCTTTCCCCACAGCTCTTACTTCACCGCTTCGTATAGATTTAATATGATTTGCATTAATTTCTAATCCTAAAGGTATTTCATCTTCATTTGAAGATATATGTGCACCAACAGATGCTGCTGTTTCAGCTAATGCGATTGTTGCGCCACCATGTAAATATCCAAATGGTTGTTTGACTTTGTCAGTTACAGGCATTGTCATTTCAATATAACCATATTTTGATTCTACTGTTTCTATTTGAAGATTTTCTATTAAGTCCATATTATGATCCCCCTTATTGATACTATAATACCATAGCAGCGATAAAGCCAAATATCAATAATGGTATATTATATATAATAAAATTGGGTATACAAGTATCTCTTATATGATCATGTTCTCCATCGACATTCAATCCTGCTGTTGGACCTAATGTTGAATCACTTGCAGGACTCCCTGAATCGCCTAATGCACCTGCAGTACCAATCACTGCTATTAGTGCCATAGAACTCATACCAATTTCTTGTCCGAATGGGATAAATAAACTTGCAATAATGGGAATGGTTGCAAATGAAGAACCTATGCCTAATGTCACGATCAATCCTATTATCAACATCATTATGATACTAAAAGCTTTGTTATCGCCTGTAATAGAAGAGAGACTTTTAACTAGTGTACCTACTTCATTCGTTTCATTCATTACACCCGCAAAACCATTTGCAGTTAAAATAACAACACCTATATATGCCATTATTTGAATTCCTTCAACTAATTTAACATCTAAATCTTTCCAGTTATATAATCCTGAGAAGAAGAAAATTAGAATACCAGCTAAAGCACCGAATATCATTGATTCTGTAAATGTCTGAACAATAAATGTTGCTAAAATGGCAACTCCAGTAACAATTAAAGGATATGGTTTTAAAGTTTTCAATTCTTGTTCTTCTTCTATTTTTATTGTTTTATATGTTCTTGGTCTCCAATAAAGTATGATTGCAATTATTAATCCAACAACATAGCCCATTGAAGGAATAAGCATTGCTTTCCAAATATTATAAAATTCTATATCTACATTTGCTTTACCAAATGCATCAAATATAATTGACTGGAAGATGTGTCCGTATCCGTATGGTAATAATATATAAGGAAAACATAATCCAAAACCTATTACTGTTGCTATTAACCTTCTATCCATTTTTAATTCATTAAATAGACTTAATAATGGTGGTATAAGGATTGGTATAAAAGCTATATGGACAGGTATAATATTCTGACTTAAAATTGAAATAACGAGTAATACAGCTACCAAAGTAATTTTAATTTTAAGTCTACTTTTTTGCGAATTTTCTTTTTTCATTGATTTGATGATTTTACCAACTATGTAGTCCGTAATTCCACTATATGAAATAAGTGCCGCAAATCCACCTAATAAAGCATATGATAGTGCAACTTCTGAACCATCAACGATTGTTTTTCCAAATGTAGATATCACTTTATCAAGCGACATACCACTTAACAAACCACCTGTTAATGCACCCACGAAAATACTCAAAACGACATTAAGTCTCATTAAACAAAGTATAATCATTACAATAACAGCTACAAGTACTGCATTAAATTCCAAAAAGACCCTCTCCATTCTTTAACTCTCTACCACGATAAAGTAAAATGATGAATTTATCATATCAGTTGAGAAATATGATGTCAATATATCGATAACTAGTCAGAATTTTTAGAATAATACAATTTAAAAAATACTTACAAAACCAGTGTGACTTTGTAAGTATTTTTCGATTATTTTATAATATATCGCATTATCTGTTTTTTAAGAAATGAATAACCGTAGGAATCATTGCACCAGTAGCGCCTTTTGGTCCACGGAACGATACTTTTTCAGTTTCACCTGATCCAGCAATATCAAAATGTAAATGAGGAATATCTCCACTGAAATGTGTTACAAATGCTGCAGCAAATAGCGCTTTACCATTTTTATTTAATATACAGTTTGTTAAATCGGCAACTTCTGAAGACTTAATATCATCTTTTTCTTCGTCTGTAATTGGTAATTCAAAACTTACTTCATTTGAATACCTTGCTGCTTTCTTTACATCCTCAATATATTGATCTGCATCACTAGAGAATATACCTGTTTTTCCTAATCCTAATGCAGCAACTACTGCACCTGTTAATGTAGCAAAGTTCATAATAAGTTCTGGTTTATACTGAGCAACATATGAAACAGCATCTCCTAAAACAAGTCTACCTTCAGCATCTGTATTTGTAATTTCAACAGTTTCACCACTTAAAGCAGTAAATACATCATCAGGTTTCATTGCATTACTAGATACCATATTTTCAGCTAGCGGCAATACAGCAACAATGTGAACAGGTAATTGCAATTCTGAGATCGCATTAACCATTGCTACTACATTACTAGCACCACTCATATCGTATTTCATAGTAGGCATACCTGTTTTGGATTTAATTTGATAACCACCAGAATCGTAAGTGACCCCTTTTCCTACTAAAGCGATAGGATCATTTTTAGATCCTTTATACTCTAAAGTAACTAGACGTGGAGGGTTTACAGACCCTTTACCAACTGCATCTAATAAGCCAATACCTTCCTCGCGAATAGCTTGTTCGTCTTTGATAGTGACCTGAACTTTAGAGTTTTTAAAATGTTCTTCAATTTGTTGTGCAAAATAATCAGGTGTCAAAATATTAGGAGGTGTTTGTGAATAAGTTCTCGCCAAATTGATACTATCTCCTAAAATCTCACCTTGCTTAATATATGACTCAATATCTTCATTAGATGTAGAAATAAAGTTTATCGTAGTTTCAACATTCGCTGATTTATTTGACTTATAATGATCAAATTGGAATACAGCTTGTTTTGATAACCATCCGAATCGATATAATCGTTCTTTTTCAGTAACATTTTGTGTTAAAAATGTATCATCAAATAAATTAACAGTTTCTATTTTATTGCTATGTAGATAACGGCTTAAATTACCATATATAACTTGATAATCGTTTTCTTTAATTTCCTTTAAATTTCCTAAACCTATAGAAATTAATTTAACAATATTATTATTAACAGTAACGGCAGTACTTGTAACTTCACCTAGTTCACTACTTATAATTTGTTGTTTTTTCAAATTATCTAACTGCCCATTTAATATATTATTTACTTCTTCAAAATTATGCATTTGATTTAAATGACTTGGGCAACCTATTATAATTGGAAATTCA
The DNA here is from genome assembly GCF_022386595.1 of Mammaliicoccus sp. G-M28. Taxonomy (NCBI): domain Bacteria; kingdom Bacillati; phylum Bacillota; class Bacilli; order Caryophanales; family Staphylococcaceae; genus Mammaliicoccus; species Mammaliicoccus sp. G-M28. The sequence goes on from NZ_JAJNIF010000002.1 coordinate 171,014, forward strand.
TTATTTGAATATTTTTCTAAAATGTTAAATTTCATATTATTATCCCCTTTGTTAGAACATTGAATAACCACTTCTTCTTAAATTCCTTATAACAAAACCTGCTACAATCGCACCAATCCATCCTGAACCGAGCATTAATATGTCAGCTGTATGTATATTTGTTATGCCAGAAATAAGCTTTGAAAATGCTGTTGATGGATCTGTAAAATACATAGCTGTCGATATTTTATCTACAATCGCAAAAATAACGAATGGATAAAATACAACCATTAGCCAAGTAGTTTTTAATAGCATATTCAATATAAATGCGATGCCAAAAAACAAAACAAAAAACAATGCCATTGATATGATAACTTGAGGTAAAGATATCATAGCTAACCTCCTTTAAAAAAAGAGACCCGCCTAATAGCAGGTCTCTACATTTAATAATTAATCAATTAGAATTTACCTTTTTTATAGGCTAATCCGATACCACCGATTTTGAAAATAGCGCGAGTATCGATAACTTTTTTCATGAATGCTGCTTTTTTACCAGTAATTTCACGACCCATAACGACACCAACACCGTCACGGCTACCTAATGAACATACAGTACCTTTGTCATCATAAGAGAAAGCTTCTGTTTTTTCACCGTTAAAGATGTTTTTAATATTTTTAGCAAGGTGTTCACCTTGTTGCATAGCGATTTGAGCTGTTGTTGGAAGTGGACGTTTGTTGTCTCCTTCACCAGCCATAACAGCTGAACAGTCACCAATAACGAAGATATCATCGTAATTGTCGATTGATAAATCATCTTTAACAACGATACGACCACGTTTAACGCCATCGAATGATTCTTCCATTAATTTGCTACCTCTAACTCCAGCAGCCCAGATTGCTGTGTTTGCTTCAAGAGTTTGTTCTACATCATTAACTTTAACTACGAAGCCTTTTTCGTTACAAGCAACGATTGGTGTAGAAATTTTGAATTCTACTCCACGGTCTTCTAAATATTTAACAACATAGTTCACTAAGTTTTCTGAGAACATTGGTAACATTTTTGGAGCAGCCTCAACACAAGTAATTTTAACTTTAGATTGATCTACACCGTATTTTTTACATAATTCAGGGATACGTTCAGTTAATTCACCTAGTAATTCAACACCAGTGAAACCAGCACCACCTACTAAAATAGCTAAATCATTTTCATCTTTTTCTTTAGATGCAGCATAATTAGCAAATTTATCTTCAATATGCTTAGAAATACGACGAGAAGTGTTAATATTTTCGATTTGAAGAGCATGTTCTTTCATACCTTCAATTCCAAATGTTTCACTTTCGAATCCTAATGCAACAACTAAAATGTCATATTCAAATATACCATTAGATGTTTCAACTGTTTTAGCATCTTTATTGATTTTACTAACTTCTGCTTTTACAAAGTTTACTTTATTTCTATCAATTACATTTGTAATTGGATATAAAGCATCTTCGTAATTTAATGTTCCAGCTGAAGTTTCATGTAACCATGTAGCTTCATAGTGATAATCATTTTTGTTGATTAAAGTAACATCAACATCTTGGTTTGAAACTAATTTTTGCAATTTAGTTACTGTTTGTAAGCCAGCGTAACCTGCCCCTAATACGAGAACTTTTTTACGTTCAAATCCCATTATTTTCACCTATACTTTCTAATATTTGTTTGACACTTATAGGAAAGTTGTGTCACTTTGTGTTTTTCATCACAAGTAATGATACTGCTATTTACATACAAGTACAATTGTATATTTTTATAAAGATAAATTCAAGTGTCACATGTTATTTCCTTAGCAATTCTCTGGCGTACCTGCAACGTCTTTTGTTTTAAATGAACTTCCACAACCGCAAGCTGCAATTGCATTAGGATTCTCAATAGAAAATCCACCGCCCATTAATGATGTTTTGAAGTCAATTGTTGTACCATTTAGTATCGGAGCATCATTCTTATCTACTATTACTTTAACACCAAAAAATTCTAGTGTTTCGTCGTTTTCAGCAGGTTCTTCTTCTGCAGACATACCATAAGATAGTCCTGTGCAACCGCCGCCTTTAACAGATACTCTTAAATAACCATTTGGCATATCGTTACTTTTCATCATATCTTTAACTTCATAAGCTGCTGCTTCAGTTAATATAACTGTTGACATATTTATTCCTCCTAAAAAATCCAATTTTCTTCTATGTGACTATATATATTTTCTAGTAATTCTTCTGGTGTCTCTCCCTTAACCATATCTCCGTTAACTAGTGCATATAACCCTCTTGCACATGGTCCACAATTTTGTAGACAACCGTATTCCAATACATCTACTTCTGGATCATTGTCGAGCTTGTTAAACACTACATCAGCACCCTTGGCTAAGTTTGAAATACAAAATTCGACAATCGGATTCAATGTGTTCACCTACTCACTTTATATTCATTAAACTATTTTAACATTCATTGTAGTTTATGCCAAAAAAGATTATACTAAAAGTATACTTATATATTATAAAATATATACATACAAATTTGTAGAAATTTGATTTATGGACAAAGGAGAATAACGATGAAAAGCTTAGTATTATTAGGGGGCGGATATGGTAATATGCGTTTGATGAAAGAAATCCTTCCAAGCATTTTACCGTCCGATTATTCAATTACGCTGATTGATCGTATGCCATTTCATGGTTTAAAAACAGAATTCTACGCATTAGCAGCAGGTACAAAACCAGATAAAGATATTCGCGTTCAATTTCCTAAAGACAAAAAAATTAATACAGTATATGGGGAAATTACTGATATTGATTTAGATAATCAAATTGTTTCAGTTGGTGACTCACGTGTTGATTACGATGAACTTGTTATCGGCTTAGGATGTGAAGATAAATATCATAATGTACCTGGAGCAAAAGACTACACTTACAGTATTCAAACAGTACAAAATGCTCGTAAAACATATCAAGCAATATGTGACTTACCAAGTGATGCTACTGTCGGAATTGTTGGTGCGGGTTTAAGTGGTATCGAATTAGCTAGTGAATTACGTGAAAGCAGACAAGATATCAAGATTAAACTTTTTGATAGAGGTTCTAGAATTTTACCTGCATTTCCAGAAAAGTTAAGTAAATACGTAAAGAAATGGTTTGATAAACATAATGTAGAAGTTGTTCCTAATTCAAATATTACACAAGTTGAGCCTGGCCAATTATACAACAATGAAGACATTCATAATGTAGATTTAGTCGTTTGGACTGCCGGCATTCAACCAGTTGAAATCGTAAGAAATCTTCCAGTTGATACTAATGATGGTAGAAGAGTTATTGTAAACCAATATCATCAAATTCCAACTTATAAAAATGTATATATTGTAGGTGACTGTGCAGCATTGCCTCACGCACCAAGTGCTTATTTAGCAGAAATACAAGCAGATCAAATTGCTGAAGTTATGAAATTACAATGGACTGATAAACCTTTACCAGAAAAAATGCCCGAGTTAAAACCTCAAGGATTTGTAGGCTCACTTGGTGAGAAACAAGGCTTCGCTTATCTAATGGAACAAACAGTTACAGGACGATTAGCAAGAGTCATTAAATCAGGAGTACTCTGGTTATATAAATACCATAATGGATAATGATAAAAAGTAGCAGAACTATCTGCTACTTTTTTTATTGTTCAATGGCGACATGTTCATCAATAAATCTCGTGATATGCTTTAACTGAATAAAACCATCAGCAACATATTCATCATTTATTGTAACAAGTGGATAAAACAATTCATCTTCATTAATTCTTTCTATAAACTGAAGATCATGATCTGTTAAATTTTCAGTCTGTTTTAAAAAATCAATATAAGTGTATTCAAATTCTAAATCCGTATATTTTCTTCCTAAAATAGCTTGTAACCATTCATATGTGTCCTTCGATGATGGTGCATTGACACAACTCGCACATACAACATCTGCACCATAAACTACTATACTTGCTTTGGACATATAATCATACCCCCTAGTTTGATGAATAGATTTTTTACCTTATATCTATTATAATAGATTAATAAGATTAATGTATCTAATAACACTTGATGAGAGGAGTATTTATATATATGACTACTGAACAACAAACAATGTTTGATCAAGTTAGTGATGTACTTGAGAAATTAAGACCATTCCTATTACGCGATGGTGGTGACTGTGAATTAGTAGATGTTGATGATGGTATCGTTAAACTACGATTACTCGGAGCTTGTGGTACATGTCCAAGTTCTACAATTACTCTAAAAGCTGGCATAGAACGTGCTTTACTAGAAGAAGTACCTGGCGTTGTAGAAGTAGAACAAGTTTTCTAATCACTTTCATTTTATTTATAGGTATTAAAAAAGCACCGTGCCATAAAGTTGGCACGGTGCTTTTTTTCTTTCTATTTATCATGTTGACCTCGTCTTGATAAATTCAGACTCTCTATTTATCATGTTGAGCTCGTCTTGATAAATTCAGCCCGTCTATTTATCATGTTTGCCTCATCTTGCAATATACAGCCTCTCTATTTATCATGTTGACCTCGTCTTGCAATATTCAGCCCATCTACTTATCATGTTGACCTCGTCTTGCAATATTCAGACTCTCTATTTATCATGTTTGCCTCGTCTTGCAATATTCAGACTCTCTATTTATCATGTTTGCCTCGTCTTGCAATATTCAGCCCATCTATTTATCATGTTGAGCTCGTCTTGCAATATTCAGACTCTCTATTTATCATGTTTGCCTCGTCTTGCAATATTCAGCCTCTCTATTTATCATGTTGAGCCTGTCTTGCAATATTCAGCCTCTCTATTTATCATGTTTGCCTCGTCTTGATAAATTCAGACTCTCTATTTATCATGTTGGACCTGTCTTGATAAATTCAAGACAGTTTGTCGACAGTCTGAAGCACCGTGCCATAAAGTTGGCACGGTGCTTTTTAATATTTCCTAGGTAATATTATTAATATTGTCGACTTACTTTATTATCATATTGTCCATTTATATGATTAATCATTTGTTCGTTAATATAGACCCAACCTTTCCAACCTATATGAACTGCATCTGTAATGACAAATGGTTCATATTCTTTATCGGTTATGTCATATACTTTCATATTATTCGAAGTGAGCATTTTATTAATCTTTTGATATACTGCTTCTCTTTTGTCTCTATTAACATTAATATGATCATACCATTTTCCATTTGCTGGAATAACAACAAATAATGGATCTGCATTTACTTCTTTTAATGTGTCAATTAACAACTGTAAGTCATCGAATTCTTTAGACTGGTTATTGAACTCGTAATTTCTATTGTATCTTTTTCGTTGCTCTTTTAATAAATTCCAATATTGGTCATTCATTCCGAAATTATTAGTTGTAGAATGCTTTTCACCATATTGATTAGCATATAATCTCATTTCATCCCATTTCATATGACTAAAATGATGTTTAGAACTATTGGTTAAAGCGACTTTTTCTCTACCAAAAATAGACTTTAAAGCATCATGTTTTTCATGGATGTTATTTTCAAAATCATTCATAAAAGTTCCTTCATCATACTGATGATTTTTTTTACTTAATACAGAATTTAAATATGGATCTGATTTTAATTGTTTAAATTGAACTAATCTTTTTGCAAATCTGTCTTTTAATTCTGGACTCAAAGATTTAATTTTAAATAAATGATCCGCTTGTAATGGTGAAAATCTAGCGCTAAAGTTATCATTTGTTAAACCATGATCAGTAAACCACTGGGGTGAAATGATGATAGCTACTTTTTTTCCATTTAGATTATGTGCTTGGCTGCCAACATTAATTGCATGGATTAAATCTGTAGAGCCACCTGTTCCAATTAAATATGGCTTTAATTTAGCATTTTTATCTTTCAAAATATGCGCTGGATGAAATATATCTTGTTTTTCCAATTCACTTGAGCCAAATATAGGATAATAATGTTTACTTAACAACATTTCCTCTTGAGAGTGCACGCCTTTTAGTACAGAATCATTTAAAGAAATTGCTTCTTTATTAATATTGTCTTGTTTAGATAAAGATGTAAGCCATTCAACTGGAATTAATAAAAATAAGCCAAATAAAATACCACTTAACAATAAAGGCAACAATAATTTTATTTTCATTGTAATTCCTTAAGTACTTTTATAATTTTATTCGGTGTTGCCCACTCATCTCTATCAAAATCCGTAATTGTAACATCAATGTCTAAATTATTTTGAATTTCTAACAACAAGCCTATAGTTGCAAATGAATCTATAATCCCTTCTTCAAAAATTTCGATATCAGGGTTTTCTTTTACGATATCATTTTCAGCAACTTCAGCTAATATATTTAATACTTTTTCTTCAAAATTCATAATATAACTCCCTTATTTAATGTATTAATTTTCCTGAGAATAATAAAAATCCAAATGCTACACTATGGAATGTAATTAATATTGCGATCACATTCATTAACTTATAATTAAGTTTTGGCGGATGCTTTTTGCGCCATTGTTCAAAATAACCATATGCAATAAATAAGAATGCGTGATATAAACCATAAAGAATATATTGTATTTCAATACCATGCCAAATTCCCATAATAAAGAAATTGATTAAAAATCCCAGGTTAGATATTAACAGCTTATCTTTTAGTAATTTTTCTTTGGATACCCAAAAAACAAACCTCATATATATACAATCTCTGAACCAAAAAGATAAACTCATATGCCATCTATTCCAAAATTCTTTAATATTTTTAGCTTTAAATGGCTTGTTAAAGTTAATTGGAGTTTGAATTCCGAATAAATAACTAAATGCTATAGCAAATAAACTGTATCCTGCAAAATCAAAAAACAGATAAAAACTATACCCGTACATGTAATAAAGATAATTTAAAAAGGTAGGATCTGTATCTATTGGCGTAACTTTAATTACATTTTCATTTATGTAATAAGCAATAATATACTTATATAAAAATCCCATAAACACCATATGTATAGCTTTTATAAGCATTCCATAATAAACATTGGGTTCAGGAATCTTTTCTTCATCCTTGATAAATCGCTTATATCTATCTATAGGACCTGAAGATATCGTTGGAAAGAATGTAATAAAATCAATTAGTTTCATTGTATTGATTGATTTTATTCTATTATCACGAATTTCCATAATGAGTTGAACACTTTTAAATGCAATATACGAAATACCTAGAAATCCTATAAATTCAATTAATTTATTACCGTGAACTGTTATTTGAAAATCCCCTAGCCAACTACTTTGTAATATTTTCACAATAATTAAAGGTAATATTGAAAGTACTATTGCAAAAGCATAATTTTTAAACTGGTTTGTTTTCTTTGCTATCGAAATATAAACTCTAATCAATACAACTTGATAACATATATATAGAGCAAAGAAAATAAATTGATAACTTAAAAATTTATTATCATATAAGTTTTTATTTTCATCCGAAAATATTAGTATGAGCATAACTAACGTAATGACTCGGTTATAAACAAGACTTCTCTTTCCGACTAACCCTAATATAATTACTGGTAACATTAAGACTAAACAGATATAAAAATAGGTAAAATCCCCATATGGAATCATGGTTTTAACCTCTCTAATACTTTATTTCTATCTAACTTACCATTAGCAGTTAGTGGTAGATTATTCACAAAGCTAAATTTTCTAGGAATCATATATTCAGGTAAATGAATTTTTAATTCCTGTTTTAAATGGAGTATCATGTCATTTTCGTTATCTATTTCCTGATTTGTAAGAATAGCTGTAGCATGTAAATATTGAACTTTTTCACCTTTTTTAATTGGTGATATAACGACTTGTTTAACTTCTGGCAATTGCTCTAAAACCATTTCAATTTCTTCTAGTTCCATACGATAGCCGTTAATTTTTATTTGGAAATCTATTCTTCCATGTATAAACCAATAACCATCACGAAACTCTGCTTTATCTCCAGTAAAATAATTTACTTGACCATCTATATTTTTAAATACTTTATTGTGCTTTTCTTCATCTTTTAAATATCCTTGACTAATACTTTTACCAATTATCACTAATTCTTCATTATCAGCTAATTTTAATTGTGAATTTGGACGTACTGTACCAATTGGTAATGGATTAAATTTATCTAGAATTTCTTGAGTAATTTGAATACTTGTTACAGCAACCGTTGCTTCTGTTGGGCCATATGTATTATAAATAATCGAATCTTTAAATTGATTGATTAATTTCTGTGCTGTCTTATGACTCAGCACTTCTCCACAGAAGAAAAACTGCTTTAATTTAGTATGTTGATCTTGATTAAATCCTGGTAATAATAAACACATTTCTAAAAATGATGGCGTTGATACCCAAGATTCAATGTCTTTACTATTTAGTAATTCATATAATTGTTTTGGCTTTTCAATCATCTTTTTATCAACTAGTTGCAACGTCCCACCTGTCATTAAGCATGGATATATTGCCATAACTGATAAGTCGAAAGAAAATGGAGCTTGATTCAACCACATACTGTTGTCGCCAAGCTTATTAAGTTGTAACATCCAGTTAGTAAAGTCCATTAAACTTTCATAACTGATTTGTACACCCTTTGGCAATCCAGTGGATCCGGATGTAAAAATTGTATAAACAGTATCTAAATTATTAATTCTATTTAAGTCTTCCAAGTTTATTTGCGCTTCTTTACATGCTTCTATTGTTATTTGATTAATTTGTATATTATTCAATAAATTACCAGTTGTATTAAAAATAAAAGCAGGCTCTACCTTCTCAATGATATGCTCTATTCTTTCTAAAGGAATCGATATATCTATTGGAACGTATCCAATGCCTGCTTTCATACTCGCAATCATACCTACAATCATAAATGGTGACATATGACCATATAATACAATTGGCTTATCAGAATCTTGGATTAACGTAGCTAATTTATTTGAATAAAGATCTAGTTCACCATAAGTCATCTCTTCTTCTCTATAGTTTATAGCAATTTTATCGGTATACCACTTACTCATAAACTCTACTTGTTCTAAGATGTCTCTCATAAATGTTCTCCTTCATTAAAATTCATTATATATAAAATCGTTACTTGCACTACCACCAGCATAAATCCAAAATAAAACAATCATGATTAAGAAATAAAAAATGGTTAAACCAACTATTTTGCAATTCTCAGATAGTAATATTTGCCTAATTTTTTCCATTGTAAATCTCCTCATGTTTTTATTTTGTAATTATTCTATTTTTATATTATATTCTATGTATAAAGAGATATCAACGAAAATATGTAAAATTTTAGCATTTATTGGAATTTAAAAGGGATTAATCACATTACAAAATTGACATATAAACTGTCATAACAGACCTTATAAACAAGTTTAATGAAATTTGATTTTAATACCTCTTATATAAAAAAAGATGGTGAGATAAATTAATTATCTCACCATCTAATCATTAAATTAAAAAGTCGTTTACTGAAGCGAAATAGACTTAAATCACGCTTTTTCAATCTTTGTCATCTCTATTTCTTCACTGGTGTTACTGGTTCACTACCTGCGATAATTTGTTTTGCATTATCAACACAAAGTTGAACCATATGATCTCTTGTGTTTATTGAGCTACTACCTATATGAGGAACAACTATTACTTGTTTCATTTCTAAAAATGGATGGTCCATTGCTATAGGTTCATTTTCTACTACGTCTAATGCTGCACCGAGAATTTCTTTTTGCTTAATTGCTTCTATTAAATCAGATTCTACGACATGTCCGCCGCGACCGATATTAATCAATATTGCACTATCTTTCATTTTCTTAAATGTTTCTTTATTAAATATGCCTTTGGTTTCAGATGTTAATGGAGCAGTACAAACTACAAAGTCACTTTCTGCTAACAGTTCATCCATATTTCTATATTCAACATTTAATTCTTTTTCAGCTTTTTCTTTTTTAGAACGGTTGTGATATATCACTTTGCAATTAAAGCCCTTTAATCTTCTGGCGAAAGCTTCACCTATTGCACCCATTCCATATATACCAACTGTAGATCCATGAACATCTTTACCTGCTAATAAGTATGGACCCCAACTTTTCCATTCGCCATTTTCTACATACTCAACCGCTTCTACAATTCTTCTTGCAGCAGTTAACATTAAAGTAAATCCTAATTCTGCAGTCGTTTCCGTTAACACTTCTGGTGTATTTGTTACAATAACACCTTTATTATGAGCCAAGTCAATATCAATATTATCATACCCTACTGCTAAATTAACGACTCCTTTAATTTTAGGTGCAGATTCAAAAAAGGTTTCATCTATTTTCTCACTTAATGTTGTGATTACAATTGTGGCATCTGCAGCGCGCTTTAAAAATTGTTCTCTTGGCATAGGTTCTAATTCACTATCCCAAACATCTACTTCTGCAAATTGTTCTATTTGTTGAATAAATTTATTTGGCAACTGTCTAGCAACTAATACTTTCTCTCCCATATTCCCATCTCCTTATTTCAGTTATTTGATTACTTCAAATAAGTTCTTAACACTATAAGTTGGTAATATCTCTTTTAAGTTAATTTCTTCTAATGATGTAACGCCTGTTTGTACATGTAATGTGTCAATTCCACTATTGATACCTGCTAAAATATCAGTATCGTACAAGTCACCAATCATTACACATTCTTCTTTTGAGAGACCTATTTTTTCTACTGCTTGTTCCATAATAATTGTTTCTGGCTTGCCTATAAAGATAGGCGTTTGCCCAGTAGAAACACTTACAACACTAGTTAATGAACCGTTACCTGGTAAGAAGCCTCTTTCATTCGGTATTGAAACATCTTTATTTGTTGAAATAAATTTCGCACCATTTCTTACTGCTAAACATGCAACTGATAATTTTTCATATGAAATATTAACATCCAGTCCCATAACAACATAATCTACATTTTGATCTTCTTTAATTACTAAACCAGCATCACTCAATGAAGATTTCAATCCACTTCCACCAACCATGTATACAGAAGCTCCTGGTGATTCTTCACTAATATATCCTGCTGTAGCCATAGCTGAAGTGATAACATGCTCACTTGAAGTATTAAACCCCATATTATTTAATTTTTCAGCTACTTCAGCAGGAGTTTTGGAAGAATTATTTGTAACAAATAAGTAATCTTTATTGTTTGCATTTAAATATTCTATAAACTCGATTGCGCCTTCAATTATTTCAGAACCTTTATACATAGTTCCGTCTATATCAATAAAATAACCTTTATAATCTTTCATTTTTATCTCCTTCACCAAATGCTGTAACGGGTACATTTTCATTTTTTAAAAAATGTTTAGTGTCTTCAATTGCTTGTTTATAAAAAGGATTAGCTATTTCAAAAGCTTTTTTTAATTTGTCGTGATTAATGCTTTCGTAATTACGAATTAATTCTTTTCTAAAATCAATAGAATTTCTAATAGCTTCAGCAGTTGAAGGTTGGAATACTTTTTCAAGTTCCATAATATCAATTACATCTTTATAATTTCCAGGGTCTCTTAATATAAAAGCATCAATAATTAAGTTCCCAATATCTACGACAGATTCAATCATCATGTGTGCAATTCTTTCTAAAGCATACGAAGAATCCTTCTCAACTTCAAAATCAACTGTTAATTTTTCTAAATAATTCATTTTTAAATTTAATGTTTTGCTATCTACGAAATACATGTAGAAAACCTCCTATTCATATATAATAATATCATAATTTTGAAATATACGGCATTGCTCTGTATACTAAACAATTAAAGAAAGCTTTTAAATAAAGGAGTAACTATTTATGGTAGAAATGTTTTTATATGATGAAGAAGATGAAGCAAAAATTCAATTTGTCGGTTTTGTAGGTGAACATAGTAGATATGACTTAACACTTATTTATACAGACAGACATTACGGTAAAACAATCGTGCTTAATACTCAAAACAATAAATTTGGAATAATCGGAAAAGACGATTTAGAAGAAGAAGGTTATATTAGCCACATCCTAGGTTTATCACCTGAAGAAGGAGAAGAAGTAACAGAATATTTACACGATGTTATAGATATCTAATAAATTGAGACTTAGTTATGTGACTATCACTAATAGCACTATTACTAACATGTTCATGAAAAAATAACCTATCTAGATTAGAACTTAGATTGGTTCATAAGTTTATCTTAGTTTCAAAATGCCGACAAAGTCTTAAACTTTGTCGGCATTTTTCTATGTGTGTCCTTTCCGCAGTTGTGCTTATATGAGGTCCAGAAATCAGAAATACGGACCGATAAAATAAATTAACGGTCCAGAAATCAGAAATACGGACCGATAAAATAAATTAGCGGTCCAGAAATCAGAAATACGGACCGATAAAATAAATTAGCGGTCCAGAAATCAGAAATACGGACCGATAAAATAAATTAACGGTCCAGAAATCAGAAATACAGACCGATAAAATAAATTAACGGTCCAGAAATCAGAAATACGGACCGATAAAATAAAATAACAGTCCTGAAATGAAGGATGTGATAAAAATGTACTATAAATTTAAATATCATTCACACTTCTTCCACCTTATATAAATATAGATTGCCTATGTAAAAAGGCTGGGACAATTAATTTGTCCCAGCCTCTACTTTCTATAAATAATCTTTTAAAGTATTTCTAGAAGTTTGTTGTGTTTCAACTGTGTCTTCTTCAATAATTTTTTCTTCTACAATTTCTACTTCTTCGATTTCTTGTTTACTATTTTGTTGTATTGATGGTTCGATTTTTACATCATCTAATTTATTATCTTCATCTACAAAGTCAGCGTCTTCAGCTGTTAATTTCGTGATTTCTCCTTTAGATAAACGTCTTAGTACAAAATATTTACATCCAAAGTTACAATACTCGAGTAAATAATCTTGTATTGCCGAAAATCGTTTATTGGCATCGCTTTTTTTATTAGAATCGTGATAAAAACCTTTTAGACGAAGTTGGTCATAGCCAAAGTCGCCAACAATATAATCATATTTATCTAGTATTTCAGAATAACGTGATGTAAATTGTTCTTCATTGAATGATTGTTGATCGTCTTTAATTACTTCAAAATAGTTATTTTCTATTTTAGTTAACATTCAATCACCTTATTGTTTATTAAGTTCCTGTTCACCTAGAATATGTTTTTGTTTAGCTGCTTCATTTACTTGTTCGTCAGCGTGATATGAACTACGTACCATTGGGCCAGCTTGACAATGCTTGAAACCTTTTTCCATTGCTACTTTTCTTAATTTACCAAATTCTAACGGCGTATAATATTTTTGAACGTTTAAATGTTTACGTGATGGTTGTAAATATTGTCCGATTGTCATGATATCAACATCGTTTGCACGTAAATCATCCATTGTTTCGTAGATTTCTTCAACAGTTTCTCCTAAACCTACCATCAAACTTGATTTTGTAGGAATATCTGGATACATTTCTTTAGAACGTCTTAAAAATTCTAGCGTACGATCGTATTTTGCACGTGCTCTAACTCTTGGTGTTAATCTTCTAACTGTTTCGATATTATGGTTTAAAATATCTGGTTTAGAATCCATCAAAGTTTCTAACGCTTCATAACTACCGCCCATATCTGAAGGTAATATTTCTATAGTTGTATATGGATTTAATTCTCTTACTTTACGTACAGTTTCAGCATAAACGTTTGAACCTGCATCTTTCAAATCATCTCTTGCAACAGCTGTAATAACGACATGTTTTAAGTTCATTAATTGTACTGATTCTGCAACACGTTGTGGTTCGTCTAAGTCTAATTCGTTTGGAAGACCTGTCTTAACTGCACAGAAACGACATGCTCTTGTACATACTGCTCCTAAAATCATAAATGTTGCAGTACGTCGTTCTCCCCAACATTCATGAATATTCGGACATTTTGCTTCTTCACATACAGTATGTAGATTCTTTTCACGCATCATTTTCTTTAATCCAGTGTAGTTCTTGTTAGTATTTAACTTTATTTTTAACCAGTCTGGTTTACGTAATATTTCTTCATTTTTAGTAGCCATATACGTGAACACCCTTCTATAATTAATTTTCATCTTCGTTCATTATAACCAAAATACGTATAAATTTAAATGCTCCTTACACTTTCTTTTCTTTTTGTATTAACTTTTGTTCAAAAATATTTCTTAAAAACTCGGGCATAATATAATTTATATTCATATCTTTCAATATCGGAAAATATCTACCAAATGTATACATATCAATTGTTCCTAGTTTATATTGCTCGTGATCCTGAACTTCAATACCTTTTACAAAGCATTGGCCAGTGGATTCTATATAGCCGATATTTTTAAATACGTATCCGCCAAAAATATCTCCCCTGAACCCGAAACCAATCGCAATTTCATCTATATAGGACTGTTCCATCGCTTTGTAAATAATTTGTTTAAGCTCCACGCCTCTTAATTCAATTGAAACTGTATTTATTGGATGAGGTAGCATTTGATGAATATCATATTCAGTTATTTTACTATCATCAATTTCTTTAACAATTAACCCTGCATTTATGATTGCGCAATCTGCTTCTGTAAACTCTAATACGCTTTCACAAAGTAAATCCGTCGTATAACTCGCACTATTTAAACGGCGAGGTAAAGATATTCTCCTATTTAAAACCGGTTTATCTAATAGTGATTTCCCTTTTTCTTCATAATTATTAGGAATTTCATCCAATAAAGTTGTATCGAGTATCTGTGCTTCTTTATGAATAACTTTATTATTTTCAATCTCTAAATCTACTTGCCCAACATAGTGTCCATACTTACCTGCAGCAGCCATCAATACTCCATTTTTTTCTTCTCCACGTTCAAAATAATGATGTGTATGTGCTCCAAAAATCACATCAATTTCTGGACACTCTTCGCATAACTGTTCGTCAAAAAAGATTCCTACATGACTCATAACAATTAATACATCATAATCTTCTTTAACTTGTGAGATTTCATTTTTTAATGCAAGTAACGGTGAAGTCACTTTCCAGTCTAAAGTTTCATATATATGATTAAATGGTGCTGTTAAACCTATCAAACATACTTTAATGCCATTAACATTTTTGAGTACATGAGATGTTAAATGATTAGGTAAATTACTATTAAGATCAAACAAATTACAACATGTTACATCAAATTGAGCATCATCATACAAATGGTTGAGTGAATCATGAGAGATCGTCATGCCTTCATTATTTCCAAGTGTCACAACATCTACATTGCTATCATTTAATATTTTAACATTCTCAGTACCTTGAGATGCTTCAGTTAATGGATGGAACAAGTCTATATGGTCACCTATATCAATATATAATGAATCATGTTGAAGTTTGCTTCTTTCATCTTTAATATATTGAGATATTTTTGCATATGTATTTAAATGGCTGTGTATATCATTCGTATGAAAAATTGTAAGCTTCACAGATTCAACTCCTTATAAAATACTTTTTATAATCAAATATATACCTAAGATTAACATTGTAATTCTTAAAATTAAAACAACTGTGTCTGATTTCATTCTACTATTAATTTTTACTCCAATTTTCGCTCCAAAGTAACTTGAGATAATCAATACAATTGCATGTACCCATAATACATTGCCTTGTATAACATGACTCACAGAACTTGATAAACTAGAGAAGAAAATCATCATCATACTTGTCCCTACTGCAACATGTGGTGGGAATTTAAATACAATAATCATGAGTGGTGTCATCAATGCGCCTCCACCGATTCCAAATAATCCAGTCGTAATACCTACAATAAATGCTGATATAACAGCTGCAATTGGTGGTATGCCATATTGATGTTTTTCTCCTGTTTTATCAATAAATGATTTTAAATATTTTTCTTGTTGAAAATATTTAATTGGTTTCACTTGATTTCGAATCATTAAAATAATAGATATAAGTATTAGAAAAATACCAAAATATAAATTAAATGAATCTAATGTGAAATATTTACTTAAATATGCACCTACTAAAGCTCCAGGAATAATTCCAATCAAGAATATTAAACCATTCTTCACATCAACTTGTTTCGTTTTTAAATAGCCTAAAGTAGCAGTCAAACCTGTTGTAATCAAAATCACAGATGATGTCCCTATTGCTCTTTGTGGCGTCATACCTGAGAGTAAATGGTGATCAATTCCAAAGTAAACAAGTGATGGAACAATAATTATTCCGCCACCTATTCCAACTAAGGCACCTATAACCGCAGAACAAACGCCAATAATAACCAACACTAAATATGCCATAATTTCCCACCTCTAAAATAATTTAAGTTGTTTAGGTGCTAACCCTTCATACTTTATATCTAATAACTTTTGGTAAGTTTTGGCATTTTGTGCTGCATGACCACCGGAATTATTATTAAATACTACATATATATCTTTTGCTTTATGGTTTAAGATCTTAACTTTATCTGATAATTCTTTTAGTTCCGCTTCATTATAATCATATAAGTATCTTACATCACGCCACTCTTGATCAGACATGTCTTTCTTAGTCCACCCATTAACATTTCTCCCATGATATCGAACAAAAGCTACATCATGTGTAATACGATTAATAAATGGAATAGAACCTTCTCCACTTTGTGGCTCATCACAAACACTATGAATAAATTTCATCTCAGTTAAAAATTCTAAAGTGTATTCTTTTACATCATCTTTAAACCAAGAACGATTTCGAAATTCAATACACACATCAAAATCCTTTAATTGCTCTCTAACATAACGTAAATAATTAATATTTTGAGGTTGTAAATCAAACCAAGGTGGGAACTGAACTAGAATCATCGCTAATTTACCAGATGCTTTTAAGGGCGCCATAGAATCTTTAAATAAGTTAAACAACTCTACCTTACCTGAAGCAAAATCAGTAATTTCAGCATGACCAGTTAAAGCCTGATGTATTTTAACAACAAATTTGAAATTATTTGGTGTTTCACGAATCCACTTCTCAATATTTCTTTGTGGCTGAATCGCGTAATAAGTCGCATCCAATTCCACAATTGGAAAATGAGCAGCATATGCCTTTAATTTATCTTTTTTATTAGAAAGATCCTCATATAAACTATCATGATCTCCCCATCCAGTTAGGCCAATTTTTATCATATATTATCACCACATTTATCATACCATATCGAGTATTTATAGTTCATTTTGTTTGATTAAAATCATAAATTTCTCTGTATAATAAAAAAGCAGGAAGAGACAATTAATTTATCTCTTCCTGCTTAAACTATTCCAAAATATCATTTACTTAACTGTATATTTCTATCACAATAATTCATAACTTCTTCATCATGTGTAACAATTATTATCGTAGATTTTCCTTTGAATTCTAGTAATAATTTCAAGATAATATGTTTATTAACTTCATCTAATGCACCAGTTGGTTCATCTGCAAATATAACAAGAGGTTCTTTTAATAATAATCTTGCAATCGCTACCCTTTGTTGCTCTCCACCACTCAAAGTATAAACTTTTGTATCTAGTGACTTATCTAAACCAACTTTATTTAAAGCTTCTAACTTTAACTCTTTCTTCTTTGCTTTACTCAGTTTCTTATAACTTAATACAATCTCTAAATTGTAATTGATCGTTTCATGAGAAATGAGAGCATAATTTTGAAATAAATATCCAATTTCATTTCTATATATTAACACTTTATCTTTTTGTTTCATATTAGCTATATTACGTTTGTTAATTTCAATTTTACCTTTATCAAACTTTTCAAGTCCACACATACAAGCTAATAAAGTTGATTTACCAGAACCACTTTTCCCAGTTATAGCAATCATTTCACCTTTGTTAACAGATAAATTAAACTCCGTAAATAAATATTCACCATTAAACTGCTTATTTAAATTTTTCACTTGAATCATTGTTTAATTCTCTTTTCATATTCTGCTTTACTAATATAATCAATAAAGAATACCCATTTACCTTTGTGATCAATTTTGACATATTTTTCAGAAGGATTAAATCCTTTAAAATCTAATAAATAACTATTCTTTTTACCATTTTCATCAAACGATTCGATATCTTTATAATCTTGGATTTCTTCAATTTCTTTAGTACTTAATTTATCAGGATATTCACTATTAGGCATTTTAGCATAACTCCACTGTCTTTTAACTAAAGGATTAAATCTATCTATTTTCTCTTCAGTATATTTTAAAATAAATAAAGCTATGCAAATCACAACTATAATAGAAAAAATAATAATAAATATTCGCCTCACTACTGACTCTCACCTGGTCGTGCATTTTTTAATAAGTAATACTCATAACGTCGAATCACAAAAATCAAAGATAATATTTCAAATAATATAACTGAACAAATCACCGGAAATGAAAGTGATAAGACATCAAAATATTTAACAATTAACAAAGATATCAATGAAGAAACAATACTTATCATCATAAAGTGATAATGCTTTTTCACAAAAGAATATCCATGAATTGTCTTAACAAATATTTTTTTCTTTTCAGAATCGCAATATAAACATACATTAAAAATATAAACACTAAAAAGAACAACGCTCCCAAAAATGGCCGTTATCAAGGATATTCCTAAATTTAATTTTAGTTGTTGAATATCATCTATGACTTTACTATAAATGTTCGTTAAACCTTGAATTTCATCGTCTAGTTTATATTTTTCTATTTTATTTTGTATAAAATTATAGTCTATAAACAATAAACTTCCATTAGATGCAGCTGTCGAATAAAAAGCAAATGGATTTAATTCTTTAGGCATAATTACAATGACCGGATTATATGAAATAGCATTTTTTAGTTCAAACATACTACTATAATTGAATAATTCGAAATGGTTATCAGTTTTCAAGACCTCTACATTTAAATATTTCTCTTTATTAGTAATACTTCTTTCATCATTTAGCTGGTTGATATATTCATTCATTTCTTTTTTTAATTGAAAAATATTCTTCTTGTTATATGCCTTTTCAGGTAATAAAATAGTCAATCTCGAAAAGTCTATTTGTTTTTCAACCTTTACTTTAATTCCATTTCTCTTTACATAAGTCTTATTTACAAAAATAGCATTTTCTAAATCATATCTCTCGCCTTTATTTTTCCAATCATAATAATTGTTATAAGATAATAGCCATTTATCTTCGGGAATTTTGTTTATTAAAGTTAAGATTCTTTTTTCAACGTTGTCATTTTTTTCTTTATCTGTACCATTTTCATTAGTTGATATTTCGGTCATAAATAAATCCTTATTTTTAATCCAATATTTTTCACTTACTAAATTGTCTTTTAATTCATTATAGTTAAACATCGAACTATTAATAACATTTAATAAGGTTAACATTACCAAAATTTTAATTGCACCTGGTAAGTATTTAAGAATATTTCCAATCTCATCATACTTAATATATTTCGTTATTTTAAACGACTCTTTGTATACGATGATAAAAGATATAGACATCATTATAAATAGGATGGTTAAAAACATTAATGCGAAAACCAAAAATGATAATTGAACATATATAAACTGTGCTAATTTATTATATATTAAGAGACCTATTGTCATAATCATATTAATTACAAAGAAATATTTAAGAAAAATGATAAAAAGTTCTTTTGATTTAATTCGAAAAATTTTCTGTGTAGTAAACCCGTGTAACCTTTTTATAGACATATCTTTAATTGAGGTTACATTATGATACAAAATAGCAATAAATAAAATGATCATCAACATTCCAATTGATGGAATCAATTTATATACATTTAAGTAGTCTACAAGGACAAAGAAAACAGGTTGATTAAAATATACCGCAGTAAGTCCATTATCTTCTAATTCTTTATAGAACGTTTGAGGTAAAGGTTCATCAGTAAAAAAGAATGTACCAACGAGTTTTAACTGATTTACCTTTACATCATTTGGTTCTAATAATTTGTATTTCTTACCGTAAGTAAATGGACGCTCTGAAAAGCTGTGCTTATCATTTTTATATTGCACTAAAAATTTTGATTTCCCATTATCTTCATAATTCTTATTCTCTCTTATAATGTTAGTATTATACTTATTTGATAGTTTAACAATTACTTTATTTGCTTCTTTTTTACTCAGCTTTTTATCCAAATTAGTTATTATAAATCCTTCTTCATAACCAGGAATGCCTATTTCATCGTAATATTTATAAAAATTCAAAAACAAAAATGTCGAAGTAAGGAATGTAAAAAATATAGTTATTCTTGTTATATTTTTCATTCTTACACTTCCCTTATGTGATTTAAGCTAGCTTAATTATAATATAAATAATTCATAATATTCTGTCAATTATAAATTATACATTTTTTACCAGAACAAAACCCTTGCTATCTTTTGTTGATAGCAAGGGTTTTGTGTTATATTTAAATTAGTTAGATACCTTACATAGACTTATTAAATGATGGCCGTCATTGGGTAATGTTTATGTCTAAGGTATTTTTTTCGTTTTTATCTTTCATATTTACATCTCCTATTTTAATTTCAATACTTGTCCAATTTGTATCACATCTGATGTTAAGCCGTTTAATTTCTTTAATGTTGCGACTGTTACGCCTGTTTTTTGACTGATTCCCCACAACGTATCTCCTGCTACGACTGTATATGTTGATGGATTACTTCCAATTGCTGCCCCGTGTATTGCTTCTGCTAATGATTTTGTATATGCGCTTAAATTATTCTTAATTGCATTCATATCTTTTGTTGATGTGATGAATCCTAATTCTACAAGTCTATAGTTGATATATTCTGCTTTTGCAACATTACAATTTAATAGGTCACTTCTTTCAGTAATGCCTCGAATTGTGCCGACATGTTTTTGAATTGCTGCTTGTATTGCTTTATCAATGTTATCTGGTGCTAATCCGCTTGGAATAATGACATGTCCTCCAGTTGCTGATGCTGACGCTGCGTCTAAATGAAATTCCACTACTATTTCATAACCTTGTGATTTAACCCAATACAGCCCATAATCTGTCTTGTTTCCTACTTGTTGTCCATATGCTGTATCTTGATACATGTCTTGGTTTTTACCATATACAGCAACATCATTTCCTGCTTGGCTTAAATAATTAGCTACTCTATCCACAATATTTGCTCTAATAAAATCTCTTTCATTTGTACCATTTCCTACTGCTCCTGGATCATTATATCCATGCCCTGCTACGATCATAATTTTTCTACTCATTTGAACTGCTCCTTTATTTTTAGATTGATCTAATTTTTGATTTAATTTTGTAATATCATATTTTTCTATTGGCATACCACTGCAAACTCTTGTGATTTCATTTGCAATGTTTTCTCCTTTTTTGCGTAGTTGAATATGCAAATGTTCACTCATTGGATTATCAGCATAATTTGAATTACCTTGTAAGCCAATAATATCTCCTTGAATGACTTTATCTCCTTTTGAAAATTTCAAAGAATCTCTTTCCATATGCCCATATATCCAATCATTACCATTGCTATCTCTAATCTCCATTGTTCCACCAAAGTTTCCAAACGGTTCACTGAGAATTACTGTTCCGCTTGCAACTGCAGGAATATTATCTGTCTTATTATTAAATACGTCGAAAGCTCTATGATACCCGCTACAATAAGCATCATAATTGATACCGTCTTCTGTGTAGTTTCTATATCCATATTGCTTTGGATAGTTATCGTACGTTCTTGGATCTGAAGATATTTCCCATCCTTTTTTAGTTAAATAATTTATTGCTGTTAACATTCAATCATCCTCTCAATTTTTATTTCTTACCTGATTGCTTTAAAATCTTTTCCTGTTCCCTAGAGTGATTCGTTAAAATGAATGTATTTTTCCAAATTCCATATAGTACAAATACAATTGGAATACCTGTATTTAATACATTCATCCATGCATTTAACTTTTGAGGATTCAGCCATTCGACTTGAATACCAGAAGCATTTAAAGCTAAGTACAATGCTCCAATAAAACCACCTATCATTGCGATGAACTGTTTAACTTTATCCGGATCAATTTGGATTCCGTTCTCATCTTCTGAATAATTCAAATTAACTTTATCTGTTTTGAAATTCATTTTAACCATGTTTATCACCTCCTTGGTTACACTATAGTATAACTTTTGGTTGACGTCAATAACTTTAGGTTATATTTTTTATTATTTCATTGAAAAAATATAACCAAGAGTTATAATATAAGTATAAATCATATAAGGAGCGGGAAACTTATGGTGTCTGAAAATAAACTCTCTGAACAAATTAGTTTATTAAGAACAAGGAATGGATGGACGCAACAACAATTAGCAGATGAATTACAAGTTTCAAAGCAATCCATTTCATATTGGGAAACAGGTCGTAAAGCACCAAAGATGAAAAAAATAGAAGAAATGGCTAAATTGTTTAATGTAAGTGTGAGTTATATTTTAGATGGGGAAGCTAAAGGGACATATAATTCAACTGCCGAAACAATTGCAGCACATCTAGATGGAGAATTAACTGAAGAAGAATTAAAAAAAGTATTAGAATATGTTGATTTCATAAAACAAAGAAATAAATAAAACATATTTTATACAAAACTTATGGTGGGGATAATTTGAATAGATACGAAAAAACACTTATCAATAATGAACACATCGTCATAAAAGAAACAAATAACCTTCCACATCAATTGAAAGGTTTATATGTAGATGGATTAATTTTTTTGAAAGATGATTTATCTAACAAAGAAAAGTTAGAAGTTCTAGGAGAAGAATTGGCCCATCATGATATAACGTATGGCGATATACTTGATACAAATGAATTATGGAAATGGAAATTCGAACATAAAGCAAGAAGATTAGGATTCGAAAAAATCATACCTTTAAAAAGTATAGTCCAAGCATATCAATCAGGTGTTCAAAACAAATTTGAGTTAAGCAATTATTTAGATGTATCGGAAGGATATATTGATGAAGCTTTAGAACATTATAAACAAAAATATGGTTTAAGTACTTGGTATGATCATTATTTAATTAAATTTAATCCACTTCAAGTATTTGAATATAGAGAAATAAATTAACAATAGAGGATGGGACAATAATTTAAAAAGCGCAGAAATTCAATTTCAACATTGAATTTCTGCGCTTTTTCTATAAAGGTTATTCACACTTCTACTGACTTGTGTGAATATGAGTGTCCTTGCTTACACTTCTTCCGACTTGTGTGAACATGACTATCCTTGCTTACACTTCTTCCGACTTGTGTGAACATGACTATCCTTGCTTACACTTCTTCCGACTTGTGTGAATATAGCTACCCTTGCTTACATTTCTACTGTCTTATGTGAATATGACTATCCTTGATTACACTTCTACTGACTTGTGTGAATATAGCTATCCTTGCTCACACTTCTTCCGACTTGTGTGAATATAAGCGTGCTATGACTAAGTAGATGACTGGATGGGACGACGAAATCTTTTTGAAAATTAGATTTCTGTCCTACTCCCTATTAACTACCACTCTGCTATACTTCCATCTTTATGTCTCCATATAGGATTATGCCAGTCATGACCTTGCTTAGCCATTTCTCTAACATGTTCTTCATCTATTTCGACACCTAGTCCTGGATTTTTAGGGATATCCACATACCCATCTTTAAATTCAAACACTTCTTTATTTTTAATATAATCTAAAATATCACTATCTTTATTGTAATGAATTCCAAGACTTTGTTCTTGAATAAAAGCATTATGGCATGTTGCATCTACTTGTAAACAAGATGCTAATGCTATCGGACCTAGTGGACAGTGTGGTGCTGCTCCTACGTCATATGCTTCAGCCATAGAAATAATTTTTTTACATTCAGTAATACCACCTGCATGAGATAAATCAGGTTGTATAATATCTACATAGCCACTTTCTAATATTGGTTTAAAGTCCCATCTTGAAAAAAGTCTCTCTCCTAATGCTATTGGAATTGTTGTAGTTTGACTAATTTCTCTTACTGCTTCTATATTTTCACTTAAAACTGGTTCTTCAATAAACATTGGCTTGAATTGTTCCAATTCTTTAGCTAATACTTTAGCCATTGGTCTATGAACTCTCCCATGAAAATCAATGCCGATTCCTAATTGATTACCAACCGCTTCTCTAATGCCAGCTACACGTTCTATTACACTATCTATTTTTTCATAACTATCTACATATTGTAATTCTTCTGTTGCATTCATTTTAATTGCTTCAAAACCATTATCATGTGCTTTTTTTGCTGCCATAGATGTATCTTGAGGTCTATCTCCGCCAATCCAAGAATAAACTTTCATAGATTCTCTACACGCACCACCTAGTAGTTCGTGTACAGGTGCATTATGATATTTACCTTTAATATCCCATAGTGCTTGATCAATTCCAGAGATTGCACTCATTAATATGGGACCACCTCTATAAAAGCTACTTCTATACATCATATTCCAATGATCTTCTATATTTAATGGATTCTTGCCTATTAATTGTTGCATAAATTCATCTACTGCTGCCCCAACAGTACTCGCTTTACCTTCAATTACAGGTTCTCCCCATCCAACAATGCCTTCATCAGTCGTGATTTTTAAAAACAACCAACGAGGTGGTACTTGAAACAATTCATAATCAATTATTTTCATATTATTCACGTCCTTTTTCAGAATTTACTTTGTTATAAAATGATTGCGCAGTTTTTTCTAAATCATCATAATATCCATCGGTAATTTCGACTTTAGTATTTACTAAAGCACTTCCTAGCCCAACACCAACTGCACCGGCTTTAATAAAATCTTCAACATTATTTAAATCTACCCCACCTGTTGGTAAAAGTGGAATATGTGGTAATGGACCTTGTAAATCTTTAATATATTCTGGACCCATCGTAGTAGTTGGGAATACTTTAATGATATCTCCACCATATTCATACGCTTCTAATATTTCAGTAGGTGTTAATGCTCCTGGAATACTAACTGCACCATATTTCTTGCTCATTCTAATTGTATCTTTATTAACTGTTGGAGATAAGATGAATGTAGCACCACTTAATATCGCTAATCTTGCAGATTCAGCATCTAATACTGTACCTGCTCCAACGACTACTTTTCCTTTCATTTCATTAGCTATTAACTCTATTGATTCTAGAGCTTTAGGCGAATTCATTGTAACTTCTATTGCCCTAACTCCTGCTTTATATAACGTTTTAACAATAGGTAAAATATTATTTGGATCTGCATTTCTTAAAATTGCAATGAGCTTAGTTTCTTTTATAATTTTTAAAGTATCCATTATAATTACTCCTTATCTGATTACATCATCAGTAATCTTTGTATTTTTCATTTTTTCGATTTCTTCTTTACTTGGCAATCCTTCAACATCACCTTTAACAGTAGTCACAAGTGCTCCTGCATTACATGCTTGTTCGACAGCCTCATGAATAGACAATCCATCAATATAACCCGCTATAAATCCAGCTGCAAATCCATCACCTGCACCAACCGGATCAACAACTTCAATCTTTTTTGAAGCTGTTGCATATCCAGCATAATTTTCATTATGATAATATGCACCTTTGCTCCCTAGTTTCACTACAACAGTAGATGCACCATGTTCTATAATATTCTGAGCAATCTTTTCTTCAGACTTCTCATTAAACAAAAATTCACCTTCGCTAATTCCAGGTAACACAATATCACTTAATGAAATCATTTTTAATAGGGTTTCTCGAGCTTCATCTTCACTCCATAATTTAAGCCTCAAATTAGGATCAAATATAATTTTCAAGTTTAGTTCTTTTGCGATAGATATTAAATGGAATGTTGTCTCTTTACAGCTTTCACTTAGTGCTGGTGTAATACCAGTAACATATAAATATTTAAACTTTGCTATATAATCTTTATCTATATTTGAATTTGTCATGAGACTTGCAGCAGAACCTTTTCTATAATAATGTACACGTGTTTGATCTTGACGTACTTTTTCTTTAAGAAAAATACCAGTAGGTGTATCTTCTATTAATTGAACTGCATCAACATTAATGCCTTCACCTCTTACAAATGAAAGTATTTTATGTCCTAGTTCGTCATTTCCAAGTTGACTAATCCATCCTGTTTTTATATCTAACTTTTCTAAGCCAATGAGCGTATTTGTCTCAGCTCCTGCTATATGACTTGTAAAGCTGTGTGCATAACGCATAGGACCAACTTCATTCGGAGAAAAAACTACCATCGTTTCACCAATAGATAAAACATCCATTATTTCCTCACTCCTTTAACTTAATAACCTTCTGCATTATATAATCTAGCTGACAATCCACCATCTATAACTAAGTGTTCACCTGTCATCATTTCCGAATCATCAGAAGCTAAATATTGTGCTAATTTGCCGATATCTTCTGGCTCATTTATTCTTGGAGTAGCATGTAAATCTAACACACCTTTTCTTACTTCATCTTCATTGTCCATTGAATCAAACCAATTTTTTAAATGTGAAGTATTTGTAAAACCAGGACAAATGGCATTAACTCGTATATTATATTTACCTAAACTTAGTGCCATACCTCGTGTCATGCCATTTACGCCACCTTTCGCAGCTGCATACATATCAGTATCTGGTAAAGTTGCAATCGAATGATTAGAAGAGATGTTGATAATTGAACCTCCTCCTTGCTTTTTCATTTCTGGAATAACGTATTTTGTACAAAGAAACGTACCTCTCAAATCAATATTAATAATGGAATCCCAATCTTCTACAGTAGCTTCTTCTATTGATTTAAACACCGTAATTCCGGCATTATTTACGAGTGTATTAATCTGTCCATATTGTTTAACTGTTTCTTTAACCATATTTATAATACTTTCTTCTTTTGAAACATCTGTTTCAATGAAATAAGCTTCTCCACCGCTCTGTTTGATTTCTTCAGCTGTTTCTTTCCCAAAATCTGAATCTATAGTCGCTACTACTACTTTCGCACCTTTGCTCCCTAATTGTTTAGCGATTCCTTTTCCGATTCCTTTTCCAGAACCTGTGACAATTGCAACTTGTTCATTTAAATTACTCATAATGACTCCTCCTTGAATTTATTTATTTGGTCTTGGTAAAGAGAATATATCTTCAACGATTAAAGATGCTGCACCAATAGTGTATAAATCATCTCCTAAACCTGAAGTAATGATTGGTGTATGTTTAGCTTCTTCACCCATTACTTTTAATTGAATCACTTCTTTTATAATAGGTATTAATGCATCACTTATTTTAGTTAAACTACCACCAAGAACTATAAATCTTGGTCCAAATAAGTTAATTAAAATAGTGAATCCTAACCCGAGATTTCTTGCAACTTCGTGCGCAATATTTATGCAAAATTCATCACCTTTATTTACTGCAATATAAAAATCATCGATGGTTAAGTCTTCAATGTTATCCTTTTGATTTAAAATACTGCTTTTCTCACCTATTTTTAATTTGCGTTTTACTTTTTTTAAAATAGCTGTTTCAGAAGTTAAAGTTTCTAAACATCCATAATTTCCACATGAACACAAAGGACCATCAGGATCTATCGTTATATGACCAACCTGCCCTGTAACATGATGACTCCCTTTAAAAATAGAACCATTGTTGATAATGCTTGCACCAACTCCATAGTCAACAATTACTGAAATGAAATTACTTTCATCTTTACCTTGTCCAAACCACATTTCTGCTAGTGCTGCGCTATTACAGTCATTATCAATTAAGACTTTTAGTTGTGTAATCTTTTCTAATATTGATTTAATCTGTACATTTTTCCAACCTAAATTAGGAGCAAATATATTTTCACCTTTTTCAGTATCAACGAGTCCATGCATGCCTACACCGATACCAAGTACTTCAATTTGATTTGCTTTATATCTTTCAGTAATTAAATTAATTTGATTTCCTAAATACTCAATCATCTCATTTGGATTTTTATGTACATCCATTTCAATTGCTATCTCATTCAATATCTCTGCCTTTAAATTGCTAACAATAACCTTAGTAGAATATGCACCTATTTCTAAACCAATTATGACTTTCTTCTCTTTATTAATATCTAGAGGAATAGGTTGTCTTCCTCTTACTTTTACTTCAGAGGATTTTTCTTCAATCCATTGCTCTTCAATTAATATTGAAACAATTTCTGAAACTGATGGCCGAGATAAGTCAATTCTATTGGCAACCTCGACTCTAGATATAGGTCCATGCTTTTGAATAGTTCTTAATACAAGTTGTTTATTATAATCTTTCATCAAATTCACATTTATCCTTGATGATTGCTTCATAACAGTCCTCCTCACCTTAATTAAGTAATGTGCAATAACTATATAATTGATTTATTTTGAAATAAAACTTGATTTTATAATTGAAAAGGCTTACATTTATAATTAAATCAGATTATTTAGATAATTACAACCTTTTAGTTATTTAGAATAATTAAATCTGGTTTTGAAATAAATTATTCCTCGAATAGTTTTAGTTATTCGAAGTTCTTATTCAAAATATTTGGAGGTAATAGGATGGAAGCAAGCAATTATCGAACAAAGTTAATATTCTTTCTTGGTGCATTAGGTGGTTTGCTTTATGGATATGACACTGGCGTTATTTCTGGCGCTTTACTATTTATAAAAAATGATATTCCACTAACAAACTTTACCGAAGGACTTGTTGTAAGTTCCATGTTAGTTGGTGCAATATTCGGTTCGGGCGCAAGTGGACCTTTATCAGACAAACTCGGGAGAAGAAAGCTAGTATTTATAATAGCTATCGTATTTATACTTGGTGCTTTAATACTTTCATTTGCACAATCAATGGTCATACTTGTTATCGGTAGATTCATCATTGGTTTAGCAGTAGGAGGCTCTACAGCAATCGTACCAGTGTACCTTTCAGAAATGGCACCAACAGATACAAGAGGATCACTCAGCTCGTTAAATCAACTTATGATTACAATAGGGATTCTAGCATCATATTTAGTAAACTATGCTTTCGCTGATGCTGAGGCATGGAGATGGATGGTAGGTTTAGCTGTTGTACCATCTATTATTCTTATGGCTGGTGTTTACTTTATGCCAGAAAGTCCAAGATGGTTACTTGAGCATAGAAGTGAAAAAGCAGCTAGAAAAGTTATGGCTATAACACGACAACAATCTGAAATCGATAAAGAAATAGATGAAATGAAAGAAATTATTCATATATCAGAAAGCACATGGACAGTATTGAAATCTGTGTGGTTAAGACCTGTACTACTCATTGGCTGTATATTTGCTTTATTACAACAAATAATCGGTATCAATGCTATCATTTATTACGCTCCTACTATCTTTAGTCAAGCAGGTTTAGGAGATGCAACTGCAATTTTAGGTACAGTAGGAATTGGTTCTGTTAATGTGATAGTTACCATTTTTGCGATTATGATTATGGATAAAATTGATCGTAAAAAACTACTCATTACAGGGAATATCGGTATGGTTAGTTCATTACTTATAATGGCAACACTAGTATGGACAATCGGTCTAGACTCCACAGTCGGTGCTTGGATAATCGTAGCATGCTTAACAATGTTTATTATTTTCTTCGCATTCACATGGGGACCTATTTTATGGATTGTTCTACCAGAATTATTCCCTATGAGAGCACGAGGTGCAGCAACAGGAATTGCAACATTATCATTATCAATTGGTAGTTTATTAGTCGCTCAATTATTCCCGATACTCACGTCAGTAATGGGTATTGAACAAGTATTCTTGATTTTCGCAGCAATCGGAATATTAGCAATGATATTCGTTATAAAATACATTCCTGAAACAAGAGGACGTAGTTTAGAAGAAATTGAAGTAGATTTAAGAAACAAAACATCTTCAGCAACATTATCTGAAATAGATTAAAAATAAAACACCCAATCCGTAGTATTTCTTTCGGATTGGGTGTTATTTATTTTAATAAAATTGTATTACTGTAGTCGTTAATGATTAACCAATTGAACCTTCCATTTCAAATTTGATTAGGCGGTTCATTTCTACAGCGTATTCCATTGGTAATTCTTTTGTAAATGGTTCAATGAAGCCCATTACGATCATTTCAGTAGCTTCTTCTTCTGAAATACCACGGCTCATTAAGTAGAATAATTGTTCTTCAGATACTTTAGAAACTTTCGCTTCGTGTTCCAATGAAATGTTATCATTCATAATTTCATTATAAGGAATTGTATCTGAAGTAGATTCATTATCCATAATTAATGTATCACATTCAATGTTTGAACGAGCACCTGTAGCTTTACGGCCAAAGTGTACTTGTCCTCGGTAAACAACTTTACCGCCATTTTTAGAAATTGATTTAGATACAATTGTTGATGAAGTGTTTGGCGCTTTATGAATCATTTTAGCACCAGCATCTTGTACTTGTCCTTTACCTGCAAGTGCGATAGATAAAGTCATACCTCTAGCGCCTTCTTCAAGTAAGAAACAAGATGGATATTTCATCGTTAATTTAGAACCTAAGTTACCATCGATCCATTCCATCGTACCATTCTCATAAACAAATGTACGTTTTGTAACTAAGTTATAAACATTATTTGCCCAGTTTTGAATAGTTGTATAACGACAGTATGCATCTTTTTTAACAATAATTTCAACTACAGCTGAGTGTAGTGAATTTGTTGAGTAAACAGGTGCTGTACAACCTTCAACATAGTGTACTGAAGAACCTTCGTCAGCAATGATTAATGTTCTTTCAAATTGACCCATATTTTCAGAGTTAATTCTGAAGTACGCTTGAAGTGGTGTTTCAAGTTTTACACCTTTTGGTACATAAATGAATGATCCACCTGACCATACTGCTGAGTTCAATGCTGAGAATTTATTATCAGCAGCTGGAATTACAGTTGCGAAATATTCTTTAAATAAATCTTCATTTTCACGTAATGCTGAATCTGTGTCTTTGAAGATAATTCCTTGATCTTCTAAGTCTTGTTCCATATTATGGTAAACAACTTCTGATTCATATTGTGCTGATACACCCGCAAGATATTTTTGTTCTGCTTCAGGTATACCTAATTTATCGAAAGTATTTTTAATTTCTTCTGGAACTTCATCCCATGAACGTTCTGAACGTTCTGAAGGTTTTACATAATATGTGATTTCATCAAAGTTTAATTCTGTTAAATCCCCACCCCACATTGGCATAGGCATTTTGTAAAATTGTTTTAATGATTTCAAACGAAAATCAAGCATCCATTGTGGCTCGTCTTTCATTTCAGATATTTTTTTAACGATTTCTTCTGTTAAACCTCTACCTGAACGGAAAATAGAAACATCTTCATCATGGAAGCCATATTTATAATCTCCAACTTCTGGTGATTTTTTAGCCATTTTCTTCACTCCTCTATTATAATAGCGTTCGCCCATTGTTCAAAAGTTACGCGTTATCTTGCTCTTTTGTTCCTTTTTCAAATGCTTTCCAAGCTAATGTTGCGCATTTAATACGTGCTGGGAACTTAGACACTCCTGATAGAGCTTCAATGTCGCCCATTTCTTCATTGATATCGTAAGATTCTCCAAGCATCATATTTGAAAATTCTTTGCTCATTGCTAAAGCTTCTTCGATTGAATGACCTTTTACTGCTTCAGTCATCATTGATGCACTAGACATTGAAATAGAGCAACCTTCACCTTCAAACTTAGCATCTTTAATAACATTATCTTCAACATCTAATGTTAAGCGGATGCGGTCACCACAAGTAGGGTTGTTCATATCTATTGTTAAAGATCCATCTTCAAGAACACCTTTATTACGAGGGTTCTTGTAATGATCCATAATGACAGAACGGTATAGTTGATCTAAGTTATTAAAATTCATAAGAGAAAAACTCCTTCGCTCCATTAAGTGCCTGAATTAACTGGTCAACATCTTCAGTAGTATTATAAATATAGAAGCTTGCTCGTGCTGTTGAAGATTGGTTTAACCATTTCATTAATGGTTGCGCACAATGATGCCCCGCTCTTACAGCGACACCTTCAGAATCTAGTGCAGTCGCTAAATCATGTGGATGTACACCTTCTACATTAAATGTTATTAGCCCTGCTCTTTTGTCAGGGGCTGGTCCATAAATATCTAATCCATCGATTTTAGACATTTCATTGTATGCATAACTAACTAAATCATACTCATGCTGATGAATGTTATCCATTCCGATAGAATCAATATATCTTATAGCTTCAGCTAAGGCAATTGCTTCAGCAATAAGAGGTGTTCCTGCTTCAAATTTAGTTGGTAAGTCTGTCCATGTTGCATCTTCTAATCCAACAAAGTCAATCATATCTCCACCAAATTCAATAGGTTCCATCTTATCTAATAAATTACGCTTACCATATAAGACACCTATTCCAGTAGGACCTAACATTTTATGTCCACTAAAGCTAAAGAAGTCCACATCTAAATCTTGAACATCAACATTCATATGTGGTGCTGACTGTGCACCATCAACTGCTATAACAGCATTATGATTATGCGCAACTTCAGCAATATACTTCACATCATTTATCGTTCCTAATACATTTGATACATGAGTTACTGCAACAATTTTAGTATTATCATTTATCGTGTTATCGATGGCTTCTTTTTCAAGTTCGCCACTTTCTGACATCGGAATAAATTTAAGCTTTGCACCAGTTCTTTTAGCCAATTGTTGCCAAGGTACGATATTAGCATGATGTTCCATTTGTGTAACAACAATTTCATCACCTTCTGAAACATTTGCGTCACCATAACTATGTGCAACTAAATTGATTGCTGTTGTTGTACCTCTTGTAAAAACAACTTCTTCAAAATACTGTGCGTTTATAAATCTTCTAACTGTTTCACGCGCTTTTTCGTAAGCATCTGTTGCAAGCGTACCAAGTGTATGCACACCACGATGAACATTTGAATTATAGCGATTGTAATAATCTACTATACTATTCGTTACTTGCGTAGGTGTTTGACTTGTGGCTGATGAATCTAAGTACACGAGTCTACTACCGTTAACTTGTTGCTCTAATATTGGAAAATCTTTTATAATTTTTTCTACATTAAATGTTGATTCGGCCACATTATCAGACCTTTCTGTGCCTTTATTTATATTTGTGTTGTTACTTTAAGTTCGATAACATCACGTAATTGACGTTTTACGTCTTCAATTGGCAATGCAGATACAACTGGGTCTAGGAAACCGTGAATAACTAAGCGCTCTGCTTCTTCACGAGAAATACCTCTACTCATCAAGTAGTATAATTGGGTTGGATCTACTCTACCTACTGAAGCTGCATGTCCTGCTGTTACATCATCTTCATCAATAAGTAAAATTGGGTTTGCATCTCCACGTGCTTTTTCAGATAACATTAGAACACGAGATTCTTGTTGTGCATCTGCTTTAGTACCACCATGTTTAATGTAACCAACACCATTGAAGATAGATGAAGAACTATCTTTCATAACGCCGTGTTTCAAGATATGTCCGATTGATTCTTTACCATATTGAATGATTTGTGTTGTAAAGTTTTGTTTTTGTTCTCCACGACCTACTACTACTGTTTTTAGGTTACAGTTTGAACGGTCACCCATTAAATAAGTAGTGTTGTCATTGATTGTACTACCATCATTCATTAAGCCTAATGCCCAATCAATTGTTGCATCAGCATCAGCTGTGCCACGACGAATAATATGTCCAGTAAAATCTTTATCCATGAAATCAACTGTACCATAAGTGATATTTGAGTTAGCTCCAGCTATAACTTCAGAAACAATATTTAACTGACCTTTATTTGAAGACACAGTAGATAAATAGTTCTCAACGTAAGTTATTTCAGCACTTTCTTCAGTTACGATAATCGCATGGTTGAAGAAGCTCGCATCGCTATCATCATGAAGTACTACATATTGTACAGGATCTTTAACGACAACATTTTTTGGTACGTATACGAAGACACCACCATTTACTAATGCTGCGTGAAGTGCAGTTAATCTATGCTCATCTACTTTAACAACATCTGTCATGAAGTATTTTTGCACTAAATCACTGTTTTCAATTAAAGCTGTTTTTAAGTCTTTAATTACAACACCTTGTTCAATTAATTTTTCGTCTACTTTAGTAAAAGCAGGCGTATTATTATGTTGAACAATTAAGTTTGTTGCATTTTCAGTATCGATGATTTTTTGTACTGATTCAGGTAAACTTTCAATTGAATCGAATGTATCACTTTCAACTACATGAGTGTTAAAAGTATCAAAATTCCATCTATCAATTTTAGTTTTGTCTGGTTTAGGCATTTCTAATTTATCTAAATTTTGAAAACTTTCTTTTCTTAAATCAGTCATCCATTGTGGTTCGTTCTGAGATGCTGAATAATTAACGATGTCTTCAATGTTAATATTTAACTTTGTTTCAGTTGCCATTTATACTCCTCCTACTTGACTTTAATTCTTATATATTATTCAGCGTTGATTGTTTCGTCTTCAATATTAAGTTCGTCTTTAATCCACTCGTAACCTTCTTCTTCAAGACGTCTCGCTAATTCTTCGCCACCTGATTTTACAACGCGACCTTGCATCATAACGTGTACGAAGTCTGGTGTAATATAATTTAATAGTCTTTGATAGTGAGTAATAATTAAGCAACCAAAGTCTTCACCGCGCATTTTGTTGATACCTTTTGATACAACTTTTAAAGCGTCAATATCTAAACCTGAGTCAATTTCATCTAAGATAGCAAACTTAGGTTCTAACATCATTAATTGAAGAATTTCATTACGTTTCTTCTCACCGCCAGAGAAACCTTCGTTAAGGTATCTTTGAGCCATGTCTTGATCCATTTCTAATAGATCCATTTCTTTATCTAATTTCTTAATGAATTGCATTAAGTTAATTTCGTCGCCTTCTTCACGTTTAGCATTTATAGCAGAACGTAAGAAATCAGCATTTGTTACACCAGAAATTTCTGATGGATATTGCATAGCTAGGAATAAACCAGCTTGAGCACGTTCATCAACTTCCATTTCTAATACATTTTCACCATCTAAAAGGATTTCACCTTTAGTTACTTCATATTTAGGGTGTCCCATAATAGCAGAAGATAAAGTTGATTTACCAGTACCATTTGGTCCCATTATTGCGTGAATTTCACCTTGTTGTATTGTTAAATCTACACCTTTAAGAATTTCCTTGCCTTCGATTTCTACGTGTAAATCTTTGATTTCTAATTTTGATGCCATATTATTTTTTCCCTCCAGAGAATTTATTCACATTTAAAAAAGATAACCCTACATTATCTTTTCTAGTTTATAATAATTTTAATCTAACGTCAAAGTTTGTTATGATTCTTTACCCTTCACATTATAACGTAGTTACTAAGTCAATTAAACACTTTCGCTCAATTTATATAGAAGAAACGCTTCATAAATAACATTTTTCTGAAAAGTCTTTCAAATGATAATCATTTCAATCTATTCTCATTTTATGTAAAATCTATTTGAATGGCTTAAGAAGGCTATTTAGGAAAATGTATATTATAATGATGTTAAATAAAATTTAAAATACGGAAAGGAAGTCCAAATGAAACGCTATGAACAATTTGCATTTGTAATAAGTGCGATATGTGCTTTTATATTATTATTAAATTTAGTAGGCGTCATAAATATAAGTAGTTTATACAACACACTTTTAACCGCATTGACAATTGCTAGTATCGCTACATTTAATGTAAGAAACTATAGATCAATTGGCATTATTTTATACGCAATAGCAGTCTTCATGATTGTTATTTATTTCGCTAATGGCATGGTATAAATTATTAGCGGTCAAGACTACGAAAACTAGCTCAATAAAATTAAAAGAGCATCTAGCCGAATAGCTAGATGCTCTTTTAATATATTTATTTTGCTGAAATTACTGCACCATCATATTTTTTATCGATGAAGTCTTTAATTTCTTTTGATTGTAATACTTTTATTAACGCTTTGATTTTCTTATCGTCTTTGTGTCCTTTTTGTACTGCGATAAGGTTAGCGTAAGGTGATTCTTTACCTTCTACTGCGATTGAATCTTTTATTGGATTTAATCCTTGTTCAATTGCAAAGTTAGAATTGATAATTGTAGCGTCACCTTCGTTTGCTTGATAAGATTTCGGTAAGAATTCTGCTGATTGTTTGTTGTTGAATTTAATATTTTTCTTATTTTCAGTAATGTCATCGAATGTTGCATCTATTGGATCAACGCCGTCTTTAATTTTGATTAATCCTGCTTTTTCAAAGAATGCTAAAAATCTTCCTTCTTCTGCTGGGTTATTTGAAACGTATACTGTAGCATTTTTCGGTAAGTCTTTTAATTCTTTATATTTTTTAGAATAAACTGCCATTGGTTCTAAGTGTACATTTCCTGCAGACTCAATTTTATATCCTTTTTCTTTAGATTCAGTATCTAAATAAGGTGTATGTTGGAAGAAGTTTGCATCAAGTTCACCTTTATCTAATAATTTGTTAGGTGTTGTGTAATCGTTAATTGTTTTAATTTCTAAATCATAACCTTCTTTTTTAAGAAGTGGCTTTGCTTCTTCTAATATTTCAGCGTGTGGTGCTGGTGATGCACCTATTTTAATTGTTTCTTTTTTACCTTTGTCATCGCCGCTTCCTCCACCACATGCAACTAGCACTACTGCTAATAGTGAAATGAATAATAAACCAAAAACTTTTTTCATGTGAAACACTCCTTTAACGTTTATCAATTTTTTTAACAATAATATCTCCAATAAATTGGATTACAAATACAATAATTAATATAAAGATTGTTGAAATTAAAATGACATCATTTTGATTTCGTGTAAATCCAGTTAAGTAAGCTAAGTTACCTAACCCACCTGCTCCAATTACACCTGCAATTGCTGTTGATCCCACTAATGCAATTGCTGTCACTGTAATACCTGAAACCAAGGCAGGTAATGATTCTTTAATTAACACTTTTCTTACTACTGTCCATGTTGTAGCACCCATTGATACAGCTGCCTCAATAACGCCTTTATCGATTTCTTTCATACCTATTTCTACTAATCTAGCATAGAAAGGTGATGCACCTATGATTAATGCTGGTAGTGCACCTTTTGGACCACTGATTGTTCCTAATAAAATATCTGTAAAAGGTATTAATAGTAGAATTAAGATGATGAATGGAATAGCTCTGAATAAGTTAACGACGAATGATACGATTGAATAAAATATTCGAGAGCTCTTTGATGTCCCTCTTGATGTTAAAAATAGTAATGTTCCTAATATTAAACCAAATACTAATGTAAATACTGTTGATATTACCGTCATGTATAGTGTTTCATATAATGCTTCCCATACGGCATCCCATTTAACATTAGGCATTGTAATCATTTCAGTTATAATATCTCCAAATGATTTATTCACTTACATTCACCTCTACTTTCACACCAAGATCATTAAGTTCTTTTTTAATTTGATCTTTAGAATAATCACCTTGAGGTAAATGAACGATCATATGGCCAAATGTGCCATTTTGAGTCAACTTAACATCACCTTCAATGACATTAATATCGATATTATATGTTTTAATAATTTTTGCTAACACAGGTTCTGAACTCGTTCCACCAACGAAATTCAGTTTCCAAATTTCTCCGTTTGGTTGTTCTTTTCTGAAATCTTCTAATGTTCTTTGAAGATCATCAGCTTTTAAGTCATCTTTTACGAAACGCTGTGTAACATATGTTTGAGGGTCATTAAATACATTGATAACTTCTCCCTCTTCGACAAATTTACCATTTTCCATGACTGCAACATGATCACATATTTTTCTAATGACATGCATTTCATGTGTAATAAGTATAATTGTTAAATTGAGCTCTTTGTTTATGTCTACTAATAAATCTAATATTTCATCAGTAGTTTGAGGATCTAATGCACTTGTTGCTTCGTCACATAATAATACGTGCGGATCATTTGCTAAAGCTCGAGCTATACCAACTCTTTGCTTTTGCCCACCGGATAATTGTGATGGATAAGCATTCTCACGACCTTCAAGACCCACTCTTTTGATAAGTGCTTTTGTTTTTTCGTTTATCTCACTTTTAGATACCCCTGCAATTTCTAAAGGAAATGCAATGTTATCTTTAACCGTACGAGACCATAGTAAATTGAAATGTTGGAATATCATACTTACCTTTTGTCTTTTTAATCTAAGGTCTTGTTTAGAAAGTTTGCCAATATTTGCACTATCAACTATAACTTCACCTTCAGTTGGCGTTTCCAGACCGTTAAACATTCGTATTAATGTACTTTTTCCAGCTCCAGAAAATCCAATTACACCATATATACTTCCTTTATCTATTTTTAAGTCGACATGGTCAACAGCTGTAATGTCACCTTTTTTTGTTTTGAAAGTTTTAACAACTTTATTTAACTCAATCAAATCTGCTGCCTCCTAATCTTTAAATTAAAAACGCCTTACTCTAATTATCAAGAGAAAGGCGTTAGAAATATGTCTTTCTCTCATCTTCAAAAGTTTACACTTTTTGTGAATTGGCACCATTTCATATATATATATGACGGTTGCCGGGCTTCAAAGGGCACATCCCTCCACCACTCTTGATAAGAGTTACTACGTATTTAATTAAATTCATACTATCATGATAAGTTTTTATCGTCAATAACTTTTTGAATATTCTCAACAATATAAGGAACAGACTGAAAAGCGTATATTCTTTCTATGACCTTATCTTGTTTCATAATGAATAATACAGGTACTGATAAGATTTCAAATTCTCTACAGAACTCTGGATAAAAATTTAAATCACATTTATTGATTGGTAATTGTGTTACTTCGTTCGCTATATCCAGCAAACGTTCAGATATTTTGCACGTTCCACATGTAGGTGTATAGCCAAATAATAAATGTAAATCCTTATCAAAATGCTTGTATATATCGTTCAATATTTCTGTGTGTTTCATGGTAACGATACTTCCCTTTCAATACAAAATCATTGTTTACTGTAAATCCATGATAGTTTAACACATTCGCTAAATATTGTCTTGGACAGCGAGCTACTTCAGAAAATGTCGAATCAATATAAATATGACGACTTTCACTCACATACTTCTTAAACCATTTTCGAATACGTTTACCTTCTTTATCTTGATCGACTAAAACATATACTTGTGAACCATAAATTTCTTCTAAAAGTTCGTCCATTTTTTCTACACCCATTGTTCCATGTGTACAAATAATATGAACATGATCATTTAATACTTCTTTCACTCGTTTTTTATCAGAAATACCTTCTACGATTATTACTTTTTTAATCATCGCCATGGCCATCACCTTCTACAAATGAATTAATATTATAGTTCAACTTCGTATTCAAGATTTAAAAAAACTCCATGATACCATTTGCATCGTGGAGTTTAATATTATATTATTCACCTATCATTTCACTATAAGCGTCTGCATCTAGTAATCCATCTAATTGAGCTTTATCAGATAACTCAACTTTAACCATCCATGCTTTATCATATGATGATTCATTAACAAACTCAGGGCTATCTTCTAGTTCTTCGTTTACTTCAACGACTTTTCCAGATAGTGGTGCATATAGCTCAGAAACTGTCTTAACAGATTCTACACTACCAAATGAATCTCCACTAGTTAATTCGTCACCTTCTTCAGGTAACTCAACAAACACAATGTCCCCTAATTCTGATTGAGCAAAATCAGTAATACCAATTGTTACAACATCACCATCAATTTTTACCCATTCATGTTCTTTAGAATATTTTAACTCACTAGGTACTGTCAAAGTAATCCCCTCCTATATGTATTTCACCTATAATCATGACATAAAGCGATTATTCAAGCAACTATTTTTACAACCAAGTTTGGCGATATTCGTCTTCTTTAAAACCTAAAGTAACCTTATTGCCTAAAACTGCTAAAGGTCTTTTGATTAACATACCATCTGAAGCTAATAAATCGAATTTTTCGTTGTCAGACAAATCATTCATTTTATCCTTTAAACCCAACTCGCGATATTTAGCGCCTCGAGTATTAAATAATTGATTCACAGTAATATCTGTACCATCAATGATATCCTTTAATTCTTTAGCTGTTGGTGTTAACTGTGTAATATCAATCGGTTCGAAACTAGCACCATTCTCTTCTAGAAACTTTGCTGCCTTTTTGCAAGTTGTACAATTAGGATATTGATAAAATTTTATCATGTCTTTACCTCCATATATCTATTTAAATCTATTATAACAATATTACTAACGAACATATAGTAATGAGTTAAATAATTTTTAAAATATTGAAAATGCGATATACTTTAATTATAAGAAAAATTTCTAAGGAGCATAATAAAAATGAGAACAATTAGTCAATATGCAGAATTCGAAGAGATCACACAAAGCGAAGAACCAGTAGTTGTAAAATTCTTTGCAGACTGGTGCCCAGATTGCACAAGAATGAACCAATGGATTGATCCTATCATCGACGAATATCATAATTTCAACTGGTATCAAATTAATCGCGATCAAGTTCCAGAAGCGGCTACAGAAAATGATGTAATGGGAATTCCAAGTTTATTAGTATTTAAAAATAACGAAAAACTTGCTCACTTACATTCAGCAAATGCCAAAACACCTGAAGATGTAAAAGCATTTTTAGCTGAAAACTTAAAATAATAAATAGTTGATTTAAATAAGCAAGAGGCTGAGACAATTAATTGTCTCAGCCTCTTACTGTATGGTGATGATTTTGAGAATGTCTTCGATTAACTATCTAATTAATCTACAACTTAGCCTAATACATTATATTATTACCATTCTGTAATAAGTGAATTATTTTTTCTTGTCATTACATTTACACTTGGGTCTTTTTCTGTAACATATAAAAATCCATTAACATCTTCATCATCATTTACTCCAACGATTTTACGGAATGTTGGTTTGAATATAAATTCAGGTGTTTTCCAACATGAACCCATTCCTTCATCGTGTATGAGTAACATTAAATTTTGAATAAATGCACCTATCGCCATTTGATTTTCAAGATTTTCTTTTTGTCTTGAATCTCTTTTCGAAAGTATAACAAACATGCCACCGACTTTAGTCACTTTGTTTATATATTTTTCTTGTTTAGCAGGATCATTTACAAATGCAGATTGTGCTACTTTTTCAGCAAATTCAGGTATTTGTTTTTTATTTATATATACTAATCTCCACGGTTCTCGCATTCCATGATTTGGAGCATAAGTTGCTAAATCAACTAAAGAAAATAATTTCTCTTCATCAATATACATCTCATAGTCATATTTTTTTACGCTTCTTCTTTCTATAATCGCTTTCTTTAATTCCATTATTTACACTCCCAATTCCCATTGATAATTATTATCAATTATATCATAAAAATGAGCTTAAATTCTAATATAATAGAATTTAAGCTCATATATTAATGTTGATATAAATCTAATTGTTTCTTAATTTCTTTAACATGAATTTGTCCAGGTGCTGCTTCTTTACCTACAAAGCCATAAGTGAATTTAGAACCAAATAATCCACCAGTGATTCTAGTCATTTTTCCTAGTTCACCCATTGAAATACCAATCACATCAATTTCCAGCTTATGATAAGCTCTGTTCAGAGCATTAAGCATAGATAATAAGTGTTTTTCATTGTGTGGCATTACGGCAAGCTTCCCGATATCTGCACCTAATTCTGCCATTTTTTCATAAGTTACAAACATTTCTTCTTCATCAGGCGTCGATTTAAAATCATGATGAGATATGATTATTTTAACTTCATTATTTTGTGCTTTTGTTATGCAATTCATTAAATTATCTTCGTAAGTATCTAATTGAATATCTACATAATCAGCTTTTTTATTACAAATAATGTCTTGCATTAATTTGTAATATGATTCATGATCAAAATCACCATTTCCACCTTGCCCTTTTGAACGATAAGTGAATAATATCGGTGCAAGTTGATATTCTTTTTTAAATTTCTCTAATATTTCATTAATATTTTCAATTGAAGTGTTTTTTAAAGCGTCTGCTCTAAATTCAACGATATCAATTGAATCTTTATTTGAAATGAGTTCTTCAACTGTTTTTTTAATATCATCTGCTGTTTCTAATGATATTGTCGCAACGATATATGGAAACGTTTTTGTTTGTTCTTCAGTCATAGTCATTCCTCCAATGTTCTTCTATTTATATTTTACATTAGTCGAGGAAATTTTTCTATGAAACGATGGTTGAATATATCATATAAATAGCTACCCATCATAATTTTAAAACTTATTTTACAATTAATACCGGGATTGCAGCTCGTTTAGCAACTTTATGACTGACACTTCCTAACACGAGTTTATCTTCATCTTCTGCTTTTCTATTACTTAAAACAACAATGTCAAAATCTCCAGTATTAGCTTTATTTACCAATTCTGATTTAGGATTCCCTTGAACAAATTGAAGATTATATTTGATATTTTGTTCATTAAAATAATCAAATATATGCTTCATCGATTCTTGTCTTTTTTCTTTAAGTTCATCTAAATGGACACCCGTACGTACAGAAGCTTTTAAATCTTTTTCGCTAACAACGTTATAAAGTGTGACTTCTGACCCTTCTCCAACAAGTTTAGCAATCTGTTCTAAAACTTTTTCATTTTTCATTTCTGTATTAATGCCAAACAAAATATTTTTATACATGATTACCA
This sequence comes from Mammaliicoccus sp. G-M28, assembly GCF_022386595.1. Taxonomy (NCBI): domain Bacteria; kingdom Bacillati; phylum Bacillota; class Bacilli; order Caryophanales; family Staphylococcaceae; genus Mammaliicoccus; species Mammaliicoccus sp. G-M28. The sequence goes on from NZ_JAJNIF010000002.1 coordinate 213,877, forward strand.
CTCCTTTTACTCTATTCTAAACTAAGTGTTGCCCTATTTTCAATTTTTTACATTCTGAAAAATAATAAAATATTAATTTACTATAAATATTTTGTATATTTTATAATAGACCTAGATTTATTACCCAATTTACTATAAACTAAAAATAATTAATAAATAAAACAATTGTTTTACATTGATTATTTACTTGTGTATAAGGTTTTGAAATCATACATAGACAATTGTTTTTTATTAAAAAATAATACATAAAGGGGGAAATATTATGGCTAATTCTAATCAATCAGATCAGAATCCTTTCAACCAAAACACCTCAGAACAACAAAACGCACAACAAAATAATCCATTTAATGATTCTACTGATGGTAATAATCATCAGCAAGAGCAACGCCAATCGGGAGATGGTAAAGGCTCTAGTATGAAACCTTGGTTCTTTGGCTGTGGTGGATGTTTAATAGTATTCATTATTTTAGCAGTTATTTTGGGTGCATGTGCTGCTGGCCCAATTAAAGACCAAATTGATGAGTTCACAAATAATAGTACTGAAGAAAAATCTACTGAAGAAGAATCTACAGATGAGGAAACTACTGAAGAGGAAACTACTGAAGAAGAATCTACTGAAGAGGAAACTACTGAAGAAGAATCTACTGAAGAGGAAACTACTGAAGAATCTACAGATGAAGATGATGATTCATCTACTGTTACTAGAAACACAACAGTAGGAAACTCAATTAGTGCAATCGGTACAAAAATTACAGTAGAAAAAGCTGAATTTGTTGAACCAACTAATAAATATAGTAAACCTTCTAAAGATAAAATATTAAAAGTTTCTTACAAACTAGATAATATTAATAACTCAAGTTTAATCGTTGGTGATACTAACTTCGGAATTACAGCTGATGGTAGTAGAGTTTCAAAATTCTATGGTATGGATGATGAAAATGATGGATTTTCATTTAGTTTAAAACCTGGTGAGTCAGATACAGGTTATGCATACTATGATGTACCAGAAGCGGATCAATATGACGTACAATTACAATTACGCTCATCAGATAAACGTTACAAAATGAAATGGGAAATTGATGAAGACGACATAAAATAATCAAAAAGAGCAGGAATTCATTTTTTTAAAATGAATTCCTGCTCTTTTTATACTATAAAGAAATAATAATTCAATTAGTTATTATTTCTTAAATTTATCGATAACATCATTTGCTTTATTTTTTGCGTTTTCTACCGCTTCTTTAGCTTTACCAGAAGTTTTATCTTTTTTACCTTCATTTTCTAACTCTTTATTATCTGTTGCATTACCAACTGTTTCTTTAACATTACCTTTTGCTTGTTCGAATTTGCTTTCGTCTGCCATTTTATATCACCCTTCATAAATCATAATTGAATGATTATCCATTCTATATTATTTATACCCAATAACATACTTTATAAACATCTTATTTAATTGAATGGTAATTAAAAACTTCCTTAATTAATCACTTATCTATGAAACTATGATTTAAAAATTAAATTAGGGGTAAACATTTAATATATACTAAAGGAGGTATTTTTTTATGGCAACTCAATATGAAACAAAAGCAACAAACACAGGTGGTCGTAAAGGTCATGTTTATACAGATGATAAAGCAATTGATGTAGACGTGTTACCACCACAACAAGCTGATGGTAACGCTACAAACCCTGAACAACTTTTCGCTGCGGGTTATGCTTCATGTTTCAATGGCGCTTTCGATTTGATTTTAAAACAAAACAAAGTACGTGACGCTGAACCAGAAGTTACTTTAACTGTACGTTTAGTAGATGACCCAAATGCTGAAAGCCCAAAACTAGAAGTAGATATTGATGCTAAAGTTAAAAATGTATCTCAAGAAGACGCAGAAAAATATTTAAAAGATGCTCATGATTTCTGCCCTTACTCAAAAGCGACTAGAAATAATATAGACGTTAATTTAAATGTTGAAGCTGTTTAATAATTATAAAAAAAGCATCGGGTGAAATCACCCGATGCTTTTTTCTTATGATTTGTTTGTTTCTTCTTCCTGATTCCACCATAATGCATCTTTTGGATTTTCATATACTTCTTGTAAGTCTTCTTTATTATCAACATTCGGATATGATCCTCTTAGTGATTTGTTTGAAGTTGTTTTGAACATAAACAAGAATATGACTAATCCTACTACATTTATAAATGTTAAATAATATGACGGTGCAATTTTTTGACCAGTTGTTTCTACTAAAGTGGTTAAAATAAATGGTGTTAAACCACCAAAAATTGCTGCACCTATATTATATACAAGAGATAACGTTCTTAGTCTTACTTTTGTATAGAATATACTTGGTAACACTGATGGCATAACGCCTTCAAATGTAGACATGAATAATGCAATAATGAATAAACCTGCAATTACCACTGGAATGGATGGAATACTCATCAACCAGAAAGCTAATACTGAGAGTAAACTAAATCCTATTAGGCCAAATAAAATTGTGTTTTTATTTCCAACTTTATCACTATACCAACCAAAGAAGAATACTGCCGGTATCATTGCTGCCATAGTTAAAATACTTAGCATACTACTCATCGTACCGCCTAAATCTAACGTACCATTAAGGAACGAAGGCATATATGATAAAACCATATAGTTTGCTACATTTAAGAATGCTACACCAGCGAAACAAACGATTATATCTCTCCAATATTTTCTAAATATATCTTTATAAGAATACTCAAGTTCTTCTTGTTCTTCGAGAGTTGTTTCATAAGCTGGACTTTCATCTAAATTATTTCTTAAATACACACCAATGATTCCTAATGGTGCTGCAATAATGAATGGAATTCTCCACCCCCATGAAGCCATTTGTTCATCATTCAGTACAGCATACATAATACCTACGAGTGCTGCAGCTAATATACTTCCAGACAACGTTCCGATTTCAAGTCCGCTTCCTAACTTACCTCTTGTTTTATCTGGCGAAATTTCGGCTATGTATGTCATTGCACCTGCATACTCACCACCAGTTGAGAATGATTGTACCATTCTAACAATTAATAATAAGATTGGTGCCCAAATCCCTATTTCATGTTGAGTAGGCAAAAGACCTAAAGCTAGTGTTGATAGTGCCATCATAATAATAGTTGTCGATAGCACAACTTTACGTCCATGTTTATCTCCAAGATGGCTAAAGAATATACCACCTATTGGTCTAACAATAAAAGCAAATGCAAATACTGCAAATGTTGATGCAAGTTGAATTTCTTTTGGCATATTACCAAAGAAGTTCATACTTATAATAACTGCTAATTGAGCATAAAGACCGAAGTCAAACCACTCAATTGCATTACCAATCCCTGTTGCGACGACAGTTTTTTTAGTTTTACTAGCGTCTACAACATTAACGTTCTTTTTCTTGAATTTCATAATTTTATAAACACTCCCCATTTTGTCTATATATTCATATAGCCTATTAAAATGTTTTTAATCAAAAAAACTGAAATTTATAAAAACATCTCACAATACTCTTCAAATCATGTTTAAAATTAATAATAAATAAAACACTCCGTTGAATAAATTTACATTAAAGTAATCTATCCAACGGAGTGTTTAATTCGTTATATTTTTTTAGCTAATTCAGTCATAAAATCAAAGAATCCATCTCGATCTACATCATTCACAATATTAACGATTCTTCCTTCTTCACTTTTAAAAGTACGACCCTGGCTAGGTCCATGAGTGATTACAGATAATTTTTGTTCTTCTTTCTCTACAAGTTCTGGCTTGCCAACGTACGCAGTTGTTAATACATCCCATAAGAAGTACGTAGAATTCGTAACAAAGTGTGTTAACGGTGGTACTAGCGCATAACAAATACCTAGAAAATCTACACCTTCAAATTGTCTTTCGTTTGCCCAACGTTTACGAATGTCCGGAGTTAATGGTACTTTGTTTGTACTTTCCAGTGCTACCATATCAATCGGTAAATTCGTATCAAATACTGTTTGAACAGCTTCTGGATCCCAAAAAGCATTCCACTCTGCTGTTCCATCATGTTCAGGTTCTTCTACATTTCCTTTATCCAGCAAAGTTCCACCCATCCAAACTACTCTTTCAATACGTTCTTCTATTCTAGGTTCAACTTTTAAGCTTTTAGCTAAATCAGTTAAAGGGCCAGTCAATAACATTGTGACTTTTTCAGAACTATTCATGACTTTCTCTATAATATCTTCATAAGCTTCATTTTCAGAAATAGTAGACTTAATATCTACATCTTCATTTAAAATCGGCATTGCATCTACAAAAAATGCATGCATTCTCCAATCTTTAGGAAAAGGATTTTTACCTCTTTCTTGCGAAGATGCAACATCTAATTGCTGTGATGAAAATCGATTAATAATTTTACAGGACGCATTCGTTGCTGGTTCAACATAGCAATCTGCACCAATAGCGCTAACACCAATTAAATTCACATCATCCATTTGTAATAACAAAAATAATGAAATTAAATCATCGACGCCACCATCATGGTTAAAATATACTGTCTGCATTAGTTTACCTCTTTCTACTATTTCAAATATAAATATTCTTCTAATTCAATTATCGTTCTTCAGACGAATTTGAATCAAGCTGAGATTGCTTCTGCTGTGCTGCTCGTTCTCTTTCTTTTTGTGCTGCCTCTTGTGCTGCTCGTTGTTTTTCTTGTTGTGCTGCTTGGTCTTTTTGTTGCTGTTGTTGTTTTTCTCGTTCCGCTGCAGCTTGTTCTTGCTCTCGTCGTTTCTGTTCTGCTGCTGCCTGTTCTTTTTGAGCAGCTGCTTGATCTTGTTCTTTTTGTGCTGCTGCTTTTTCTTCAGCTGCTTCTTGTTGTTTCTTCTCTTGCTCAGCAGCTTTTTTATCTGCTTCCTCTTTAGCTGCTTTATCTTCGGCAGCTTTTTTAGCCGCTTCTTCTTTTGCTTCTTTATCTTTAGCCGCTTTATCTTCAGCATCTTTTTGACGTTTCTTCTCTGCTTCATCTAATTTTTTCTGTTCTTCTGCAGAATTGTTAGGTTGTTCAACAGTTTGTTGTTCATTTGTTTGTGGTTCTTGTGGTGGCACCACTTCTTCAGTTGTTCTTTCATTATTCAAATCTTCTTTAATATCTTTTTTAGCTATAGTCCAATTTGCTTTATATTCTTTTTTAGATGATTTAAAATCCATATTTACTTGATACTTATCCATATCCGCTACATCATAATATAAATAACTAGATTTAGTCTCACCTTTTTCTAGTTGATGTTGGAAACCACCTTTATTATCTTTCATACCATTAAACTGTGGCTGTACTTCTCCATCAATTGTTAAATTAAAATTAGAATTATCTATAAATTTTTTATCTTTCTCTAAATTTTTGAATTTATAATTGATTTTCAATATTTTGCCGTTTTGAGAATATGAATAACCATCATCAGGCAGAACAAACTCAGCCTTAGTGACCGTTACTTCTAAACCATTAGCGATAATTTTGTCACCTAACTTTAAATCTTTCAAGTCTTTCTTAGGTGTATCAGATATATGTTTAACTTCCTTTGGCTTGTCTTCTTTGAATAATTGTTTGTATGAATATTCTTTATCAAAAGACAAACTCACAAAAATACAAACAAAGCTTATAACACCAACTACAAATAGCACGATTGTACTTGCTAAATAGCTGCTATACTGTTTTTCTTTGGCATATTTTATTACTGTGATAGCCAAAGTAACAATAAAGGCAATGGATATAACTACCCACAACAACACAAAAAGTATACTGCTCATTTTTTCTCTCCTCTTAGATTGATTAGTTATTTTATCATAGCATGAATTAGTCAAAATAATAGTATTAAACTAAATTATCACTCACTATACTTGACCAATTCTTTCAAAAGTTAATTCATATAATTCTTTATCATCTAAATTAACAAAACTATCAATCGAGATTCTATATTCATTAGATGAGCGTTTTTTAGATACCTGACCATTATACTTCAACTCAATCGTCATGTTAGTTTCATAACCATTATTTTCAATAGTATCACTAAACTCAGAGAGTACTTTTTGATTAATAGGAATTAAATAAAACTGATTGTTAGGTAAAATGTTAATACGTTTCCTTTGAAGTATTTCTTCATCATTTAACTTTAATATAACTTCAATATCTTTCGCAGAGCCGCCACCTAAATTTAATAATTTAAATGCCGTGTTCACATACTCATGGTCAGAAGCAGTCAAATTCCTCACTTTAATCCCACGCTTATTCTTTTCTAAAATAATCTGATCAAATGATAAATAAGGAATAAAAGATATTTTAATTTGACGAATTTGGATCATAACAGATATAAAATATAAAATGGCCATTATAAACGTACCAATAGAACCAATAGCTTGAATAATATTTATCATACTTTCACCTCTCTATAAAAACCTTGTTCTATTTTATACCCACTTCGAAATTGCTAAATCATATATTAGAAATGAAAAAGGTTCGAATACTGTTTAACGAGTATCGAACCTTTTAATAACACCTTTTAATATTCTTCTTTTAAAATACTATATATTAATGAATCTCTATAACCATCTTTTAATTTTATATCTTGTCTTAATATCGCTTCATGTTTCATACCTAACTTTTGTAAAACGATTTCTGAAGCTGAGTTACGTATATCAGTTGAAGCCCATATTCTATTTAATTTAAGAACTTTAAATCCATATTTTATAATAGTTCTTCCAATATCCGTTGCTATACCGTTACCCCAATATTCTGGATGTACAATATAACCAAGTTCTCCACTTTGATTTTTTGTGTCACTAACCAGTTGTATCGCACCAATAACTTTATCAGTATCAGCATCGACAATGACATTGTACATCCAATTTTCATCTCGGTTTAATAACATTTCCACAAATTCTTCAGTTTCTTCATAAGATTGTGGCTCCCATGATTGATATTGACTCACTTCAGGTTTATTAGCATATGCATGAATATCTTCTATATCTGAACGTTTTAAATCTCGTAAATAGTAATCCATTAGATATCCTCCAATTAGTTTATGTATTATTATGATTGGGAATATCTTATCACAATTCTCTTTTTAATACTAAACCATTCTTATAAGTTTACTATGTTATAGATAAAATAATGCGTTTTCGGGTCGCTATTTTATTTTATCGGCCTGTATTTCGCGTTTCCGGACCGCTATTTTATTTTATCGGTCCGTATTTCTCATTTCTGGACCGCTATTTTATTTTATCGGTCCGTATTTACCAATTCATATCTCATCATATCTTCATCATAATAACTTACACCATCAAAAATAGCTTTTGGTTCTGTAGCATACTTTTGAAACCCCATTTTTTTATAAAATTCTATCGCTCGATTATTATTAGAAAGAACACTTAAATCTATAAACTTTAATTCATTTAACTCTGATGCCAGTTGAATCAACTTATTGACAACTCTGCTAGCTATACCAGTACTACGGTAATCAGGATGACAATACATTGCCACAAGGTTTCCTTTATGGTTAAGTTTTTTAACAGTTTCTCTATAAAAAGTTAATACACACACTAATTTATCATCTTCAAATCCACCGATTGTAAATTTCAACTCGTTTGATTCTAGACGTTTTTCAAATTTACTTAACGGATAATTTATTTCAATTTCATATAAAGAAGCAAATGCTTGTGCATCAGTTTGTAAACTTAGCAATCTTAAATCTCTAAATTCAATAACATCATTTTTATTTAATAGACGCACTACCATTTCACCACTCCTTTACTCACTAAAGTAATATACGTTTCCTGCCCCGTCATAATCATCTAGTTCTGGGTCGTGTTTGAATCCTAATTTTTCTGCTGTTTTTATGGATGGTGTATTTTCCTTTTTAGTTAATGCTACTATTTTATATTGGTTCTCAGTGATTTCTTTTACATGCTCTATTATTCTTTGGCTCGCTTCTGCTACAAGTCCTTGTTTAGTTTGCGCCGCTTCTATTCTGTAATATATATTCAAATAAGTTTGACCTTTTATATTTTTAAATTGTAATCCACATATACCAAATGGTTCATAGTAGTCTTTTTTTATTAGTACGTAATATCCGAATCCGTGTTCTTTATAGTGCTTAATCCACTCTGACAATGTTTCTTTAAATGCTTCTTTATCTTCTACTGGACCTGCTGGATTATATTTTTGATTTAAAGGATCGCGATGTACTTCAAATAATTTATCAAGATATGTATTTGCTGGTGGTACAAGTTTAAGTCGCTCTGTTTCTAAGATCATCTGAATTCTCCTTTTTACAACAATTTTATTTTATATCATACCATTAAGCATAAAAAATACCCACCAATTAAGGTAGGTACTCATCAAAATGCATTTATTTTACTCTTTCAATAATTTCACTTAAATTTTTAAGACTACTATCTATTTCATTTTCATTTATATATGAATATGAAAAACGAATATAATTTGTGGAATTTGTGTCATAAATCTCGCCTGGTTGTATGAGGATATTTTCTTTAATAGCCTCATTGAAGACTTTTTTAACATCTACTGAATTGTTCAATTTAAACCAAATATAAAAGGAGCCTCGTGGTTCTTTCCATTCTCCGTATTTAGATAAGTGCGTTTTTAATGATTCTAAAAATATATTCTTTTTCTTTTCTAGTTGAAGTTTTAACGCTTTGATATGATTATCATGATAGTCACTTAACCATTTCGCTGCTATATGTTGAGATATTGAACTTGCGCCATAATCGTTTTGCATCTTCAAATCTGACAAATGACTAATTACATTTTTATTTGCTACAATCCACCCTATACGTAATCCAGGACTTACGGTTTTAGAGAGGCTTCCTAAATATAGTACATTATCACTGTTTTCTAGAGCTTTCATTGGTAGATGTGTTTCTGGCTCAAAAGATAAATCAGCATATATATCATCTTCAACAATAGGAATTCCATTTTTTTGACACTGATTAACTATTTTTTGTTTTTCAATTTTTGTATAAGTATTTTGAGTAGGGTTATGTAATGTCGGAATACAATAAAATATGCTATTTTTATAATCACTACTAACTTTGAAAATGTTGTTGATATTTTGTTTTATATATTTAATATTCAATGGCACAATTTGTGATCTAATATTATGCCATGTACGTACTGAATTAATGTAAGAAGGTGTTTCAATAATAATTTTTGATTGAGGTACTAATAAGCCATCTGCTATTAATTTCAAACCTTGTAAAGCACCTGATGTTATACAAATATTATTGATATCGCATTCGACACCTCTTTTTTTCATATACTTAACAATTTCTGTTCTTAACTCTAATTTTCCTTTAGGTTCTTCATAATTAGTATGTAGAGGGTCATCTTTAACTAATATTTCTTTAAATAAATGGTTAGGTATTAAATTTGGTGATAACTCCCCTGTTCCTAACCTTATAATTTCTTTGTCGAATTCTAGTTCATTAATTTTTTGGATGTAATATTGATTATTTTTAGATACACTATTACCAATATAATCTTGCCAACGAATATTACTCGTTATATAAGTATTCCACTTATTTTGAGATACATAGATTCCTCTTTTTTCTATTGTTTCTAAAATACCATAGCTTTTTAGAATATCTAGGGCTTCAACTACTGTTGACCTATTCACATTATAGTATTGCGCAATTTCTCTTTGAGATGATAGCTTATCACCAGGCTTTAAAACACCATCATTTATTCGATTTGTAATATCATCAATTATCTTTTTGTATTGGAATACACTCATATTTACTCCTATATCTGGTTGGTATTTTTTTTATAATCTGGTTGTTTTTAAATTTTCAAATTATTATAACATATATATAGAAGTTTGAAATTAAGCCTTTACTCTAAAAGAATATCATTAAAGAAAGTGTGTTCATTATGATACAACCTATAATCCATGGATTTTTATTAGCCTTAGGACTCATTTTACCTTTGGGTGCACAAAATGTATTTGTATTTAATCAAGGAGCAAATCAAAAACGCTTAATCGGTACTTTGCCTGTAATCATTACAGCTGGTCTATGCGACACTTTTTTAATAGTTCTTGCTATATTAGGTGTTTCTTTAATATTAATGTCACTTCCAATTTTACAAATTGTGATATATATTGTCGGACTTGTATTTTTATTATATATGGCTTGGTCGTTATGGCATGAAAAGCCAGATCACTTAAAAACGTATAATTCTATGAGCGCTAAAAAACAAATAGGGTTCGCTTTATCCGTATCATTGTTAAACCCTCATGCTATTATGGATACTATTGGTGTTATTGGTACAAGTGCAACCGTATATTCAGGAACAGATAAGCTTTTGTTTAGTATCTCCACTATTGTCGTTTCCTGGCTGTGGTTTATTTTGTTAGCTATACTTGGGAAACTGCTCGGTTCTATCGATAAAACCGGAAAATATATTATAATATTGAATAAATTTTCAAGCATTATCGTATTAATCGTTAGTCTAATTATAATCAAAAATATTTTATCTATTATTTTTTAAAATTAAAGAGAGCGGAATAGAAATCTAATTTATTGACAAGATTTCTATTCCGCTCTCTTTACTCTTATTAATCAAGACAACTGCCATGCATACGGGTCATGTAATTGTGACCAATCTGCATCTATTTCATGTGAATTAACTAAACATTTATCTAATGATTTTGTTATTTCCTCTACATTTAAATCACTGCCTATGATAACAAATTGTGTTTCTCTATCACCGTATTCAGGATCCCAGTTTGCTTTTACTTCTGGTCTTTCATTTAATATTTCTCTTTTTTGTTGTTCGTTCATAGCATCAACCCAATATGTAATTGGATGAATATTAACGAATGAACCTGCTTGTGAAAACAAACATGCAACATGGTTATACTGTGCTAACCAGACTATACCTTTCGCTCTAATAATATTGTTTTCCATATTTTCCATCCATTGATTAAATCTCTCAGCATGAAATGGTAATCTTCTTTTATATACAAAAGATGAAATACCATATTCCTCAGTTTCTGGCGTATGATTAGCATGTCCACCTTCAGTTAATTCTTTAATCCATCCTGCTGATTGGCTCGCCTTTTCATAATCAAATAATCCTGTATTAACAACTTCAGTTAATGAAACATCTGCAAAACTTGTTTTAATAAATTTGGCACTTGGCTGTAGTTTTCTTAAAATGATTTCAAGTTGTTCTAAGTCCTTGTCTGCTACTAAATCAGCTTTATTCAAAATAAGCACATCACAAAATTCTATTTGATCAATTAATAAATCAGAAATAGATCTTTCGTCATCTTCACTGACACCTTCATCTCTATCTTTCAATAAGTCTTCTGAATACATATCATTTACAAATCTATGAGCATCAACAACTGTTACCATTGTATCTAATCGACATATACTTGTTAAATCTATACCTGATTCATCATCTATATACGAAAAAGTTTGTGCGACAGGTACTGGCTCAGAAATACCCGTCGATTCTATAACGATTTGATCTACATCTCCTCGTTTTACGATTTTTTCAACTTCGATAAGCAAATCTTCTCTTAACGTACAACAAATACAGCCATTTGATAACTCGACTAGCTTTTCATCTGTCCTAGAAATGCCTCCACCTTCAACTACTAAATCTTTATCTATATTAATTTCACTCATGTCATTCACGATTACTGCAATTTTCAAACCTTCTCTATTCTTCAAAATATTATTCAATAGTGTTGTTTTGCCAGAACCTAAATAACCACTCAATACTGTAACTGGTACTTTATTCAAAATACTTCCCTCCCAATACAACTATTTTTCATGTTCATCTTTATTTTTACCAACTAGATTTTTTCAAACCAGGTATTTGACCTTTATGTGCATATTCTCTTAAAGCAATTCTAGACATACCAAACTTTCTATAAACCCCTCTTGGTCTACCAGTTACTTGGCATCTGCGTGTAATACGTGTAGGAGATGCGTCTCTAGGAAGTTTTTTCAATCCTTCATAATCATTGTTAGCCTTTAACTCTTCACGTTTCTCTCTGTATTTCTCTACCATTTGTATACGTTTTTGTTCTTTTGCAATTTTTGATTTTTTTGCCATTTTTATATACTCCTTTTTATTCATTAATGATTAAAGACTGAGACAACAAATTGGCCCAGTCTTGAAATCGCATATTAACGTAAGTAAAGTAGTCATTTCATCTCTCGGAGGTAAATCGTAATGACTACGTTTTAAATATAATACATAATTTTATTTTTGGCAAGTAAAAATTTTTATTTTTTCTTCAGTTATTTTTGAATAAAAAAAGTGAAACAGAAATCTAATTTACTAAATAGATTTCTGTTTCACTCAAGATTATATAAATTATTCAACTTTCCATACATTAAAACCATGTAATTGACTATTCGTATCATATTTCAAATCTTCTTTACCATAAAAAGTATAAAATTGTTTTAGAAGCGGCTGGGACGAATTAATCTACGTCTTATCTCATTTTTTCTAAAAAGTCTTATTTCTGTCCTATTAACTTATAAAAGCGCTCTTTATCATTTGCTCCGATTGAATTAAATAGTAGTACATATTATGATTTATATGAATAAAGATTACTATAGGAGGTTTCTATGTCTCAGTTAAAAACATTTTTAGAAACTAAACAGATTTATATATATATTGTTTTTATATTACTAGGCATATTTTGTGGCCTCTTTTTTGAAAATACTCAACAAATTTTTGAACCTTCTATTTCATTTCTTATCGCTATTTTAATGTTTGGTATGTTTTCTCAAATACCTTTTTTAACTTTACGAAATAAATTATTGAATTCAAGGTTTATTTTCGCACTTATTTTATCAAATTTTATATTAATTCCTATACTTGTTTTTGTACTGGTTGTAGTTTTTAATGTTACATCAACACCGCTTCTTATCGGTATTTATTTAGTACTACTTACGCCTTGTATTGACTACGTTATTGTATTTACTAAACTAGGACACGGTAATGCTGAACTCATGTTGATTTCTACTCCAATATTATTTATTTTACAAGTATTATTATTACCTATCTATTTTTGGATATTTTTAAATCAATATTTTTCTCAATATATTGATATTAAACCTTTCTTGAAAACATTTATATTATTAATTATTTTACCTTTATTAATTGCCATTATCCTGCAATTTTTAAGCAAAAAATCTAATAAAATGATGAATATATTAACTTTTTCTGAATGGATACCTGTACCATTGATGGCTTTAGTGTTAACGACCGTTATTGGTTCTCAAATTTCGAAAATTGTTACTGATTTACAAGTTGTACTGTCAGTTGTACCGCTCTATTTATGCTTTATGATTTTAGCACCTTTCATAGGATATCTGTCAGGGAAGATTTTCAATTTAAACGTAACCTTAAAAAGAACATTAGCCTTTAGCTCAAGCACACGAAATGCATTAGTCGTTTTACCATTAGCTTTATCGCTACCTATACAATGGTCAACAACCGTTACCACTGTTGTTGTTACTCAAACGCTAGTCGAACTTATAGGAGAACTTGTTTATATTAAGCTGATACCTAGATTAATCGTTAAATAAAGTACAAACTTATTTGCATATGAACACTAAATATATACATAAAAAACTGTCGACAAAGTCTGAGCTTTGTCGACAGTTTTAATTGTTTTATTGATATAGGCTTAACAAAACTTTGTATATAAATTAGTTTTCTATCCTATTTATTTCAAATTCAATACTTGTCCTACTGTTAAGTCATTTGAACTTAAATCATTGAGTTCTTTAATTTCAGCTACACTTACGCCGCTTCTTTGAGAAATATTATATAATGTATCTCCTGATACGACTGTATGTGTATCTCCAGTAATTGTATCACTTGATTCATTCAACTGGTTATAGTGCTGTTGAACTAGACTATAAAACTGATTCATATCATATCCCCACTGGCTAAAGTAATTAATAGGATCAGTATGATCTGTTCCACCATAATATTGACTTATTGCGTTATGACTTATAACTGTTCCTGTCCCCTCATTATTATCAGCTAATGATGGTTTCAGTCCATTTTGATCTAACATTTTTGCTGTTAAGTATGCTTGGTTATTTACAGATTTAGCAAACTGATCGAATGTACTAGACTGTGCCAACTCTATTTGATAGAAATAGGGATTTGCTTTTGCACCAGCCCCCCATGCTAAATAATCACTTGAGGCTGTTTGTACAATTTTACTACTACCTGCATAAGCATGGACAAAGGCACTTTCGTAGTTATTATACATATAATTAATTTCTTCATCGATCGTACTATTAGAATTTGCTGTTTCATGAATAATCACGCCAATAAATTTATCTGACTTGTAATCATATTTTGGCAAACTATTCATTCTAGAATCTTGCGTAATCGTTGAAGGCTTAATATTATTTTTATCAATATAACTATTTACGTTTTGATAAGCTTCATTTGTATTGCGATTTGTTTCCATATCTGTTGAATGCTTTTCAGCAACTTTATTATGTAATTTTAAATCTTCGTCTGTTAATATGTTAGTTAATTCTTTTGGGTTCATCTTCTGTGCTTGTTCAAAACTAATTGATTTGCTTGTGTTCTCAGTCTGTTCATTATTTTTCTCATCCGCATTTACATAAAAATGAGATTGAGAAAGTAATAAACTAGATGTCAAAATTAAAGCTGTTCCAAACTTATACTTCATAATAATCCCCCTTAGATTTTATTGTTATATTGTATTACAAAATATAATTAATTAATATAGTTGAAGATTATTTCGCTATATTAAATATTTATTACAAACAATATATCGTTCCATTCAAAACATCAAATTGCTCATCTACCCGTTTATCAACATGATAAATATATTACTTTTTACACGACTTTTCACTTTACAAAACAGAACATATGTTCGTATAATAAAGATACTATATGACTGGGGTGATTTTTATGTATGACTACAGTTATTGCTTAAATCGGGATATTTTATGTGTAGATTTGAAGAGTTTCTTTGCCTCTGTGTCTTGCATTGAAAAGGGTCTAGACCCATTAACAACGAAGCTTGCTGTTGTTGCTGATACGAAACGTCCAGGTTCTGTCGTACTTGCTGCTACACCACCATTAAAAGCAATTGGCATTAAAACGGGATCTCGTTTATTTGAAATTCCTCAACGTAAAGATATTTATGTTATTAATCCATCTATGAAAAAGTATATTCAACTATCAACTCAAATTAGTAAAATTGCTTTAGATTATGTAGCACCTGAAGATTTTCATCAATATAGTATAGATGAGTTTTTTATGGATGTTTCAGAATCTTATCATTTGTTTGCTCATTCTCCTTTTTCACTGGCTATGCAGTTGCAAGAACGTATATTTAATCTTGCCCATATTCGCAGTACGATTGGAATTGGTTCGAATATGTTACTTGCTAAACTATCTATGGATATTGATGCTAAACATACCCAACTCGGTATATCAGAATGGCGTTACGAAGATGTTCCTAATAAAGTTTGGTCAATTCAACCTTTAAGAGAAATGTGGGGTATCAATAGACGTACAGAAACTAAGCTCAACAAAAAAGGTATATTTACAGTAGGTCATTTAGCTAACTATCCAGTTGAATATTTGAAGCGGGACTTTGGCGTTATTGGTGTTGATTTACATTTACATGCTAATGGTATAGACGAAAGTATGATTAGGCAGCCACATAAGGCATATGATAAATCTTTAGGAAAGTCTCAAATACTCATGCGTGATTACAGTATGAATGAACTCAAAACTGTACTAAACGAACAAGTAGATGAAGTTTATTATAGATCCAGAAAGTTAAACTTATACCCTACTCGAATAAGTGTTAGTGTTGGCTATGCTGATATAGGCGGTGTTCGTAAACAATTTACAAATAAGAATGGGTTTATGAATACTTACGTCATCGTAAATTTATTATGGGACTATTTATCGAAACAATTAGAACCTAATCGACTTTATCGAACAATTGCTATTTCATTTGGTAAGTTTATTCCAAATCAAATTAAACAATTATCTTTATTTGACGATCCATTTCAAGTTAAGACAGAAACAATAGAGAATCATTTAGATTTTATACGTATGAAATATGGAAAGAATATTGTAATGCGAGGTTCAAGCTTATTAAACAGTGGTACATTGTTAGAAAGAAAAGATTTAATCGCAGGCCATAAAGCTTAATATTTTAAAGATATGTCATATACAAACAGCAGTAAAATATTGAATTTATCAAATATTTTCCAAATAATTACTTTAAATGTGTATTTTTCCAATTTATATTTTAAAGATGCGTTTAAACATCCTTCACTTTGGATATATAAGAAGAAGTGCAAAAATAGGAGGTAATTATTATGGGCTTTATATTAATGTTAATCGTCGGCGGTTTAATCGGCTGGCTTGCAGGAGTTATTTTAGGTAAAGATGTTCCAGGTGGAATTATTGGTAACATTATTGCAGGTATTATCGGTTCAGCAATTGGTGGATCATTATTAGGAGATATGGGACCAGTATTTGGTGGAATTGCAATTATTCCAGCATTAATCGGTTCAATCATCTTAATCTTAGTACTTTCATTTATTTTAAAAGCAATCAGAAAATAAATTGCTTTAAGAACCGAGACATTTAATTGTCTCGGCTCTTTTTTATGTATGGAGAAAGTGAGCTTTGTGGGAATGGACTTGATTGTGTCGCATGTAGTTCATATGTCGTTTGATACTTAGATTCGGTTACTTAGACTGCGCTTACTTGCAGAATTATGAATTGTGCTCCTTACACTGTTCTTACTGGCAGAATTCCGAATTGTGCTCCTTAGATTGTTCTTACTGGCAGAATTCTGAATTGTGCTCCTTAGATTGTTCTTACTAGCAGAATTCTGAATTGTGCTCCTTAGACTGTTCTTACTGGCAGAATTATGAATTGTGCTCCTTAGATATTAGTCTTACGGACATTTCTCAGAATTTTGTCCCTTACACTACCTCTTACGGACATTTCTCGGAATTTTGTCCCTTACACTACCTCTTACGGACATTTCTCAGAATTATGTCCCTTACAGCACTTCTTACGGACATTTCTCAGAATTATGTCTCTAACAACACCCCTTACGGACATTTCTCGGAATTATGTCCCTAACAACACCCCTTACGGACATTTCTCGGAATTTTGTCCCTTACAACACTACTTATAAGATATTAAAATCAAAAATCCTATATAAAAAACTGTCAACAAAGTCCCCTCTGCTGACAGTCCAACACATCACAGTAAAACTATGATGTGTTTATTAATTTACATATATACGAATAAATATTTTCAAAACCACTCTAGGTAAATAGCTTTGTACTCATTAAATACCCAGCGTATTGTATAAGTAAACATTGAATTTACAATACTTTCAAAAAAGTTTAATAATTTTTACCATTAATTAGCCTTTATTCGTACCTTTGTTAAATAATTTACGAATAAATCTAAATATAAGCGCTGTACCTACATATCTTAGAATACGTTTTACCACATTACCCATCTATATCAACTCCTCATACATAGCTTTTATTTGGTTATTAACCTACTTTACTTCTATTACCCGAGAACAGATTATTATACACATAAAACTTATAATTAAATATATTCACGTATTTAATACTTAGTATAAGTATGTAATAATAGTACTAGGTACTAAATATAGAGATAAATAAGGTGATAAAAGTGATTTCTTACGCAAAAATAACAGCTCAAGGTGCTTATGTTCCTGAAAAAGCAATGAACAATCAAGATTTCGAAA
This sequence comes from Mammaliicoccus sp. G-M28, assembly GCF_022386595.1. NCBI lineage: Bacteria > Bacillati > Bacillota > Bacilli > Caryophanales > Staphylococcaceae > Mammaliicoccus > Mammaliicoccus sp. G-M28. Next base: position 231,725 of record NZ_JAJNIF010000002.1, read on the forward strand.
AAATTGTAGACACATCAGATGAATGGATACAACAAAGAACAGGAATTATAGAACGTCGAATTGCCAAAGATAATGAATATACCAGTGATTTAAGTTATAAAGCAGTACTAGATTTACAACAAAATTATAATATTGATTTAAGTGATGTGGATATGATTATCAACGCAACATTAACACCTGATTACAAAACACCAAGTGTTGCGTCATATATTCAAGCTAAATTAGGACTTGAGAATACTGGTGCAATAGATATTAATGCTGCTTGTGCAGGTTTTACATATGGTTTAAATATAGCAAATGGACTTATAACTTCAGGTCAAAATAAAAAGATTTTAGTCATAGGTTCTGAAACATTATCAAAAATAACTGATTATACGGATAGAAACACATGCATATTATTTGGCGATGGCGCTGGTGCATTTTTAGTTGAATATTCCGAAGATGATCCAAGTTTTATTACGAGTAGTTTTGGTTCTGATGGTAATAAAGGTGGTAATTTATATTGCTCAGAATTATCTAAAGAAATGTTTAACGAAGAATTGGAAAATCCCGGTTTCGTTGTTCAGAACGGAAGAGGCGTTTATAAATGGGCTGTTAGTACGGTCCCTAAAATTGTAAGTAATACACTCGATAAATCTAGTTATACAATAGATGATTTAGATTGGTTTGTACCTCATAGCGCAAATGCTAGAATGATTGAATCTATTTGTGAAAAGTCTAAAATTCAAAAAGACCAAACTTTAATGAGTCTTGCACACTATGGAAATACTTCTTCAGCAACAATACCATTATCCATTAACCTAGCAATTTCAGAAAACAAGATTAAAAAAGATGATCTTCTAATGCTAGTAGGATTTGGTGGAGGATTAACTTATTCATCTGTTTTAATTAAATGGTCAATATAATAAAAATAATACCCACTCTTAATTATTAAAAGAGCGGGTATTATTTATTTTGTGATTTATTCATTAAGTAAATATATCTTAACAAACAATATTACCTAAACTTCTCCATTCTATGGATACCTTCGTCGTCTTTTTCTTTAATACCATCTTTGAAATCATATCCATACTTTCTGTAAAACTGAACTGCAGTTACAGAAGCGGGTATTTCAATACGCTTTGCACTTTTAAAGTAATAATCATTTTCTAGTGTTTCAATAATTAATTTGCCAATACCTCTACCTTGATATTCTGGAGAAACAAAAATCGTAAATAAACTACTTTCAGTTTCACTACCCCAATACGGACCAATAGCTCCAGTTGCTATAATTTTAAAATTATCTTCAAATAAATAAAAATTCGTGAAGCTCGCTCTTTCTATTATAGATTCAGGTGTAATCGTCCTAACTACCTTCTCTATTTCTTCAATAGATTCATCTTTGATATTTGTCGTTCTCAACGTATGTATGATCAAGTCACATACTTCTTCGGCATCTTTTGTTTCAAACATTCTGATTTTCATGATGTCACACTCCTAGATTTCACCTATTCGATTATATTGAGATAAATGATTTATTTTATTATATTCAAGAATCTCTACTTTCTCATCAGTCATTTCAAGTGATGTAATCCCACCATTTGTAAGTTTAATCTTCCCTGTACCAATTTCTCCATGAGAATAATGATACAAGATCGCATTAATAAGCGCTCCATGAGATACAATAAGTACGTTTTTATTTCTATATTTATTTTGTACTATATCTAACCCTTTAGAGAATCGTGTTTTAAAACTATATTCTTCTTCTTGATTTGGATAAACGCGATCAGGATATAATTTTAAACGTTCGTCTAACGTCATACCTTCAGCATCACCGAAAGATAATTCTATAAACTCTTCCATTACAATTAAATCTACATTAACCTTCTCTTGAACAATTTTCGCTGTATCTTGCGCCCTTTTTAATGGACTCGTTACAATGTAATCTATATTTAAATTCGTTAAAAATTCACTACTCTCTTTAGCTTGACGAACACCATTAGAATTAAGCGGAATATCAGTCCTACCTTGAATCCTCCCCATTACATTCCAGTCCGTTTCACCGTGTCTTAAAAAATATAAATTTGTCATAATCATGACCTCTCTATAAAATGATTTAAAATCAATTGTACCATTTATAAAATGACAGTTCACGAAATAACATGAACTCAAAATAGTTAATACATATAATACCAATACAATGATAAGAGCCTGAGATAATAAATTTATCTCAGACTCTTGAGGGTGTTTATTTATTAACTTGCTTCACATGCAAAGTTATCGCTGTCTCTATCATGTTTCGAGTCGTATGCTGGATGTGTGCTTGGTACGCCGTTTGGATATACTTTTCTAAGTGCTGTACAGTTTGGATAAGATTCACTACCACTATTACTTTCTACACTTGGTGTTTCCGTCGTTGTCTCAGGTTCGCTTTGAACATCTGATGTACTTGATGTTGATTGTTCAGAAGAATGATCTTCTTCAAACGCACTTCCAAGACTCCAAACACCTAATTTTTGTTCTTTAGCTATTTCTTGTGCACTTTCTAACTGATTTAAATAACGTGTACTAGGTGGATAAACATATGCTACTTTTGCTAAACCTTCTTTAACTAATATTTCATTAACCATTTCGCCATCAACATATATGTATGCTAAATATCGTTGATACTTATCTTGCTCGCCACCTACATCAAATTCGACTTCAATTTTATTTGCATTAGTGAGTAATTCTTTCGTTCTATCTGAAGCTTCTTGCCCAAAAGGTTGTTTCCCGATTCGAGGATGCTTCGTTTCAGGTGTATCAATTAACAAAAATCTAAATGATTCTTTGCTGCCATTATAAATAAACTTAGCCGTATCCCCATCAACTGTTGATGCAAGCTCAACTGGTATTCTATCAGTTGTACCTGGCGTATATGACTTTTGTTCTTCTTTCTTTATATCAGTAGAAGTACTTTCAGTTTGTTCTACTTCAACTTTCTCTTCTGAACTTTCTACTGTTTCCTCTTCTTTAACTTGTTCTTTCTTATCTGATTCATTTTTCTCTTCAGATTTTTTCACTTTATCTTCAAGACGTTTATTTGTTTCTTCTAATTTTTTCTGTTCACTTTTTAACTTTTCATTTTCTTTACTAACTTGGTCATTTTCCGTATTATCTTCACTGCAACCACCTATGATAATCATCACGATAATAATACTTACAAACCATAACAAACCCTTTTTCATTATTTTCTCTCCTAATTAAGTCATCATTATTTTAATAATACCAAATTTTCCAGAAATTAATATTAATATTTTAAAATATCGCTTAATTTAATAAAAAAAGGATTATATTTACAATCTATGTGCAAAAAAATAAAAACACCTTTACGATGTTTTTAATCAAATATTTTAAAAAGTAATTTTATAGCCCATCCAAACATCCTTGGAATAATAAAAACTGCACCTTTAATCAAATCCCAAATTATAAAGAATCCTTCAAAAAAATCCCAAAAACTAAAATTGTTCTCTTTATTCTTCTTATATTTTTTTCTCATAAATACCTCCACAGATTAGATAATCATTCTAGTAAAAATAAATTCAATTACAAATTTCAGCCCTCTTAACACTTGAACAAAAACAATTATCATCGTAACTAAAAAGAAAATTAATGAAGGTATACCCACTTTCATCCCTTTATTCCAATTTTTGATTGAAGCAATAAGAAATAAAGATATCAGTGATAAATAGGACATGCCAAGACCAATTGTGGTACCTGCTTTATTCTGATGTCTAAATTTACCCATTAAAGAATCATAAAAAACATCTCTAACCCCTAAATTTGAAGTATATATATCAAAACTAACACCAAGTATTACTAACAAAGCATTAAATATAACAACAATCCCAATAAATACACGAACCATTCGATCACCCTTTATATTATCAAATTTATGTAATAACAATTATAAAACAATAGTATTATAATTGTGCAATAAGGGCAACCTGCTGTAGCAAGTTGCCCTTATATCCACCCACTATGTAATTGATTGTTAATTCTTTACAGTATTTTGATATGTGTACCATGAATAGAGAAATGGTACAAGAATAAGTATAACTACTAAAGTAATTGTAATAGCTGAGGTGATAATATTGAGTAGACCAAATATAAACATAAGTAAACCTACTACTATATAAACGATAGCAGTAAAACGATGTGTTTTCTTCCACACAAATTCACTTGCCTTAGTCCACTTGTTTTTTATACCTAGAGTATTGTTTTTAGGTATTTTAGGTAAATAGTTACCAATAATAATTAATAGCAGTCCTATAAGTACAGGTACCACAAAATTAGCAGAAATATTGTAACCTAAACCATTAAAAATAATAATTAATGAAATCACATACATAATACCTTGTGCACTAGTATTCAGCAGATCATTCAAAGAAGCCATATTTGAGAATTTATTTTGTTCTTTATCTTTAAATATTTTTAAATTCGTTACAACATAACAAAAAATCATAATAGTAATCATCACGATACATGCAACAAATCGATTAGCAGACCAATTCACCTCACCATTTGCACTATATTGCATAGGTATAGAAGTTGGTAAAAATGGCAATGCAATTATCCAAGTAATTATCGTAAGACCAATGATGTATAAATTGAATTTCGTTTGTTTTAATATCTCTTTCATTCCAAAATTCCTCTCTTTTACTTTTTAAACTGAATCACCCATTTAATTACTTCATCAAAAACAGATAAATTCAAATGATAATAAATGTACTTTCCTTGTCTTTCAGAATAAATTAAGTCATTCAGTCTAAGTATTTTTAGATGCTGAGATACGCTCGGTTGACTCATATCAAAATGACTTGAAATATCACTTGCAGTCATTTTAGTATCCTTTAACATCTCCAATATTTCTCTTCTAGTTTCATCCGACAAAGCTTTAAAAATATCTTTCATAAACCACACCTTTTTCTTGTGAAATCATTTAATCATTTAAGTAATTACTTAAATGATATAATAAAAAAATAACACTGTCAATAATGGTTTGTAATCGTTATGCTTATAATACTTATGATAAAATATTAATAATAAATAAATTTGAAATATTTAGAAGAAACAATCGGAGGAAATATGTACTTATTATGTGGCATTATAATAACCATAGTAGGATTGCTAGTAATAATATGGGAAGGAAAAAGTATTTTTAACATTTTTCTATTTTCGTTTGGTGTACTATTAACCCTATTTGCTATATTAAAATTTTTAAGTGAACTGTTTTTCAGATGAAAAAATATAAGTTTTCAACAAATATAATAAGTAAGAAAATCTCTCAACCGTAATGATTGAGAGATTTTTTGTTTGATCGAATTAATAATTTCAACTTTATAATTGCCTTTCTTGTTATATAGGATTAATATCAATTTATCTCATATAAAAGGTGATATAACATGAACACTATATCTAAATTAACGATACTTTATCTTACACTCTTTTTGACTACAACAATTGTTGGCTCCATATTGCTTTATTTACCGATAACAGGAAGAAAATCTATCCACTTTATAGATGCTTTCTTTGTTGCTACAAGTGCTTTTACAGTAACCGGCCTTTCAACAGTGGATATACCTAGCCAATTCAATGATTTAGGTTATCTAGTTATCTTATTATTAATACAAATAGGCGGCTTAGGTATTGTTACATTAACCATTTTTATATTGATTTTAACAAGAAAAAATATCTCTTTTAAAAACAGAGAATTATTATTATATACATGGAGCGAGGATAATGATTCTGGTCTCTTAAAAATAACGATGCGATTAGTCATTTTTAGTTTAATAGTAGAATTAATTGGTGCAATCATATTATCCGCAGTATTTATCCCTGACCACGGCATAGCAAAAGGTGGATTCATTAGCATATTCACATCAATTTCATCATTTAATAATGCAGGATTCTCACTATTTTCTAAAAGTCTGATTCCATATAGCGATAATTTAATAGTAAACGTTATCGTTCCATTGTTAATCATCATAGGAGGTATTGGATATATCGTTATATTAGATTTATGGCAATCAAAAAGAATAACTAAATTAAAATTACATTCAAAAATCGTGCTAACTACTACAGGAATATTAATTATTATCGGGTCCCTATCATTTTGGTTATTAGAATTAAATAATACATTAAAAAACGATAACTGGATTGTACAAATATATAAATCAGTATTTCAATCCGTTTCAACACGAACAGCTGGTTTTAATACTGTAGATATTGGACAATTACATGATTCCACCCTTTTAATATTCGATATGTTGATGTTCATAGGTGCAGGTCCCATGAGTACAGGTGGCGGAATAAAAGTCACGACCTTTACAATCATATTAGTATATATATACTCACAATTAAAAAGCCAAAAACATCCTCATATATTTAAGAAAAGTATTATCAACGAACAAATTAATAAAGCAATCACAATTGGCTTTTTATCAAGTATTTTAGTATTAATCACAACATTTATCATATCGATTCAAAACCCAAAATTCAGCATGTCACAAATATTATTTGAAACAATATCAGCATTCGGTACAGTCGGACTATCAACAGGCATTACAGCAGATTTAACAACAATATCTAAAATCGTACTAATCCTTTTAATGATAATAGGTAAAATAGGTATTCTGATCATTATGGCTATATTTATCCATCCCAAAAAAGAAAGATATTATTATTCAACAGAGAAGGTTCATTTGTAGAATAATTAGTTGAAAATGCGATTACTATATATTCACCAATATAGTCAAAAAACCTCACGCTAAGTGAGGTTTTTTTATTCTTCAATTCCATCTTCATCAAATTTACTAACCATACCATACTCGTTCACAATGTAAGAACCCGCAAGTTCACCATCTTTAGTATAGTAAGCAAATCCCCAACTACCATCATCTCTATGCTCAGGTTCTTTAAATGTGTAAGAATCAGTATCCAAAGTTTCACCTTCGTAATCCTCAACAAAATCCATAACATTCGATCTATCAACTATTTCATCAGAAGGTTGATTATCATCAGGTAATTCATCGTAAATAGATTTTTCTTCACCACTTTCCACTCTTAACGAACTTTCATATGCAGCACTTGCAGGTCCCTCTAATACATTTCCTTGTGGTATAACATCATTACTCACTGCGCTATTGTATGCAATAACTTTTTGTTCTTCAGTGTAGTCACCATATAATATTTTAACTAACGTATCTCTATCAGTAACATTTTTATAATTCAAATTTTTATTTTCTTCTTCTGACGACTGTTGTTCATCAGTCGTAACTTCTTCTGTTGATTGTTCTTCAGTATTAGATGCCGACTTATTAGCATTTTCTTTTTTATAATCTTCCTTTTGCTTGTTATCTTGCTTATTCTCTTCATTATTATCATTAGATGAACTATCTTCTTTCTGACCACATGCCGCTAGCACTAACATTGATGAAAAGAATAAAACAATTAATTTTTTCATTCATTTTCTCCCTTAAATGTATTTAACATGATTAATTTGATTATAAACTAATCGAACTCTATAAGTACACATTAATTTACATTATACACTATAGTTTGATAATGACTTGTTTCTCTGATGAGGCAATACTGGGGCAAAAAATAAAAAGCCCTCAACCACAAGGATTGAGAGCTATATAACAATTCACCTTTCTTGCATTAATCAACTACCAATACACCATCCTCAATGTCTACATACACTGGATTTATTAACGATGAATCTTCACTAATTTTTTCTAGCGTTTCTAACATATGATCTTCTAATAAATCCTTTTCGTTTTCTTTAAATAAAAACACTTTATCATTAACTTTGACTATTTTATATTCTTTTAAAGTATCTACATAATTATATAATTGATTAAACAGCTTTGAATCATGTAATGTAATATCATTTTCCTGAATTTTTATTTCTCTTTCTCCAGAATGAAGTCGTTCTTCTTTTGATTTCCATAAATCGAATTTATGAGTTAAATTAGATAAGTCTTGATTATTATGAATTAATGTTAAGATTTTGGCTCTTCTCATATTTTCGATTTCTTGTTCAGAAAAACTAATATCTTTTTTACTTACCTCTTCTAATAGTTTATCTTTTCTGTATGTGTAGTCACCATACACATCACTAAAAACTGGACCTTTTTTATAAGCTTTTAACTTATATAAATCATAATTTTGGTTGGTTTCTCTATTAAACATTTCAGAAAAAAATAAAAATTTCTGGATTTGCAGTGAGGACATATCGTTTATACTATTTTCGTCTTCTAACCATTTTATTTTTTCTAATTTATTGTCCTTCGACCAAATAACATCCATAGTGATTCCCTCCTCAATAACATATCTTATTTACTAAGATATACTACCAAATGCAACAATTAGTTACCTATAGTTACATCTATTTCTAATATATTATAACATTTGGTTTATTAAGTTAATAAGATTTTCAACTTAAATTCACCTACTTTCAGCACTGTCATTTGAATATATTTCTCTCCATAGTCTTTCACTCCAACTTTATATACATAATAGCCAAATCAAAGGTAAATCAATGAAATTTATTATGATTAGACAACGAATATAAATTATGGTAATTTTATAGTATAAAAGGACGATGCACTTACATGCATCGCCCTCACGAGCCCGTTAAAAAGACGGTAGCTTTGTTGATAGAATTATAAAAAATAACCATCAAAACCTGCTAAAGTTAGAGATGGTTATTTTTTATGGTCATTTTTACTAATTAGCACTATACCAATGATTGAAATGACAACCATTAATATCTCATAATCAGTCAATGTTGCACCTTTCTTGGAGCTCAACCATATTTCATAAGCATCACCCCATTGTCATGAGATTAGCCACCATTTATCCAACTTGCTCACTTTAATATTTTATCTACATTACCAATTTTTGTCTAATAGCGAAAAGCTTAAATATTCACTTGATTCTATGCATATTTTCAATTTTTATAACAACTGATTAGATATTCTTTATAAAAGTTATAGTTAAATGCATTTATCGTCACAATTATCTCAATAGACAACATCTATGAATTATGGTAATTTTATAATATAAAAGGGCGATGCACTTACATGCCTCGCCCTCACGAGCCCGTTAAAAAGACGGTGACTTTATTGAATAGTTATTAAATAACCATCGAACTCTGTCAAAGTTAGAGATGGTTATTTTTTATGGTCATTTTTACTAATTAGCACTATACCAATGATTGAAATGACAATCATTAATATCTCATAATCAGTCAATGTTGCACCTTTCTTGGAGCTCAACCATATTTCATAAGCATCACCCCATTGTCATGAGATTAGCCACCATTTATCCAACTTGCTCACTTTAATATTTTATCTACATAACCAATTTTTGTCTATTAGCGAAAGCTTAAATATTCACTTGATTCTATGCATATTTTCAATTTTTATAACAACTGATTAGATATTCATTATAAAAGTTATAGTTAACTGCATATATCGTCACAATTATCTCAATAGACAACATCTATGAATTATGGTAATTTTTTATGGTCATTTTTAATATCCTTTTTACACTATATCCCAACAGCTTATTCGTTTTTATATTTTTTGTGAAATAAACATGGATTGTATTGTAGTTATAAAATAAGCTAAACTAAATATAGGTTTTTAATAAAGGAGGTTAATTATACACTTTAGAAAAATAAATACTGAAGATTATAATGATTGTGCTAAAAATTTAGTTTCAGCATATGCAGGTCCACCTTGGCATAATAAATGGACTGATCAAGAAGCATTACTTAGAATTGAAGCGACAATGAGTGGTTTTAATTCAAGAGGATATGTTATCGAAAACGAGGATACAATAATAGCAATGTGTATAGGTCGTATTGACTATTATTTTAATAACTTTAATCAATTTTTTATTGATGAATTTAATGTTATACCTAATCAACAAGGATTTGGCATCGGAAAACAACTCATGAATTTTATTATAGATGAGATGAAGCAAGAAAAAATAAATAAAATTTTTCTTATTACTGGTGGAGAATCAGCATCTAAATTTTATGCTAAAAATAAGTTTGAAATAACAAATGATGGTTTTATGATGGAACTTGATTTGTAAAAAAATTGATATTATCTTTGAGTTTAAAATTTAATCACTTGTATCATAACAAAAAAACAGCCCACCAATTATGTAGTGAATATTGATATTTAAGCAAAAATAAATAAGACACCCATCCAGATTATAAAGAGTTTGGAAGGTGTCTTATTTTTATATTTATAAACCTTTTTAATTATAATATTAATATGTAACTATTCTTCATCTAAAGCCTTCATTTTTTCTTCGAATTCTGCATCTTCTTTTGCTTGGCGCTCTTCTTCTTTACGCATTTCTTCTTCATATGCTGCATCTTCTATCGATTGGCGTTCTTCTTCTTTACGCATTTCTTCTTCATATGCTGCATCTTCTATCGATTGGCGTTCTTCTTCTTTACGCATTTCTTCTTCATATGCTGCATCTTCTTCTGCTTGTTCTTTTTCATATGCTGCGTCTTCTTTTGCTTGACGTTCTTCTTCTTTACGCATTTCTTCTTCATACTCAGCGTCTATTTTTTCTTGTTCTTTCAAAAAATCCTCATATTCTTTATCTGCTTCATCGCCTAATCGGTCATATTCTTTCTCAATTCTCTCTAATAAGTCATTATACTCTTTATTTGTAACACCACGACTTACACGATTCATTTTTTCTCCTTCTGTTAAAGAATTATATTCATCGACTAAATAATTGTACTCCTCAGCAGTATAAGGATAATCCTCACTATCATCTTCTGTTTCCTTCATTTCATTTGTTGTTTCATTTGTACTTGTACTTGAATTTGTATTACTATTCCCTTTAATATCAGATTTCCTAATTTCCCATTTACCACGTACCGTATCGAATAAAGGCACAAAATCCATCTCTAGCGTATATCTTTGAGAATCTGGAACATCATAATATATATACCCTGTACCTATATTCCCTTTATTTAATAAATGAGAGAATCCTGCATGATTATCATCTGTTCCAAACCACTCTTGAAAGTTTTCTTGTTTCGATTTCATCGTAAATGCAGAATTATCAACTAGAACTTGGTCATCATTATGATTTTTAAATTTAAATGAAACTTTAAGCGCTTGTCCATTTTCAGGAGCACTATATTCATCATAATCATTATTAAATTCAACTTTGGTTACTATTATATCAACACCGTCTGCATCAACAACTTCTCCCACTTTAAATGTCTTCATTTGCTCATTTGCCTTACGTTTACTGTGTGTTGATTTATGCTTTTTGTTATCATTCGACTCAGCTTTTCTTTCAATGTTCGAACTATTGCAACCTACTAAAAATAATCCCGCCACCATTATTAACAACATAATTTTTTTCAATTTTCTATCCTCCATTTATGATAATTAAACATATCATATCACAAAAGTAGTAAAATGATAGTACAAAATTAAATTGCTCTTAACTTTTTACTAGTTATTTTATATTTTAAAAAAAGAGAGTGCTGTAATCACCCTCTCTTTCATTACTTTTGTTGTGAAGATGTTGTAGGTCACGTTGTTTGAATTGATTTTGCTGGCTATCATTACCGACTTTAGGTTGTTCTAATGTTGGCTGTTGTATAGTTCGCTCTTCAGTTATTACTTCTTCATTCTAAAAATCTCTTTTTATATGTGTCTTAGACATTCATCATTCATTTAAATTATTCCTAATAATCTTATAAAAGTAATTTTATTACTTTTTGATAAATAATCTACAGCTTATTTAAACTATAAACTAGAATATTTATTTAGTGTAATGGTACTATAATTAAATATATTGAGGAGTTGAACAATCTATGAAAATCACGATTGAACCACATAATTCAAATTTGGCTAACATTTACGCTAAAGAAGCTAACAAGATTAGCCAAATTTTTGGCAAAGACTTAGTTGATATTTACCATATTGGTAGCACAGCTATTCCGGGTATAAAGGCTAAACCTATTATCGATATTTTGCCTGTTGTTAAAGATATAAACAAAGTTGACCAGTATAATTCATACTTTGAGAACATTGATTATGAAGTGCTTGGTGAATTTGGTATTAAAAACAGAAGATACTTTACAAAAAGTGATAAAGTTACAAAAGAAAGGCTTTTTCATGTTCATACATTCGATATTTATAATCAGTTCGATATAAATAGACATCTCGCATTCAAAGCATACTTAATTGAACATCCAGATGTCGCAAAACAATATTCCAATTTAAAAGAAGCATTATTTGTTAAATTTAATGGTGATAAAGAAAACTACATAAACGGTAAAGATTCATTTATCTTATTTAAATCATTTTCTTCAAATAACCTTGCTTCAATTGTCATAATATAACCTCCTTACATATAAAATTTCATATGTGGCTTTTCTTCTTTATAATAGTCTAACCTATCTTTTAATGTACCTGTATGTAATTCTAATTTGTGACCGTCTGGATCAGTGAAGTATATTGATTGTTTATCTCTTACATCTCTATTATGTCCTTCTAATATATTAACGTTGTTATATTTTAACCACTGATACCATTCATCAAATTCACTTTCACCAATTGTAAATGCCATATGTGTATATGAGTATTGAATTTCATTTCTAGGTATATCTTTTTCTTCATTAAGCGCTAACCACAGGCCACCTATAGTGAAATAAGCTGTTTTATCACTCTCTACTAAAATTTTAGCTTTCAAAATATCTTTATAAAAAACAATAGATTGATTAATATCTGATACAGAATAGGTAACGTGATTTATAGATTGAATCATGAAATATTCACTCCTCACTAACGATTTCTAGCTTAATTCTATTTGGGTCTTCGAAGTAAACAGCATAATGATTTTTACCGCCAGCATATGGGTGTTTATCTTCATACAAAATATTCATGCCGTTCTCTAATAAAATATTACTTATATAATCTACTTTATTTCTATTTGAAACACTGAAAGCTATGTGATTTAATCCTATTCTTTTTCTATGGTAACCATATTTTTTATACTCTTCTTCGGCTTCTACAAAAACAATATAAGTTTTATCTAATTTAAAACTAAAACCATTTTCCCAATCTTGGTATAGCTTATAACCTAACTCAGGTAATAACCATTCATAAAAATTTCGAGTTTTATTTATATCTTCTACATATATTTCTATATGATGCATAGCACCATTCATTACAACCACCCACTATTTTAAAAAATTTATCTTAGTTTGATTTACTGAATATTCGTATAATTTAATTTATACTAGTTCCAAAACCATAAAAATTTTTAGTACAAATAATCTATTAAATCTCTTAAATTTCTATTTTGTAAAAATGTTCAACTATTGGAAAAGGTTCATAATAATGATGCAATAAAGACTTCCACTTTTTATATTCCTCAGAATCACGAAAGCCTATTGTATGATCTTCTAATGTTTCCCATTCTACCAATAACAAATACTTATTTTCTTCTTCAAAACACTTATTTAACGAATGATTTCTATAGCCTTTCATGGAACTAATAATACTAGATGCCTCTCTGAAAGATTCTTCGAACTCAGGTTCCATATTCTTTTTAACTTGTAACATCGCTCCTTCAAGTATCAATACAAACTCTCCTCTCAAATTATATTTTTTAATTTTAACATAAAAAAGCTGTAATATTTCTATGAAATAAAAACTATAATTAGTTCATCAAAAATTCATACTACTGATTTAAAGTTCGTTTTATGATAATACGAAAATAGTCTAATAAAAATCCAAATAAACAATATCGATTATGTACAGCATTGATATTTGAAATAGGTATCAATTTAAAACAAAAAATGCTTAGCCGTTGTGGCTAAGCATTTTGATATGGAGACGGCGGGAGTTGAACCCGCGTCCAGAGATCCTGATACAAATGTTTCTACGTGTGTAGTCAAGTCTTTATTGTTTCGCGTTGTATCAGGGGGCTGACACCCTATTACAACGCTAGTTTGATTAATCTCTTCTCGTCAGACTTCAAACGGCAGTGACGAGCGTATCCTACTTAAAGTTGAATCACGTTAACAGCACATAGGCGATGCTGTTAGGTGATGCAGAGTGCTATTACGCAGCTACTGCTAAGTTTTGTTGTTTGCCAGTTATTATAACTGTTGTGTTGATGACGAAGACAACCCTCCGACACGCTTCATAAGCTCGGGGACCCCTGTCGAATCCGTAACGTCCCCTCAATAAGAAATATACTTCTTTTTAGCAGAAGTATATTTAATCTTAACAATTTTTTATTGATTTATCAATAAAATTATTTAATATCTTTGTTTCATTGCTCTTTCAACGTCACGTTTTGCTTCTTTTTCTTTCAAAGCATGTCGTTTATCATAGTCACGCTTACCTTTTGCTACTCCTAAAAGCACTTTACAGTAACCGTGTTTAATGTAGAGCTTAAGTGGTATTAATGCATACCCTTTTTCTCTTGTAATACCAAAGAGTTTATCGATTTCTTTTCTTTTTAAAAGTAATTTACGATTTCTCAATGGATCATGGTTAAATCTATTTCCTTCTTCGTACGGTGCAATATGCATGTTGTATACGTACATTTCTCCGTTGTAAACACGTGCGTATGAATCTTTTAAGTTTGCACTACCTCGGCGAATGGATTTGATTTCAGTACCTTGAAGGACAATTCCCGCTTCAACCGTATCTTCTATTGTATAATCATGGCTTGCTTTACGATTTTGCGCTAATGGTTTGCTTTGAACTTTTGGCACATCCATCACCTACTTTCTATTTTTTCTTGCCTCTTGCTTTATTTTTTACATTTTTAGCTTTGTAATAAGGCTTTTTGTCTTTGTTATCTTGTCTACCGCCTTGTTTACCTTTTGCTCTGCCTTTTTTATGATGATTAGGCTTGTCACCTTCTTTAGATGTAGTACGTTTTTTGGCTTTGATTGTTTTTTCTCTCGCCAATCGTTCTCTATTTTTTTCAGCTATTGGCATACCTACAACTTGGAAATCTATCATTCTTTCATCAACGTTAACGTTAATTACTTTAACTTCCACTTTGTCACCAATTCTAAATACTTTAGCTTGGCGTTCACCTATAATAGCCATGTTCTTCTCATCAAAATTATAATAGTCATCTGTTAAGTTAGAGATGTGTACCATACCTTCTATTGTGTTCTCTAATTCAACGAACATACCAAAGTTAGCAACAGAACTTATAATACCTGTGAATACTTCTCCTACATGTTGTATCATGTATTCTGATTTCTTCAAGTCGTCTGTATCGCGTTCTGCATCAATTGCTCTTCTTTCACGTTTAGATGTATGTTCAGCTATATTAGGTAACACTTCTTCCCAATGTCTAATATTTTTACTATTCATAGACTTATCGATTAAATATTTACGTATTAATCTATGGACGATTAAGTCAGGATATCTTCTAATTGGTGATGTGAAATGTGTATAATAATCAGCTGACAAACCAAAGTGTCCTAAATTATCTTCACTGTATCTAGCTTGTTGCATACTTCTTAACATTAATGTAGAAATAACCATTTCTTCTTTTTGGCCAGCAACTTCTTGAACAATTTTTTGTAATGTTGATGGATGAATATCTTCACTTGATCCTTTAACAGCAAGACCAAAATTAGCAATAAATTCAAAGAACTTATTTAATCTTTCTGCTTTAGGATTTTCATGGACACGATAGATAAATGGTACTTCAAGTTTACTAAAATGCTCAGCGATTGTTTCGTTAGCAGATAACATAAAGCTTTCGATTAATCTTTCAGCATCATTTCTTTCTCTTACTTTAATGTCAGTTGGTATACCATCTTCATCTACTAATACTTGTGCTTCTTTAATATCAAAATCAATTTCACCACGTCTTTTACGTTTAGCGATTAATTGTTGTGATAATTGTTGAGCTAAATCAAGCATTGGTGTAATTTCAGCATATTGATTTCGGATATCTTGATCTTCATTTTCAATAATAGAATTTACATCCGTATAAGTCATTCTATAATCAGAGTGGATCACACTTTCAAAAATATCATGACTTACCACTTCACCTTGTTGGTTAATTTCCATTCTACAGCTTAAAGTTAGTCTATCTTCATTAGGGTTTAATGAACATATACCATTACTCAATCTATGTGGAATCATTGGAATAACTCTATCTACAAGATAAACACTTGTTGCTCTATCGTAAGCTTCATTATCTAATTCACTATTTTCAGTCACATAATAACTGACGTCAGCAATACTAACCGTAAGCTCTGTTAAACCATTATCAAGCGCTTTAATAGATACAGCATCATCTAAGTCTTTAGCATCTGCACCATCAATTGTGATTGTCAGTTCGTCTCTTAAATCACGTCTATCTTTTATTTCATCAGGTTTAATTTGATCGGGTACATTTTTAGCTTCTGCAATAACACTATCAGGAAACTCAATATTGATACCATGTTGATAAATTATAGATAATATATCAACACCTGGATCATTTTTATGACCAAGAATCGCCTTCACATGCCCTTCAGGATTATGTGAACCATCAGCATATTCAGTTATTTCTACTAATACTTTATGACCTTCAATCGCACCAAGATTTTTACCTTTAGGAATAAAGATATCTTGAGTTATACGCTTATCATCTGGTAATACGAAGCCAAAATGCTTAGCTTCAGTATATGTACCTACTACTTGCGTAATATTACGAGTTGTAATTGCTTTAACTCTTCCTTCTATTTTACCTTTATGGTCACCACGAGATGGCACAACTTCTACTAATACTTCATCACCATCCATTGCTTTATTAATTTGGTTAGGTGGTATGAAAATATCCTCGATTGTATCATCTTCAGGTCTTAAAAATGCAAAACCTTTCTTATGTTGACTCAATGTACCTTTAACAAGATCTGATTTATCTCTTGTCTTCTTATATCTATCCGTCTTTGTTCTTTCTAGTTGACCCGTTTGTTCTAAATCAACTAGAACTTTAATTAATTCTTTAAATGAATCAGCATTATTGAGTCCCATTACGTCTTGAAATTCACTTACTGTCATTGGACTGTATTCTTTATCATTGATGATTTCTTCAACTTCTTCTCTTAGATTCATAGTGGGCCTCCTTTCTCGTTTATATTATGATGTCTTATTCGGACCAATCTAATGATTCTAAGAACTGATACACGTCTTCGAATACTTTTTCTTTTTCTTGTCCGATTGTTATAACATGACCAGATTCTTCATACCATTTAATATTTTTATCATCTGATGATGATTCATTGTAAATAATATTAGCTGAATCAGGATTAATCATTTCATCTTGTCTACCTTGAACGACAAATAAAGGATCAAACACTTCATCAACTTGATCTCTTACACCTTGAATTGTATCTTGCAATTCAGTCAAAGTATTTGTTGGATGAAAATGTTTCATTTCCTGTTCAATTTGTTCAGGTGTTTTTCCTTCATACTTCTTAAATTCTCTAGCGTATTCTAATACACCTTCAAACATTGTGCCTTCTGTTTTTATAAACATAGGGGAACACATTGTTATAATACCTTTTACATCTCTTTTTAAACTTAATTTTAAACTAAAAACGCCACCTAGTGAAAGTCCGGCTACTGCTATTTCAGTATAACCTTTTTCTTCCAAGAAATCATAGGCATCTAGACAATCTTTAAACCATACATATGGGCTTGATTCTAGTATCTCTTCGGGAGGTCTACCATGACCTTCATAGTGTGGTGCATATGATGTATATCCTTTTTTCTGTAAGTATCGTCCTAGTTGTCTAACATCTGATGAATTACCTGTGAATCCATGTAAAAGTAGAACTGCTCTCTTTCCTTCTTCAAAGAAGAAAGGTTTAGGTAATTGAATTCTCATGATCGACCTTCCTTTAACATAATCTAGTTCTATTGTATCGTTTTTTTACTTGTAAACAAACAAAAAAGTCCGACAAGACAGTCGGACCACTACATTTTAAAGTAAGTTATTGCTAACATTAATAAGAAAAATAAAATTGATAAAATAATTGTAACTCTGTGTAAAAATAAATCTACTCCACGTTGTTTTTGTTTTCCAAATAATTGTTCTGCTCCGCCACTAATTGCACCAGATAATCCAGTACTCTTACCTTCTTGAAGTAACACGACGGTAATCAATGCAATACAAACGATGATTAATAAGACGATTAAAAATGTATGCATGGACTCGGTCCTCCTGTCTATTATAACAGTAGAATTATAGCATATTTACATTATTCACTCAAGTTTTCGTTAATTATACTCAACTGAAATACCTAATGATTTTAACATTTCAAAATAAGTAGGACAAGTCTTAGAAACACATGATGGGTCTAGCAACTTAACTCCATCAATTTTAGTACCAACTAAACTTAGTGACATAGCTACTCGATGATCGTCAAATGTGTCTAAAGTCGCTGCTTCAATTTGACCTGGCGTGATAGTCCATCCATCTTGATGTTCAACTACATCGATACCTAATTTAGAAAGACTTTCAGTTAATGCTGAAACACGATTACATTCATGATGACGAATATGCTCAACTCCTGTAATCGTAATTGGACCATCAGCAAAAGCAGCTAACGTACCAATGGTTAAAGCTTGGTCAGAACATGCATTCATATCTATCGTTAAATGACCTTTTAATTGTTCAGGACCAGAAATCACGACGTAGTCAGAACCTTTTTCAACAGTTGCGCCCATTCTCTCAAGAATATCTACAACTTCTAAATCAGGTTGATGACTTTCCATGTTTAAATGATTAATTTTAATTGTTGATTTATTTAATGCAGCCAACGCCATAAAATAGCAAGCAGTTGATAAATCAGCTTCTAAAGGTAATGTAGCTGGTTGATATTGACCTTGTTCAACTTTCATATGTTTATAGTCATCTGAGACATCAACATTAATTCCAAATTGGTGCATCATCTCAATTGTTATATCAACGTAAGCACTTTGAACAATATTAGTAGTTAATTCTATTTCAGTTGGACGATTAAATAAAGGAGCAGCCATTAATAATCCACTAATAAATTGACTCGATTGGTTACCAGCAATTGAAACTTTTCCACCTGTTTGTGCTGTACCTTTTATAGTAATAGGTAATTGACCTTCTTCTTCAAGATATTTAACCTCTACTCCAAGTTGTTGTAATGCTTCATGAAGTGTTTGATGAGGTCTTACTGCTAATTGTTCAGTTGAAGTAACTGTAATTTCACTTTTTTCTTGTGTACCTAATATACCTGGTAAGAATCTCGCAGTAGTACCAGCAGAACCAATAAATATTTGCTGCTTATCTGGCAATTCTGCATGATTAATTCCTGTTATATGAATCTCATCTTCGATAAATTCGAAAGTAGCACCTAATTTTTTCAATGATTCCATACACCAATACGTATCATCACTTTTTAAGTATCCAGATAATTTTGAAGTGCCATTACTAAATCCTGCTAATATAAAAGCACGATTAGTTACACTTTTACTTCCTGGAATAATTACTTCTTTATTAAAAGATTGGTTGATAGGATGAAGTGTTAATGCTTCTACTCCATCTAAACTAGACCATGGTGATTTAGCACTTTTTAAATTAATAGTCATCTATGATCCTCCTAAAAAATTCATTGTCTCTATTATAGAACATTTTGATATGGAATGAAACGACAAAATGTTGCTGGTTTAAAGCGTTAAAGAATTTGTCGTGAGTTAATGTATTTTTGTGTAGTGAAGTAAGGATGAATTTATCATGTTGTGCGAGTCTTGATAAATTTGGGCGCTCTATTTATCATGTTTGCCATGTCTTGCAATATTCAGCCTCTCTATTTATCATGTTTGCCATGTCTTGCAATATTCACGCCTTCTATTTATCATGTTTGCCTCGTCTTGCAATATTCAGCCTCTCTATTTATCATGTTTGCCATGTCTTGCAATATTCAGCCTCTCTATTTATCATGTTTGCCATGTCTTGATAAGTTCACGGGCGACCTCACTTTATTTATTCAAAATAAAAAAGCACAAAAGGTGAGTCTACACCTTTTGTGCTCTTTATAAATCATTTTATATGCTCAATTATTTTGATAAGTTATAGAAAGCTTTGATTCCTTCAAATTTACCTGTTTCAAATAATTCGTCTTCGATACGTAATAATTGGTTGTATTTAGCAATACGGTCAGTTCTTGATAAAGAACCTGTTTTGATTTGACCAGCGTTTGTTGCTACTGCGATATCAGAAATTGTAGTATCTTCTGTTTCACCTGAACGGTGTGAGATTACTGCAGTGTAACCAGCTTTTTGAGCCATTTCGATTGCTTCGAATGTTTCTGTTAATGTACCGATTTGGTTAACTTTAATTAAGATTGAGTTACCGATACCTTTTTCGATACCTTCAGATAATTTTTCAGTGTTAGTAACGAATAAGTCGTCACCTACTAATTGTACACGGTCGCCGATACGTTCAGTAAGGATTTTCCATCCGTCCCAATCGTTTTCGTCCATACCATCTTCAATAGTGATAATTGGGTATTTGTTAACTAATTCTTCTAAGAAGTCTACTTGTTCTTCTGAAGAACGTTTAGCACCGTTTTCACCTTCAAATTTAGCGTAGTCATAAACGCCATTTTCGAAGAATTCTGAAGCTGCACAGTCAAATCCTAAGAATACATCTTTACCTGGCTCTAAACCAACAGCTTTAATAGCTTCTAATATTGTTTCAACGCCATCTTCAGTACCTTCAAATTTAGGAGCGAAACCACCTTCGTCACCTACTGCAGTTACTAATCCACGAGATTTTAAGATTTTAGCTAAGTTATGGAAGATTTCTGCTCCCCAACGTAAAGCTTCTTTAAATGTTGGAGCTCCAACTGGTAAAATCATGAATTCTTGGAATGCGATTGGTGCGTCTGAGTGAGAACCACCGTTTACAATGTTCATCATTGGAACTGGTAATTGAACACCATTGAATCCACCAAGATATTTATATAAAGGTTGTCCTAAGAAATCAGATGCAGCACGAGCTACAGCCATAGAAACACCAAGGATAGCATTAGCACCAAATTTAGCTTTGTTAGGTGTACCATCTAAAGCGATCATTAATTTATCGATAGAAACTTGTTCTAATACTGAGAATTCACCTTCAATAATTTCTGGTGCAATGATTTCGTTAACGTTTTCTACAGCTTTAAGAACACCTTTACCTAAATAACGTTCTTTGTCTCCGTCACGTAATTCTACTGCTTCGTATTCACCTGTTGAAGCTCCTGATGGTACTAATGCTCTACCAAAAGCCCCACTTTCAGTTAATACTTCTACTTCTACTGTTGGATTACCACGTGAATCTAAAACTTCGCGTGCATAAATATCTGTAATAATTGGCATAATTAAAACTCCTTTATAATGTTAATTGATTATTATTTAATTAATGTTTTTCCAGTCATATCTTCTGGTTGTTCTACTCCAAGTAAGTCTAGTAGTGTTGGTGCTAAGTCAGCAAGACGACCACCACTTCTAACTTCTACCCCTTCTTTTGTAACTATAACAGGAACAGGGTTTGTTGTATGAGTTGTCATAGGTGATTCACTATCTGTTAACACTTCATCAGAGTTACCATGGTCTGCTGTAATGATAGCTGTACCATTCATTGATAAAATCTTATCTACTACTTCACCTAAACATTCATCGACTGCTTCAATTGCTTTGATAGTAGGTTCAAGCATACCACTATGTCCTACCATATCAGGATTAGCAAAGTTTAAGATAATTAAATCTAAATCACCTTTATCTAATTCACCAATTAATGCATCTTTAACTTCGTAAGCACTCATTTCAGGTTTCAAGTCATAAGTTGCAACTTTTGGTGAGTCGATAAGAACGCGACGTTCACCTTTAAACTCTGAATGATTACCACCACTCATAAAGTATGTTACATGAGGGAATTTTTCAGTTTCTGCAATTCTAAGTTGGTTTAAGTTATGCTTTTCAGCAACTTCACCGATAGTATTTTTAATATCAACTGGTTTAAATGCAACTTCAGCGAATACATCGTCACTGTAGTTTGTGAATGTTACAAAGTATAAATCTTCTAGTTTACGTTTAAGTTCGAAACCTTCGAATTTCTCATTTGTATAAACTTGACTAAGTTGAGCCGCTCTATCAGGACGGAAGTTAAAGAATATCATTGAATCATGGCTGTTAACACCAGTGTTTTCAACATTTTTTTCTTCGTCTTTAACGATAAATGGCACGACGAATTCATCTGTTAAACCTTCTTTATAATTTGATTCTACACCTTCAATGGCAGTTTTGAAGACAGGACCTTCACCATTAGACATAGCATCATAAGCTTTTTCTTCACGATCCCAACGATTATCTCTGTCCATTGCATAATAACGACCAGAAATTGAAGCGAATTGACCGATACCTATTTCTTTAAATTTATCTTCTGTTTCTTCAATAAATTTAAGAGCAGATTTTTGATCAACGTCACGTCCATCAAGAAAACCGTGTACATATAATTTTTTAACGCCTTGTTTTTTCGCTAATTCTAAAAGTGCAAATAAATGTTTATAGTGGCTGTGTACACCGCCATCAGATAATAGACCCATTAAATGTAATGTAGAATCATTTTTAACGACATGGTTCATCGCTGCTTTTAATTCTTCAATTTCAAAGAAATCGCCATCTTCAATCGATTTATTTATTCTTGTTAAACTTTGGTATACGACTCTACCAGCACCAATATTTAAATGACCTACTTCAGAATTACCCATTTGTCCTTCTGGTAGACCAACATCTAAGCCACATGCAGATAATTCATTATGTGGATATTTGTTGTAATATCTATCAAAATTTGGTTTGTTGGCTTGTTTTACCGCATTACCATGCTCTTCTTCACGATTAGCAAAACCGTCAAGAATGATAAGCGCTGTTGGTTGTTTAGCCATTATTTAGCACCCTCTAATAATGCAACGAATGAATCAACTTTTAATGAAGCGCCGCCAACTAATGCGCCATCGATATCTGATTGAGCCATATATTCTTTAATATTTTCTGGTTTAACACTACCGCCGTATTGAACACGTAAAGCATCTGCTTCTTCTGGAGAGAAAGCTCCTGCTACAACGTTACGTACGTGTGCACACATTTGGTTTGCATCTTCTGAAGTAGAAGATTTACCAGTACCAATTGCCCAAATAGGTTCATAAGCGATTACTGTAGATTTTACTTGATCTTTAGAAAATCCTTTAAGTGCCGCTTCTACTTGACCGCCTACTACTGATTCAGCTTTACCAGCTTCTCTTTCTTCTAATGTTTCACCAACACAAATGATTGGTGTCATATTATGAGAAAATACTGCTAATGCTTTTTTATTAACATCTTCGTCAGTTTCACCGAAGTATTCACGACGTTCAGAATGTCCTAATACTACATATTTAACGCCTAAATCTTCAAGTGCTGCTGGAGAAGTTTCACCAGTGAATGCACCATTATCTTCAAAGTATGCATTTTGAGCACCAATTTGTAAGCCTTGTGCTACGCCTTCTTTAGTTAAATTAACAAGTGCATCTAATTGTAAAGTTGGTGCACAAATTACTGAATCTACCTCGTTAGTATCTGGTAATGCTGGTAGTTCATTAACAAAATCTTTTGCTTCTTGAACTGTTTTATTCATTTTCCAGTTACCTGCGATAATTGGTTTTCTCATGATATAAAAACTCCTTTTATGATTATTTTTCAGAAATAGCTACGATGCCAGGTAGTTCTTTACCTTCTAAGTATTCTAGAGAAGCTCCGCCACCTGTTGAAATGTGTGAAAAGTCATCAGCAAATCCTAAGTCCATAGCAGCTGCTGCAGAATCTCCACCACCGATAATTGTTGTTGCATTTTCTAAGCTAGCAATTGCTTTACATACACCAATTGTACCTTTAGCAAAGTTACTTAATTCAAACACACCCATAGGTCCGTTCCATACTACTGTGTTTGCACCTTCTAATGCTTCACTAAACAATTCAACTGATTTAGGACCGATATCCATTGATTCTTGATCAGCTGGAATTTCATCAGCAGAAACGACCGTAATTTCAGCGTCATTTGAAAATTCTTTCGCTACTTTACAATCTATTGGTAAGATAATTTTGTCGCCAGCACGTTCAAGTAATTCTTTAGCAAAATCAACTTTATCTTCTTCTAAAAGTGATAATCCTATTTCTTTACCTTGAGCTTTGAAGAATGTATAAGCCATTCCGCCACCGATAATAACTTTATCTGCAATAGTTAATAAGTTTTCAATTACACCAATTTTATCTGAAACTTTCGCTCCACCTAAAATTGCTACTAAAGGACGTTCTGGTTCACTTACAACGCCACCGATAAATTTGATTTCTTTATCCATTAAGAAACCAGATGCTGTTTCAATGTTAGATGCGATACCAACATTTGAAGCATGTTCACGGTGAGCTGTACCGAATGCATCATTAATGAACACGTCACCTAATGAAGCCCAATATTTACCTAACTCAGAATCATTTTTAGATTCTTTTTTACCATCAACATCTTCGAAACGTGTATTTTCAAATACTAATACATCGCCTTCAGCTAATGTATCGATAGCATTTTCTAATTTTTCTCCACGTGTTTCTGGTACAAATGTTACTTCTTTATTTAATAGTTCACTTAAGCGTTCTGCTACTGGTTTAAGTGATAATTCTTTTTTGTCTTCTTCAGTTTTCACTTTACCTAAATGTGAGAATAAAATTACTTTACCGCCTTGCTCGATAATGTATTTTATTGTAGGAAGCGCTTGAACGATTCTGTTGTCGTTTGTAATTGCACCATCTTTCATTGGTACATTAAAATCTGCTCTTACAAGTACTTTTTTACCTTTTAAATCTACGTCTTTAACATTCTTCTTTGACATGATTTGTCTTCCTCCTCTAGATAATAGAAAATACAACATGATTAAAAATAAGCGGAGAAGCGATGTGCTCCCCGCTTACTTATAAGCATAACCTATTTAGTTCATTTATTTAAATTATTTGTTAGCTTGAGCTGCTAAATATTCTAAAGTACGAACTAATTGTGAAGTGTAAGACATTTCATTGTCATACCAAGATACAGTTTTAACTAATTGACGATCTCCAACAGTCATTACACGAGTTTGAGTTGCATCGAATAATGAACCGTAAGTGATACCAATGATATCAGAAGATACGATTTCATCTTCAGTGTAACCGAATGAATCATTTGTAGCATTTTTCATTGCTGCATTGATTTCTTCTACTGAAACTTCTTTGTCTAATACTGCAGTTAATTCAGTTACTGAACCAGTTGCTACTGGTACACGTTGAGCTGATCCATCTAATTTACCTTTTAATTCTGGAATTACTAAGCCGATAGCTTTAGCAGCACCAGTTGAGTTAGGTACGATGTTTTGAGCCGCAGCACGAGCACGACGGAAGTCACCTTTAGAATGTGGAGCGTCTAAAGTATTTTGGTCACCAGTGTATGCGTGGATAGTCATCATTAAACCTTCTACGATACCGTATTGATCATTTAATACTTTAGCCATTGGAGCTAAACAGTTAGTTGTACAAGATGCACCAGAAACGATTTCTTCTGAACCATCTAATTCGTCATGGTTAACGTTATAAACGATAGTTTTTAAATCGCCTGAAGCTGGAGCTGAAATTAATACTTTTTTAGCACCTGCATCGATGTGAGCTGAAGCTTTTTCTTTGTCAGCGAAGAAACCAGTACATTCTAATACTACGTCGATATCTAAATCGCCCCATGGTAATTCTTTAGGGTTAGGATTTTCGAAAGTTTTGATTTCTTTACCGTTTACGCGGAATCCGCCTTCGATAACTTCTACTTCGTCTTTGAAACGGCCTTGTGTAGAATCATATTTTAATAAATGAGCTAACATTGCGTCATCTGTTAAATCGTTGATTGCTACTACTTCGATGTTTTCTACTTCTTGTAATCTTCTAAATGCTAAACGACCTATTCTGCCAAATCCATTAATTGCTACTTTAGTTGCCATTATTGATGGCCTCCTTTATATTTGTTATTTCAAAAAGGCGATTAAACCTTTTATTCCAAGTTAATCATTGCTTTTGCAGCACCTTCATCTGTTATAAGGATAGTATTCTTAGGTGCTATCTCAAGATAAGCCTTAATAGCTTCTGCTTTAGAAGCACCCCCTGCTACTGCAAAAATATTTGTCTTAGTTGCTAAATCTTCTAGTTGCAAACCGATTGTTTTAACGCGATGTACGACTTCACCTTTGGAATTAAAATAATATCCAAAAGCTTCTCCGACTGCATGATGATGTTTCAATTGGCTTAATACTTCTTCTGATGTTTTTCTTCTTTGTGCCATCTTCAGCGCATCACCAATACCGTGAATTATAAAATCTGAATGACGTATTGCATCAAGCACCTCTATTACTGCAGGTTCTGTCAACAACGTTTCATACGAACTTTCACTTACTTGGTCAGGAACATACAAGACCTTATACGACCCACCTGTTCGATTTGCCATACTTGCACAAATTGTATTAGCCTGGAATACTACGTTTTCTCCCAAACCACCACGCGCTGGCGTGAACAAAATGTCTTTATTCAATGGATGTAATGACTCACTAACTCTAGCCATTGTTGAACCACCCGTTACTGAAACTGAAGCTCGATCATACAATGACTGTTCTAGTAGTTCTGCTGTAACATTACCCATTTCTGCTTTAACCATCTCATCTGAATCCGAATTACCTCTCACTATATGTGCTTTCACACCATATCGATTAAATATTTCATCCTCAATATGATTAAAGCTAGAATAAAGTGTTAAATAATGTGATAACGAAGAAAGAATTTGTTCACCTGTTTCGGTCAATTTCATGCCTGTTGATTGAACGCTGAGTAAATCTTGTTGTTTTAACATTTCAATTTCAGTTCTCAATACCCGTTCAGTAATATTCATAACATCACTTAACGATCTTCGACCAATAGGTTGTTTCTTCTCAATCGTCGATAAGATATTAAAGCGTCGATACATCTTGTCAATCAAGTCAGGAACGAGTCTATGTTGTACCTTTAATAAATCTTCCATAAACAAGTCGCCTCCTCTAAGATTAACAGATGGGCATAATCTAACCTAGGTTAGACGTTTTTCGTCCCATGCGGGTCAAAAAAATAATATCTGTTTACAGTTTTATAATACACCCATGACTATAAGATTGCAAGATAAATGCGTTACTCTTTATTTCAATTCATCATACGCCTCAATCAATGTAACAAAATCCACGTTTCCTTCTTGTAAGACAACACCGTTATACTCAACTACTGGTACTCTAAGCATATATTTTTCATGTAATGTATCATCTTCTTCTATATTAATAGTAACAATTTTAATTTCATGATCATATTCATCTCTGAAAAAATCTAATTGTATTTTTGCATCGTCACATAAACCGCAATTTGAACCAATATAAAATTTGATATCCATAAAATCATCCTTCGTTATAATAAGCCTCCCCGAGACGAATCGAACGCCCATTTCAAGAACCGGAATCTTGCGTGTTATCCTTTACACTACGGAGAGATAAATCTTAATTATTAATTTATAATCACTTAACATCTTACGAATATAATAGTAGTATCAACTATAAGGAGTGAAGAATTATGACCACTAATCAAGCAGAAAACATCATTCGAAAAAGATGTGAACATTTTAATATGCAAGTCACTCAAATTCACTGCACTCAGCTTGTTGATTACGGAAACTATTATATCATTTATGCAAACATTGACAACATTTGTCGCAAATTTCCTGTGTATAAATCAGCTATTTAAGTTATAATATTCATCAGTAGGTCATATATTTTGACCATGTTTGACTTTATAGTGTATGATATGGTCATTAAGATATTCAAAGGAGGATTTAACTGATGAATTTAATACCAACAGTTATAGAAACAACAAATCGTGGGGAACGCGCTTATGATATTTACTCACGTTTATTGAAAGACCGCATTATTATGTTAGGATCAGCTATTGATGACAATGTAGCGAACTCAATCGTATCACAATTGTTATTTTTACAAGCACAAGATTCTGAGAAAGACATTTATTTATATATTAACTCACCAGGCGGAAGTGTAACAGCTGGTTTTGCTATTTATGATACAATTCAACATATTAAACCAGATGTACAAACAATTTGTATCGGTATGGCAGCATCAATGGGTTCATTCCTATTATCAGCTGGTGCAAAAGGTAAACGTTTCGCATTACCTAACAGTGAAGTGATGATTCACCAACCATTAGGTGGCGCACAAGGACAAGCTACAGAAATTGAAATCGCAGCTCGTCACATTTTACGTACTCGTGAAAAATTAAACAAAATTTTATCTGAAAGAACTGGACAACCAATTGAAAAAATTGAAAAAGACACAGATCGTGATAACTTCTTAACAGCTGATGAAGCTAAAGAATACGGTTTAATCGATGATGTAATGCATCCAGAAGATATGAAATAAATTTAATATACAAAAAACACCCGAAACTTAAGTTTTGGGTGTTTTTTTGTAGTTTAGCGAAATTAATCTACGTCTTGACTCTTTTTAAAATTTGCAAATTCTGATTAACTAACATCTTGCTAAGGTCATTAATTCTATATTAAAAAGTCCAGGCAATCGACTATGTCTGGGCTTTTTTCTTATTAGCTTATTTTATTGTTTCGCCGCTTCTAATTTTATCTGCCATTTCATTGAGTTTACGTAGTCTATGGTTTATACCTGATTTAGATATTTTTCCTGTACTCACCATTTCTCCTAATTCTTTGATAGATACATCTTGGTTATCTATTCTTAATTTCGCTACTTCTCGTAACCGATCCGGTAAATTATCGATTCCAATTTCTTTATCTATAAGTTTAATGCTTTCTACTTGTTTCATTGCAGCACTTACTGTTTTATTTAAATTAGCTGTTTCGCAATTAACTAATCTATTTACAGAATTTCTCATGTCACGAATAATTCTAACATCTTCAAATTTAAGTAATGCTTGATATCCGCCAATTAAGCTTAAAAAGTCAGCTATTTTTTCTGCTTCTTTTAAATAACTGATATAACCTTTTTTACGTTCTAACTGTTTAGCGTTTAAACCATATTGATTCATTAATGCTGTTAAATCCGCTGAATGTTCTTCATATAATGAAAAAATTTCAAGGTGATAAGAAGATGTTTCTGGATTATTCACCGATCCTCCTGCTAAAAACGCACCTCTTAAGTAACTTCTTTTACAACAATCTTTTTGTAAAATATCTTTATCTATTTCTTGTTTAAACATACCTTCTTGTAGTATACCTAACTCATCTAATATTTCTTTAGCTTTTACTTTTATTCTACTGATATATATATTATTTTTTTTAAGTTTCATTTTCTTTCTTACTAATAATTCTACTTCCACTCCGAAGCATTTTTTTATGAGCGAAAATATACGGCGTGCTATCGCTGCATTTTCAGTTTGTACATTTATGACAAATTGTTGATTAGAAATACTCAAATTCCCATTCATTCTAATCAAAGCTGAAAGTTCTGCTTTTGCGCAACAGTCATCTACTTCAATTCTTGTTAATTCATTTTTCATTTCTGAAGCAAAGCTCACAGCAGATCATCCTTTCTTAATTTATATGTACATAAAAATAATGATATGCCGAAAGACATATCATACGTTTTGTATCTATTTTATCTTACATGGAATAGCCGGGCGTATCAAGTTTTTCAACTTATACAATTGATTATTTTTTTGTAGCCTCTTTGATTACACCAAATAACAACATTATTAAACCAATTATTAAGAAACTTATACCTATTTGTTGATTTGCAATTAAACCAATAAGCAGAAATATACAACCTATTAATACCATCATGATTTGAACATTCTTCATCAATGATCACCTCTTTTTGAAAGCTCTTACATTGATTCTACTTTATTTCTATATAAAAATATAGAGCGCGGGACAGAAATCTCATTCTAAAAAAAGATGTCATTATCCTACCCTCTATATTTCAAATTTATTTGTCTATCTTATATTGTATTGTACTAATTTCTCGTAAAGCTATTTCGTATATAAGTTGAGCAAGCACTTTATTATTATGTCTAATATATTGATGAGGCGTAATGCTCACTAAATTATTGTCGTGTATGCATTGTACACCCATCTCTTTTAATTTATCTCCATCAAAATGAACTTGCTTTGCATCTTCTTCTTCATATCTCATTAAAATATCTTTATTAAAGCGTTCATTTTGACAGATTACAAAATCGATAAATTCTTGGCCAACATGATCATGAATAGCTTTCACGTGGTCACTAACTGAATATCCAGTTGTTTCACCTTTTTGAGTCATAAGATTACATACATATAACCTTTCAGCATCAGTATGTATAATAGCGTCTTTAACTTTATCTAAAATCAAATTAGGTATTATACTTGTATATAGTGATCCTGGTCCCATAACGATTAAATCCGCTTCTTCTATTGCATCAATGGCTTCTTTCATTGGTTCGATATCTTCAGGTGTTAAAAAGACTTTTTCAATTTTTTTAGATGTTTTAGGGATATTAGATTCCCCTACTATAATTTCACCATCAGACATTACTGCATTTAATACAACACTTTTAGTTGTTGATGGAATGACTTGGCCTTTAATATTTAATATTTTGCTTAACTCTTTAACTGCATGACCAAAATCATCCGTAATATTTGTCATTGCTGCTAATAATAAATTTCCTATTGAATGTCCACCAAATTTTTCTTCTTCAAAACGATGTTGAAAAAGTTCTTCTAACATAGGTTCAGTGTCACTTAGAGCTGCCAGCACATTTCTTATATCTCCAGGAGCAGGTATATCCATCACATCACGAATTCTACCTGTACTACCACCATCATCTGCAACCGTTACGATGGCTGTAATATCTATTGGAAACTGTTTCAGTCCTCTCGCTAAAACAGAAAGACCTGTTCCGCCTCCAATTAATACAACTTTTAATTTTTTCATTTTTTCTTTTTACTTTCAATATGTGCATCGCGATGTGACGTATACACAGCATAGTCAAAGTTTTCTTTAATATCTTCTCCTAAACGTTTTGCAAGTGCGACAGATCTATGTTGACCACCTGTACAACCAATTGCAATTGTTAATTGAGATTTACCTTCTTTTTTGTAGCCTGGCAACATAAACATTAATAGGTCACTAAACTTTTTATAAAATGTATTTGTTTCTTTCCATTTCATAACGTACTGATAAACTTCGTCATCTAATCCAGTCAACGGTCTTAATTCTTGTACATAATATGGGTTAGGTAGAAATCTTACATCAAATACGATATCCGCATCAATCGGCATTCCGTGTTTGAAACCGAAACTTAACACCCTTACTTGGAATGTTGTAGAAGGATCTTTTTCAAATGTTGCATTCAACTCTTCTTTCAAAGCTTTCGGTTTCATTTCAGTCGTATCTATTACGAAATTGCTTATACCTTTAATATCATTCAAGAGATCTCTTTCTTCTTCAATAGCAGATAATAAGCTACCCTTTTCACTTAAAGGATGGGTTCTTCTCGTTTCTTTATATCTTGAAATTAATTTTTTATCACTTGCTTCTAAAAATATAATATCTACGATAACTCTTTTTTCACTTTGTATAAAATCCAATTCTTTTCTTAAGTCACCAAAGAAATCTTTACCTCTTAAATCAATTCCAATTGCCACTTTTGATAAAGAAGGGTTACCTTGATCCATTAAATCAACAAACTTTTGTAATAAAATTGGAGGTAAATTATCAACGCAAAAATATCCTAAATCTTCTAATGCTTGTAATGCGACAGATTTCCCCGCACCAGACATACCAGTAACTACAAGCAATTCATTTTTTACATTACTTTTGTCGGTAAGTTGCATAGCACTTCTCCTTTAACTATCATATGTATCTTAATCTTACATGATAATGCTATAAAAAACATTAAATAAATGGTCTATTTAAATGTATACCCGCCTTTTTAAACTATATCAAGTAAAGGAAAAATCATACATAAAAAGTGCTTGGGATTTAAATCCTAACTCAAAATAAATAAGCATATCTTACGATTTTGTACGTGCATGCTTGCCTAGGGGTATGGCTCGAGCCTGTAGTCTCTCACTCATACTATTCCCTCAGGCGTCCGCACTACAAAATCGTTGTAAATATCTATTTTTTATAAAATCTTACGATTTTGTTCGTGCATGCTTGCCTAGGGGTATGGCTCGAGCCTGTAGTCTCTCACGCATACTTTTCCCTCAGGCGTCAGCACTTACAAAATCGTTGGAAATATTTATTTTTATATAGAAAACAGGTGTCTCTAAGAGTTAGCTAAATGATTATCATTAAAATACTAGGATATTTATGTCAAAGGCAATTAATCTTAAGTGTCTGTAGTCACATAAGTTGAGAAAAGTGTAAACATGGATATCTGTATTCACACAAGTCGAAAGAAGTGTAAGCATGCGCATAAAAAATGCCAACAAAGTCTATAGTTGCCACAATGATTTTCATAAAAAATAAAAGCAGGAATTCAATTTTAATAATGAATTCCTGCTCTTTATAAATTATATTAATTGTTCTTCGTCTTCAAGTGATTCAATATATGCTTGTGCATTTTGTGCTGCAATACTACCATCACCAGTTGCTGTAACGATTTGACGTAATGTTTTTTCACGAACATCGCCTGCTGCATATACACCAGGTACGTTAGTTTCCATTTCGTCATTTGTTTCAATATAACCGTTCTCATTCAATATACCTAATGATTCAAATGGTTTAGTCAATGGTTTCATACCAATATAAATAAACACACCATCAGCTTGATGTTCTGTTTCAGTACCATCTTCAGTAGAAACTAAAGTAACAGATCCTACTTTACCATCTTTTTCATTGATTGTTTTTAATGTTGTGTTCCAAATAAAATCAATTTTTTCATTTTTAAATGCACGGTCTTGAATGATTTTTTGAGCTCTTAACTCATCTCTTCTATGAACGATTGTAACTTTGTCAGCGAATTTAGTTAAGAATATGCCTTCTTCTACTGCTGAGTCTCCGCCACCAATTACATATAAGTTCTTACCTTTAAAGAATGCACCGTCACATACTGCACAATAACTTACACCACGGCCACCTAGTTCTTGTTCACCTGGAACGCCGATTTTTTTGTATTCTGCACCTGTTGCAATAATGATAGCGTGCGCTGTTAATGATTTGTCTCCCATATTAACAACTTTATAAGAACCTTTATCTTCTATATTTTTTATGTCCCCATATTCATATTTAGCACCAAATTTTTGGGCATGTGTAAACATTTTAGTTGATAAATCTGGACCTGTAATTAAATCAAATCCTGGGAAGTTTTCTACATCTTCTGTATTTGCCATTTGTCCACCTGGCATACCGCGCTCTATCATTACAGTTGATAAATTTGCTCTTGAAGCATAAACAGCAGCTGTCATTCCTGCAGGGCCTGCTCCAACTATAATTACATCATAATCTACTTGTGTAGTCATCTATAAACTGCCTCCTCTTATTAATTCAGTAGAATTGTACATCAATATTTTTATTAAGTATAACTATATGCTCACTATAGCATCGATTGCTTTATTTAAGCGATACGTCGTTATATTGAATGAATTTTTAATTTCTTTTTTTGTTACTTTTATATTTAACATTTTCAAATAAATATAAACTGAGGCTGCTACATAATGATCAACTTGTTCTATTGATTCATTATCTGCTATTAACATCTCAGCATGCTCAATCCATGATACAAATAATTCTTTCCCATAATGTTGATATTCTGATTGTTCAATGAGTTTCATACCTTTATCAATAAAACCTAATTTATTAAGATGCAGATTTTGAAAAGTATACGTTATATATAACCTTTCATAGTCAGGTAGACTTTCTAAGACTTCCCATAATTCATGTGACATTACAAGTTCACGGTGCTTCATATGACCTATTAAAAATATGCCATACAATCTATACCTGTAGTCTTCATCTTTTAATAACGGTAATACATGGCTATCTAACATTTCTTTAAGTTCATCAATTTTCCAAGGTGGTAATTGACTATGATATTGTACACTATCTTCAAATTTTTGCCAATGTCTTTTTGCTTCTTCTTCAAAGCCTAAATGGTAGTAGTTATAACTTAATGCATGATGAAGTTGTGGCATTGAAGCTTGTGCTTTTTTCAAAAGTGGAACGAGCAACTCATTTGAAGGCTTGTGTCTTCCTAAATAGCTTAGAACAACACCTAACTTGAAGGATTCCTCATCGTTAATTGGATGTAATTTACTTAATTGCTTTAAATATTGTTGAAAGCGTTCTAACTGTTCCGTATTGTATAACAATAAAGTCATATGACATAAAGCATATATATCTGACGGATTATCTTCCAATATCGTTTGAAGTAACGCTTCAGCCTCTTCATATTGATTATTATAAAGCATCGACATCGCTTTTAAATTCATGATATGTTTGTCTTCTTGAATTGTTGCACGTTGTCTTTCTATATAATCATTTGCTTCTTGTAGCCTACCATTTGCAAATAAATATTGAAAAATATGTTGAATTACAAATCTTTCAGCCTCTTCTTCAACGACCGTTTGATTATCATACTTCACTTCGAACATTTGAATCATTTCTTCAAAATAATCTTGATCATCTTCTTCTGTTACATAGCGAAGCCCAAATAAAAATGCTTTATTAGGTTCGTTCGTCTTTATAAACATTTGACTCAAATAAAAATAATAATCTGTAACATAATTATCTTTTGCTATTTGATCATACATCATTTCTTCTGCTCTTGTAGTTTGGTTAAGTTCCACTAGACACTCAGTATAAGGTGGTATAATTACAAAATCATCAGGTGATTGTTCAAGTGCTTTTTTAAATAAAGACTCAGCATATACATATTCTTGTTCTCTCATTTTTTCCATTGCCTTATGATAGTAAAAGTCTTTATCAAACTTTACATGTATTATATTTGAATTGTCTCCCAACGATTAACTCACCACCTCTGTTTAAGTTGCATAGGATTACCATATGCCATCATGCCATCGGGAACGTCTTTCGTAACGATTGTCCCACTAGCAATAGCCGCATTATTCCCTATATTAACACCTGCTAGTACCGTTGCATTTGCTCCGATTAATACATTGTTCCCTATATTCACATTCCCAATTCTATATTCTTCTACTAAATATTCATGACATAGAATGGTAGCGTTGTAACCTATAATACAATTTTCACCGATTGTGATTAACTCTGGATACATGATGTCAGGTGTAGCTTTAAATGCAAAAGCTGTCTCTTGACCAATTTTCATATTCAACCCTTTTCTGTATATAAAATGCTTCCATTTAACACTCGGCATATATCTACTAAGTTCAATGATAATAACATTTTTCAAAACTTTTATAAAACGT
Source organism: Mammaliicoccus sp. G-M28 (assembly GCF_022386595.1). Lineage (NCBI taxonomy): Bacteria > Bacillati > Bacillota > Bacilli > Caryophanales > Staphylococcaceae > Mammaliicoccus > Mammaliicoccus sp. G-M28. Next base: position 267,320 of record NZ_JAJNIF010000002.1, read on the forward strand.
ATTGTTTCGTACATTTTCCATAATGGGTTTGCCCCAGATACTTTTTTAGTTTTTAATGCTCTCACATAAACACTTCTTTCAGTTTAGTTATGATAATAACCTTTAACATCTCTGAATTTTTTCGGATTATAACGTATTCTTCTATAAATAATACATGCTATTGAAACTACAATGATAACAATCGAAATCACTTGAGCGATTCTCAAGCTTTCTGTAAGCATTAAACTATCCGTTCTTAAACCTTCAATAAAGAACCTACCAATTGAATAATAAATTAAATAAGCAAAGAAAGTCTCACCAATTTTCAATTGTGGACGTATTAATAATAATAAAATAAAACCAACTATATTCCAGACAGATTCGTATAAGAATGTTGGATGATAATAAATACCATCTATTTGCATATGGTTAATTATAAATTCTGGTATATGTAAATCTTCAAGGAAACTACGTGATACAGGACCACCATGTGCTTCTTGATTCATGAAATTTCCCCATCTACCAATAGCTTGTGCCAATATAATACTTGGTGCCACAATATCAACCATTTGGAAAAATGATAAATTTTTCATTCTACATATTATGAATCCAGTTATAAACGCTCCAATTAACCCACCATGAATTGCAATTCCGCCGTTCATAATAAGTGGTATCTCTACTAAATGCTGACTATAATAACCCCACTCAAATGCTACATAATAAATCCTTGCGCATATTATTGCCATAACAACGCACCAAATAATTAAATCAATTAATGTTTCTTCCTTTATTCCAACTTTTTTCGCCGTTCTTTGAGCTAATAGATAGCCGATTAAGATACCTGAAGCAATAATGATGCCATACCATCTTATTGCTAGAGGTCCTAATTGTACCGCTACTGGGTCAATACCTAACACACCCATTATTCATTCTCCTTACGTGCATTTTTCAAAATTTCTGCATTAAGTCGATTATTAAATTCCTCTGCCGTATTAATACCCATGTTGTTTAATCGATAATTCATTGCAGCAACTTCGATAATAACAGCTAAGTTTCTACCCGGTCTAACAGGAATGGTTTTCTTAGTAATCTTAGAATCTAATATTTTTAAAGTTTCTTCATTTAATCCAACTCGGTCATAAATCTTTTCTTTATTCCAAGTTTCAAGATTAATATTCAGCTTAATTCTTTTCTCCATTAATATAGATCCAGCTCCAAATAAAGTCATAACATTAATAATGCCAAGGCCTCTTATTTCAAGCAGATGTTCAATTATTTTTGGTGCTTTCCCAATTAGTTCATTCTTATTAATTTCTTTAATTTCGACATTATCATCTGCTACAAGTCTGTGACCACGTTTTACAAGTTCTAGTGCAGTTTCACTTTTACCAACACCACTATCTCCTGTAATAAGAACACCAACACCATACACATCAACTAATACACCATGTAAAGAAGTTTCAGGAGCTAATTCTCTTTCTAAATATCCTGTTACTTGCCCCATTAATTTCGTCGTTGAAGATTCACTTTTTAGAAGCGGTGTATTGGTCTCATTACAACTTTGGATTAATTCTTCTGGAGCATCTAATCCACGCGTAATAATAATTGCTGGTGTTTCAGGACGACATAATTTAGCCATTCTACCTTGTTTTTCTTCATCTGGTAATAAATTATAAAAAGATAATTCAGTTGTACCTAATACTTGAATTCGGTCAGATGAGTAATGCGAAAAATACCCCGCCATCTCTAAGCCTGGGCGTGATAAATCAGTCTCAGTTATTTTACGATGTAGTCCTACTTTACCTGCAAGGACTTCCATATTAAATTGTTCTATTAATTTACTACTTGATATCATAGGGTTCACCTCTAGGTTAATATATATTAATTCTAATGAACTTTAACAATAACTGCAATCATTATAAATATTAGGACAGTATCTTTAATAGAACATAATTCTGAGTAATGTCCGTATGAGGTGCTGTTTAAGGAGCACTATTCAGAATTTTGCCAGTTAGAACTTTTTAAGGAGCACTATTCAGAATTTTGCCAGTTAGAACTTTCTAAGGAGCATTATTCGGAATTCTGCTAGTTAGAACTTTTTAAGGAGCACTATTCAGAATTATGCCAGTTAGAGCTTTCTAAGGAGCATTATTCAAAATTTTGCCAGTTAGAACTTTTTAAGGAGCACTATTCAGAATTTTGTCAGTTAGAACTATCTAAGGAGCATTATTTAGTATTCAATACACAAAAATTCTCCCAGTCCATTAAATATATAACAGACTGGGAGAATTTACTTGTGAAAAGGACCAGTGTCCCTTTGATTATTGATTAAATACCAGTATTTTGATCATTATTTTTATTGAATGATCTTATAATATTTTTTAAAGATTCGTCTAGTTGCTGTATTGGGTCTTGGTCAGTTGTTTCTCTATCGTTAAACTGTTTATCAAATTCAGTTTTACCTGATTTAGCAGTTGTTTTAACTTTACTCAACAAATCTTCAAATAAATTTTCTACATTTTCTTTAGATTTACTCGTGAAAGCTGAAGCATTCTTTTGATTATTTGAAGTTGCTTCAAGTAATTTCACCGCTTCATCTACTGTTACTTTACCACTTTCAATAAGGTCTAATATCTTTAATTGTACTTCGTTCATATAATTCCCTCCCGGTTTATGTTCGATCTCTCTCTAGGATCGGTTTTAAATATTTACCAGTATAAGATGCGTCTACTTTCACTATATCTTCTGGTGTTCCAGTTGCGATAATTTCACCACCACCATCTCCACCTTCAGGACCTAAGTCAATGATATAGTCAGCTGTTTTAATGACATCTAAATTATGTTCTATAATTATGACAGAGTCACCATTTTCAACAAGTCTATTCAATACACTTAACAAGCGTTTAATATCATCTACATGCAAACCAGTTGTTGGTTCATCAAGAATGTATAACGACTTACCGTTTGAGCGTCTATGAAGCTCTGATGCTAGTTTAACACGTTGTGCTTCACCGCCTGATAATGTTGTTGCTGGTTGGCCTAATTTAACATATCCTAGACCAACATCAACGATAGTTTTTAACTTTCTATTTATCTTCGGTAAACTTTCAAAAAAGTGATAAGCATCTTCTACAGTCATTTCTAACACATCAGAAATACTTTTTCCTTTGTAAGTTACTTCTAATGTTTCTCTATTATACCTTTTTCCATCACAAACTTCACATGGTACGTATACATCTGGTAGAAAATGCATTTCAATTTTAATAATTCCGTCACCTTTACAAGCTTCACAACGGCCACCTTTAACATTAAAACTAAATCTACCTTTTTGATAGCCTCTAACTTTTGCTTCATTAGTTTGACTAAACACATCTCTAATGTCATCAAACACGCCTGTATATGTTGCTGGATTCGAACGTGGTGTTCTACCAATTGGAGATTGGTCGATGTCTATAATTTTTTCTATTTCTTTAACACCTTTGATAGATTTGTGAGCACCAGGTTTTGTTTTAGTATTATACAATTGTTTTTGTAACCCTTTATATAATACTTCATTTACTAATGAACTTTTACCTGAACCTGAAACACCCGTAACACATGTCAATACTGACAATGGGAAATCCACATCAATATTTTTCAAGTTATTACTTGAAGCACCTTTAACAGATATTTTTCGTTTTGTTATTTTTCTTCGTTCTGAAGGTACAAATACTTTTTCTTTACCACTTAAATATCGACCAGTTAATGAATTTTCATTGTTCATTACTTCTTCTGGTGTACCACTCGCAACAACTTGACCACCTTGGACCCCAGCTTTCGGACCAATATCGACTAAATAATCTGCAGCTTTCATTGTATCTTCATCATGTTCAACAACGATTAAAGTATTACCCATATCTCTCATGGATTTCAATGTATCTATTAAACGATCATTGTCTCTTTGATGAAGCCCAATTGAAGGCTCATCCAACACATATAATACACCAGACAATCTTGATCCAATTTGTGTTGCTAATCTGATACGTTGCGCTTCACCACCTGATAGCGTTCCTGAAGCACGATTCAATGTTAAGTATTCTAAACCAACATTATTTAGGAATGATAATCTTTCATGTATTTCTTTTAAAATCAGTTTAGCAATTTTTTGTTCTCTTTCATCTAAATTCAAATGATCAAAGTGTTCAATTGCATTATAAATTGAATATCTCACAACTTCACCAATATGTTGTCCATCAATTTTAACTGATAAAACTTTTTCATTTAATCGATAGCCATCACATGTTTCACATGTTTTTTCGACCATATATTTTTGCATTACTTCTCTTACGTATTCTGATGGTGAATCATGATAACGTCTTTCAATGTTATTTAACACACCTTCAAAAGCCATTGTTCTCGTTCGATTAGTTTTAACGCCATAATCTTGATTAAATTTAAATTCAATTTCATCTTCATGTCCGCGTAAGATGATGTTCTTTTCTTTTTTAGTTAGCTTATTAAAAGGTTTATCCATATCAATTTTAAAATGTTCACATGCTTGTTTTAATAAAGTTGGATAATAATTCGAACTAATTGGTTGCCAAGGTAATAAAGCTCCCTCATTCAAACTTAAAGTATTATCTGGTACAACTAAATCTATATCTACAGTTAATTTACTACCTAATCCATCACAAGATGGGCAAGCACCAAATGGGTTATTAAATGAGAACATTCTAGGTTCTAATTGATCTACCGAAAATCCACAAATAGGACATGCATGATGTTCAGAAAATTTAATTTCATCACCATCAATAATATCTGCAATTGCATTTCCTTCAGCTAATTCTAATGCTGTTTGTAATGAATCAGCTAATCTCGCTTCTATCCCCGGTTTAATAACCAGTCTATCTATTACAACATCAATTGAATGATTTTTATTTTTATTTAGTTCTGGAACATCGTCTACATCTAAAATATCACCATCAACTTTTAATCTTGCATAACCTTTTTTAGCAATGTCATCGATTAATTTTTTATGCGTACCTTTACGGCCTGAAACTATTGGAGACAGAATTTGTATTTTAGTTCTTTCTTCTAACTCCATAACTTGATCGACCATTTGTTGTACAGTTTGTGATTTAATTTCAATACCATGGTTGGGACAAATTGGTCTACCAACTCTGGCATATAACAATCTTAAATAATCGTATATTTCTGTTACCGTTGCTACCGTTGACCTAGGGTTTTTGCTTGTAGTCTTTTGATCTATTGATATTGCCGGAGATAGACCTTCAATTAAATCTACATCTGGTTTATCCATTTGCCCTAAAAATTGTCTAGCATAGGCACTTAAAGATTCAACATATCTTCTTTGACCTTCAGCATAAATTGTATCAAACGCTAATGATGACTTTCCTGAACCTGATAAACCAGTCATAACAATAAGTTGATCTTTTGGTATTTCAATATCTATATCTTTTAAATTATGTGCTCTTGCACCTTTTACGATGATGGATTTGTTTTTCATCTCAGTCACCTTTCTGCTTTTAATTCAAATAGTATGTCTCGTAATTCAGATGCACGCTCGAAGTCTAAATCCTTCGCTGCATCTTTCATTTCTTTCTCTATGCGCTCGATTGTCTTTTCTCTTTCTTTTTTCGTAAGTTTCTTCGGTGCTTTTTTCTTATCTTTTTCGTTTACTTCATCTGTATCTACAGTTGCTGAGATTACATCGCGAATTTTTTTATTAATTGTTTGTGGTGTAATACCATGTTCTTCGTTATAGGCTTGTTGTGTTTCACGTCTTCTATTAGTTTCATCTAATGCCGTTCTCATTGAATCAGTAATTTTGTCTGCATACATAATTACTTTACCTTTATCATTACGTGCTGCTCGTCCAATTGTTTGTATAAGTGAACGTTCTGATCTTAAGAAACCTTCTTTATCGGCATCTAAAATAGTTACTAATGATACTTCAGGTATATCTAAACCTTCACGAAGCAAGTTTATACCGACTAATACATCATAAACACCCAATCTTAAGTCTCGAATAATTTCTATTCGTTCTAATGTTTTAATTTCAGAGTGTAAGTAATTTACTTTGACACCCGCTTCTTTCAAATAAGTCGTTAAGTCTTCACTCATTTTTTTCGTTAATGTTGTAATTAATACGCGTTCATTTCTTTCGACACGTTCATTAATTTCAGCCATTAAATCATCAATTTGATTTTCACTTGGTCTAACTTCTATTATCGGATCTAACAATCCAGTAGGACGAATGATTTGTTCAACCATTTCATCAGTATGTTCAATTTCATAAGGACCTGGAGTTGCTGAAACGTAAACGAGTTGTTTTGTTTTTTGATCAAATTCTTCAAATTTAAGTGGTCTATTATCTAACGCACTTGGTAGTCTAAATCCATGTTCAACCAAAACACCTTTTCTAGCTTGGTCTCCGTTATACATCCCTCTAATTTGAGGAATCGTAACATGTGATTCATCAATCATAACAAGCCAATCATCACCAAAATAATCCATTAAAGTGTACGGTGTTGACCCTTTAGGTCTTAAAGTTAAATGAACTGAGTAGTTCTCAATTCCTGAGCAAAACCCCATTTCTCTCATCATTTCTAAATCATAATTCGTTCTTTGCTCTAAACGTTGTGCTTCTAATAATTTATTATCTTTTCTAAGATCCTCTAATCGTTCTTTAAGTTCTTTTTCAATACGTTCAATTGCTTCTTTCATCTTTTCTTCACGAGTTACGAAGTGAGATGCCGGATAAAATAAAAAATGCTCTCTTTCAGCAATAACTTCACCCGTTAAATAGTTCACTTCTCTAATTCGGTCAATTTCGTCACCAAAAAATTCAACTCTCACACATAATTCATCTCTTGATGCAGGAAATATTTCAACTACATCTCCTCTTACCCTAAAAGTACCGCGTCTAAAATCGATATCATTTCTTGAATATTGGTTATCGACAAGCTTTCTTAATAATTCATTACGTTCCATTTCCATTCCTACACGTGTACTTACAACTAAATCTTTATATTCTTCTGGGTTACCTAAACCATAAATACAGCTGACACTCGCTATAACAATAACATCATCTCGTTCAAATAATGCACTTGTAGCAGAATGTCGTAATTTATCTATTTCATCATTAATTGATGCATCTTTTTCTATGAATGTATCTGTTTGAGGTACATATGCTTCTGGTTGATAATAATCATAATAACTTACAAAGTATTCAACTCTATTTTCAGGAAAGAATTCTTTAAACTCACTATATAATTGGCCAGCCAATGTTTTATTATGTGCAATTATAAGTGTTGGTTTTCCAACTTCTTTAATAACATTACTCATAGTGAACGTTTTACCTGTTCCTGTTGCACCTAATAATGTTTGATGTCTTTTTCCATCTTTTATACCTTTAACGAGTGATTTTATTGCTTCAGGTTGATCTCCTTGAGGTGAATAATCTGAATGTATTTTAAAAGGATAATGCTGCATAGTAACCTCCTTAAATTTTGTAATATATAAATATATTTTATCAAAAATTTGTAAAAATGACCAAACATTTGTTCGTTTAATTGTTTATTAAATACAAATAAGAGGAAAAATCATATTGATTAATCCTCTTTTCTATCTTGATTCAATTTTATCGATTTCGAGTGAATCCACTATATAAAAACCTATTACTAAACTTACAACATCTAATAGGATAATCACTTCATCATTAAAGAAGCCTTTATAAACAGAAACACCAATTATTATACTGGATACGAGTAATCCAATCCATTTATTTTGAGCAATTTGTGTAAAAATAATAACCATTAAACAAGGGAGAAACAAAGCTAGAATCGGCCAAATCATTCAACTCACTAACTCCTTTTTGTTTCACGTTTTTCAAGAATTGTCATTGTTATTTCTCTTAATTCCGAACGTGGAATAAATTTTTCTTGTAGCATATCAGGTATAATATGCTGTATAAAATCTTGTACAGATGACAAATGATCAAATTGCATAATCGTTTCTAATGAACTTTCATATATTTCAAAGAATAATGGTTCTGGGTTTCTTTTTTGTATCTCACCAAAAGATTCATATAATAAGTCGATTTTATCTGCAACACTAAGTATTTGCCCTTCTATACTATCATCCTTGCCTTCTTGCAATCTATGTCTATATATATCTTGATACTGCTCTGGAAATTCTTCAGTTATAAATTTATCTATCATTTCTTCCTCAACTTGAGAAAATAATTTTTTAATTTCATAAGAGGCATATTTAACAGGCGTTTTGATATCACCAGTAAATATTTCAGGATAGTCATGGTTCAATGCTTTTTCGTATACAAGCTTCCAGTCTATTTCTTGACCATTTTGTTCTTCAACTGTCGCCAAATATTGGGCGATTTTTGTTACTTTAAACGAGTGAGCTGCAACGTTATGGTCTTGATATTTAAATTTACCTGGACATCTCACTAATTTTTCCAAGTCAGATAAACTTTTAAAATATTGATGTACCCCCATTAATTTTCCTCCTTAACTTGTGTAACTAAGTTGTTCAGTGTCTTCTCAGATAATTCACCTAAATACACTTTTTTTATTTTGCCATTTTTATCTACGAATAATGTCGTAGGGATATTATATGATTTAAATTTCTTAAGAAAATCATCTTCTGCAATATAAACATTATAGTTTACATTTACATCATTAATTAATTGTTCAGCTGATTTACGTTTATCTTTTACGTTTAAACCAATCAGCTCGACACCATTTTCTTTATTTTTTGCATATTTAACAAGTTCAGGCATTTCTCTTTTACAAGGATCACACCAAGAAGCAAACAAATTAATAATAGTTATATCATTTTTAGAAGTAACTTCTTTTAAATTTGTAGCCTTTTGCGTTGTAAATTTCTTAACTGTTTCATCATTTACATTTAAACCTGTTGCAGGATGACTGTTTTGAAATGACTTCTTCCCTTGTTGTTCTTTAAACTGTTCTTTAGTTTGAAACTTATTAATATCAAGTACTTTATATACACTAATACCGATTAAGCTTATTAAAAATAATACTAGTATGATTTTTAACCATTTTTTCATGTTTTCAAACCTCAATACACTTATTTACGTTTATTATATCAACTATAGTTATAAAAAAAAGCAAATAGTTAAAATTCTTACATAGAATTAACTACTTGCTTGAAATATGATCTAATTTTAAAACCTAATGAATATAGTTATAAGCTCCTGCTGCTGATGCTGAAATTGTACGTGAAGACACAATACCAACACCTTGATAATTCATTTCAGAAACTTGGATAGATCCATCAGAATTCACTTTGTCAACATATGCAACGTGACCATATCCTCCAGCAGTTGACTGTAATATAGCCCCTGCAGATGGGTTATTATTTACAGTATAACCTGATTGAGCTGCTGCATTCGCCCAGTTATTTGCATTTCCCCAAGTGTTTCCAATATCAGGACGTTTACTAAATGCATAATAAGTACATTGACCTGAAGTATACAAGTTATTACCTCCACCTGAAGATGGTCTGCTGTATGATACTTGTTGTGTTTGTTGTGCTGGTTGTGCATCTTGTGTTGCTTGAGCATGTTGTGTTTGTTGTGCAGTTTGAGTTGAGTTATTTGAATTAAACGTTGGTACTTCATAAGCATGTGCATCTTCACTATTAAATACATTTTCATTTGAAGTTTGTTCAGATACATTTCTCAAGACAGTTTCTTCTTGTGATGATGCCTCTGGTGCATGAATTGTTAAACTAGTAGGTTGAGCTATCGCTTCTGAACCTTCTTGAGCTACTGATAATTTCTCTCCAACAATAATCAAATCAGAAGTCAAATTGTTCCATTCTTTTAATTCTGTAACAGATACATCAAATTTCTCAGCTATTGTATTAAGTGTATCGCCTTCTTGAATTGTATATATATTATCTTCTAACACTTTTAAGTTTTGTCCGACTGTAACATCGCCTGTGATATTGTTTAATGATTTAAGTTCTGAAATTGAAGTCCCGTATTCCTGTGCAATTGTTTCTAAAGTTTCTCCATCTTTAACTTTAATATCCGATGCAAATGCAGTAGTATTTGATAATGTAGTTAAAGCTGTGACTGACGCTAAAGTAATGAATGTCTTCTTCATGATGACATATCCTCCCGAGTTTTATATGATTTAATTTATATTTTTATTTTATAGGGTTACCCCCAACTAATACTGGAAATAATATATCATATAATCGAACCTCATTTTTCTTTGTTACAAATTCGTAATATAAACGTTACTGTCTGATAATTTTTCAGAAAAAATTGTTACTAAAGACTGTCATGAAAGTATTTAAAAGCGCACCATTAATTGTAAAAATACAATTAATGGTGCGCTTTTTTACTCTATTTATACATTTGAAAAGGTGATGATATTTATCTGAAAATTTTCCATTTCATATAAATAACACATCTAATATATTATTTATAAGGTTTAAATGAGTTGTATTATTTTTGTTCTGCCAACCATTTTGCTACTTCTTTAGCTTCTTTCTCATCTACAACTTTGCTCGGCATACTACCTTTACCTTCATTAATTATCTTTTCGATATCTGCTTCTGACATTTTAGCCCCAACTTTTTTTAATGAAGGACCAGAAGCACCATCAAGATCTTTACCATGACATCCAACACAAGAATTATTTTTAAAAATCTTTTCCCCTTTTGAACTATATTCCTCCGTCTTACTATCATCGTTTGATTGACCACAACCAGCAAAGATTAACGATGATAATGCCAATACAGAAATCATGCCCATTTTGATTTTCATGTATAACACTCCATTCAATATATTATCAAATATATTTTATCATGAAATTTAGTAATTAGGTATCCTTTTGTGCAAGAATTCACAATCAAAATCATGCATATATACGACACACCGCTCAATCCAGTCAGCTACTGCCAATACAATGAGTAGAGGCTGAGACAATTAAATTGTCCCAGCCTCATTCAACTCAATATTACTTTTCATCAATTTGACTTCTTAAATATGCATCAATGAAAGGTTCTATATCTCCATCCATCACTGCATTAGTGTTACCAGTTTCTTCATTAGTTCTATGATCTTTAACCATAGCGTATGGGTGGAATACGTATGAACGTATTTGACTGCCCCATCCAATTTCTTTTTGCTCCCCTCTAATTTCATCAAGGGCTGCAGCTTGTTCTTCAAGTTCTTTTTGGTAAAGTTTAGCTTTCAACATTTTCATCGCTTGTTCTCTATTTTTAATTTGAGATCTTTCGTTTTGACAAGTTACGACTATTCCTGTTGGTTGGTGTGTGATACGTACTGCAGAGTCAGTAGTGTTTACGTGCTGTCCACCTGCTCCTGATGCTCTATACGTATCAACTGTAATATCTTCAGAATTAACTTCAATTTCAATTTTTTCATTATTAAATTCAGGTGTAACATCACATGAAACGAAAGATGTATGTCTTCTTCCAGATGAATCAAATGGAGAAATTCTCACTAATCTATGAACACCTTTTTCAGCTTTTAAGTAGCCATATGCGTTATGTCCTTTAATTAGAATTGTAACACTCTTAATTCCAGCTTCATCGCCTGATTGGTAGTCTAATGTTTCAACTTTGAATCCTTTTTGTTCAGCAAATCGTTGATACATCCGAAGTAACATGGATCCCCAATCTTGTGATTCAGTTCCACCAGCTCCAGGATGTAGCTCTAAAATCGCATTATTTTCATCATGTTCTCCATTAAGCAATAATTTTAATTCAAATTGATCGATGTCTGATTTTAATGTTTTTAAATCTTGCTCTAAAATTTCATGCATATCTTCGTCATATTCTTCTTGAAGAAGTTCAACAGTAGTTAATAAATCATCCGTTTGTTGTTCTAATTTATGATAATCTCCTACTACTGATTTTAAAGCATTATTTTTATTAATAATATCTTGCGCCTTATTTTGATCGTCCCAAAAGCTCGGATCAACCATCATCTCTTCATATTCTTGAATGTTCGTCTCTTTATTTTCTAAGTCAAAGAGACCCCCTGATATTCATTAATTTTTCATTGTTTTTATTTAAAGTTTGTCTAATTTCCGTTAATTCCATAAGTTTACTCCTTTATGCTTGGCCGTGACAGTTTTTATATTTTTTTCCGCTTCCACATGGACACGGATCATTACGACCTACTTGTTCATCTTTAACGATAGGTTTAGGTTTGACTTTTTCTTTACCATCATTGGCACCTACGTGTTTAGCTTCGCCTATTTCAACTTGTTCACGTTCAACTTGTTCTCCGCGATCAATTGTTGACTTAAGAATATATTTACTTACTTCATCTTCAATTTCGTTCAACATCGTTTCAAATAAATCTAATCCTTCGTTTTGATATTCACGAAGTGGATTGATTTGGCCATAAGATCTTAAATGAATACCTGTACGTAATTGGTCCATCGTATCGATATGGTCTGTCCATTTACGGTCAATTGTTCTTAAAACAATCATGCGTTCAAATTCAGACATTTGGTCACCAAAGTCTTCTTGTTGTGCATCATATTGAGCCTTAATTTTTTCAAGAACAATTTCAATGATATCTTCATAATCTCTACCACGAATATCATCTGCTTTAATTGAATCTTGTTGTAAATAAGAATCATCGATAAATTGTACGAGTGCATCATAATCAATTTCTTCTTCATTATTTGATAAATGATAATTAACGCCACGTTCTAGAGATGATTTAATCATATCTTTCACAATATCTTGTACGTCTTCTTTTTCAATTATATCGTTACGTTCACCATAAATGATTTCACGTTGTTTTCTTAATACATCATCATATTCTAATAGTCGTTTACGAGCATCAAAGTTATTACCTTCAACACGTTTTTGAGCTGATTCAACTGCTCTAGAAACCATTTTAGATTCGATAGGTGTATCATCATTCATTCCTAATTTACCCATTAGTGATTGCATACGTTCAGAACCGAATCTGACCATTAATTCATCTTGTAGTGATAGGTAGAATCTACTTCGCCCAACGTCACCTTGACGACCAGAACGACCTCTTAGCTGATCATCGATACGTCTTGATTCATGTCGTTCTGTACCGATTACTGCTAGTCCACCTAATTCAACAACACCGTCTCCAAGTTTGATGTCTGTACCACGACCAGCCATGTTTGTTGCGATTGTAACTGCACCTTTTTGACCAGCATTTAAAATGATGTCTGCTTCACGTTCATGGTTTTTAGCATTCAATACATTATGCCTAACGCCTTTTTTCTTCAATAGTTGTGAAATATACTCACTTGTTTCTACAGCCACAGTACCTAATAATACAGGCTGTCCTTTTTTGTAAAATTCAATAACATCATTAACAACAGCATCGAATTTACCTTTTTGAGATGAAAAAATTAAATCCGCTTCATCTAGACGTTGGATCGGTCTATTTGTAGGTATTTGTGTAACTGTCATATTATAAATATTTCTAAATTCTTCTTCTTCCGTCTTAGCTGTACCAGTCATACCAGACAACTTATTGTACATTCTAAAGAAGTTTTGGAATGTAATAGAAGCCATTGTTTTAGATTCATTTTGAATTTCTAAACCTTCTTTAGCTTCAATTGCTTGGTGTAAACCGTCTGAGAATCGACGTCCAGGCATTGTACGACCAGTAAATTGGTCAACAATCATAATTTCGCCATCTTCAACAACATAATCTTTATCTTTAAACATCGTTCTGTTTGCTTTTAAAGCTATATTAATATGATGCATTAAGTTCACATTTTTAACGTCGAATAAATTATCTATTTTAAACATGCGTTCTGCTTTATCAATACCTTGCTCAGTTAATGTGATTGCTTTAGTCTTTTCATCATAAGTAAAGTCATCATCATCTTTAAGCATTTTTACAAACACGTTTGTTTGAGTATATAAAGTTGTTGATTTTTCAGCTTCACCAGAAATGATAAGTGGCGTTCTCGCTTCATCGATTAAAATTGAATCGACCTCATCAATGATTGCAAAGTTTAATGGTCTCATAACGCGGTCTTTTTTATAAGTAACCATGTTGTCTCTTAAATAATCGAACCCAAGCTCATTATTTGTACTATACGTAATATCTGATGCGTATGCTTCACGCTTTTGATCTGTATTCATTGAATTTAAATTCAGACCTACAGATAGTCCTAAGAAATTGTATAGTTGTGCCATTTCTTCACTTTGTGAACTTGATAAATATTCATTGACAGTAACAACATGAACACCTCTACCTGTTAATGCATTTAAATAAACAGGCATAGTTGCTGTTAATGTCTTACCTTCACCAGTTTTCATTTCAGAAATATCGCCACGATGAATCGCAATACCACCCATAATTTGCACTTTAAATGGTGTCATTTTGAATACTCTTGTAGACGCTTCTCTAACAATTGCATATGCTTCTGGTAGTAATTTTTCTAAATACTTTTCTTGCTTTTTATAATCTTCTATTTCAGCTAATTCTTTTTTAAATTGTTCTGTCTTTTCTCTTAATTGCTCATCTGTTAACTTAGCAATTTCATCTTCAAAATTAATGACTTGATTTGCTAACTTCTCGAGTGATTTTACTACTCGTTTATTACCATCAGCTATTTTTGATAAAAAACCCATTTTGTTCTCTCCTTCAACTAGGAAACTAGTAATCTTACAACAATATATCATAACACTTTTATATCACTTTTTATACTATTTAAGATTACCACCTCTGTAAATGAAAAGCTATTAATAGACAAAGAAACTGATGCAGAAATTCTGCACCAGTCCTTGTGTTCTTACTTTATTGTATAGAAGTTTCAATTAATCCATATTTTCCATCTTTACGTTTATAAACAATACTTGTTTCATCTGTTTCTGCATCTGTGAAAATGTAAAAATCATGTCCTAATAAATTCATTTGTAATACTGCTTCTTCAGAATCCATAGGTTTTAACGCAAATTGTTTAGAACGGATAATTTCAATTTCATTATCACTATCGTTATCTTCACTTTCTTCTGGTGATGATGCATCTACACTTGTTGCAAATACATCTTTATCTCGCCCTTTATCGCGATACTTTCTGTTGACCTTTGTTTTGTACTTACGCACTTGTCTTTCAAGTTTGTTTGTTATCAAGTCGATTCCAGCATATAAATCTTCATGTCTTTCCTCAGCTCTTAAAGTAACATCTTTCAACGGAATAGTTACTTCAACTTTACTGCGAGAATCCTGATAAGTTTTAATTTTAACATGAGCTATTGCCTCTGGGACATTAGTAAAGTATCTTTCAAGTTTACTTACTTTGTCCTCAATATAATTTCTTATCGGATCAGTCACTGTGATGTTTTCACCATGAATTTCAAATCTGATCATAAAGCACCGACTCCTTTAACGCTCTATTTCTCTTGTGTTTCTTCCTACTTATATTTTACCATTATTTCCCCCTCTTGCAAATGTTAAGGTATCTATTTTTCTGATTTTTCTAATAAATAAAAGTTCAGCTAATTGGTGAATTGTCAGCCCTGTTGTATAAATATCATCTACGAGTAAAATACATTTATTTTCTAATTCTATTTCTTGATTTATTCTAAATGGGTTGAGTTGTAAAGACCTTTGTTTTTTTGTTAAATCAGATTGTTTTTGTCTGAGTTCAGTCTCAAATATTTGTATATAATTTACATTTTGAATATCTAATACGAAAGTAACATGATCAAATGTTCTAGTTGCGAGTTTATTTGGATGAATTGGTGCAGGAATTATGTAGTCATACTGTTTCAAAATATTTTTAGGTAACTGAAATATTTGAGCAATTGCAACGTCTCCCATAAATTTGTATTGATGCATTAATTCTTTTATAAGTCCTTGGTAATCATATATCGTATAAAGTTGATTGATTAATTGATACCTATTGGATAACCAAAGACAATCTAGACATTCATTTTCCTCTGAAGAAAGCACTTTTAAACAACGTTTACAACGTCTATCATTGAGATTAAAGGTAAGTTGTGGCTCACAATTTTTACATATAGTAGATGTGGACGAAAAAAGATTCAATAAATTTATCTCTTCATTTATTGAATTTTGACATATAACACATTTCTTCATGTTATCCATCCTTTCTTACGTGCAAGACTATTCATTTTTAAGATTTCATTTTTTGCATGTAACATATTTTTCGTAATACCTTCGTGGTAGCAAACAACTTTTCCAGTAGGACATGATAATTTACGCCCCACCCGACCAGCTATTTGAATAATTGCACTGCTTGTAAATTTTTCAGTATGCACGATAACGACGTCTAAGTATTCAAGCGTGACACCTCTCTCTAAAATCGTCGTCGTAAACATGATGTCGATCTCATCATTTCTTAATAGGCTAACTTTTTCATGCCGCTCTGAATCAACACTTGAAACATACTCAATTTTTGAAAAGTAGTGTTCATACATATTAAATACTTTTTTCATGTAACTTATATCATGGAAAAACACAAAAGTTTTCCTTTTATCTTCTATTTGTTTCTTTAATAGTTTTAGCAATTTTTGATTTAATTTTGTTTCTTTTATCGCATTGAATTGAAATTCAGGAAGGGGTAAAGAATGACCGTGATATCTTGCTGGAAGTTTAATTATTTGAGAATCCGTAAATTTCGCTTGGAGTTGTTGATTTGGAGTTGCAGTTAAATAAATGTGACTTGCGTGAAGTGTAGATGCTTTATGAATCGTATGCATAAGTTGATTATCCATATCTAAAGGAAATGCATCAACTTCATCGACAATAACAACATCAAAATGACTATCATAACGCATTAATTGATGTACAGTTGCTACAACAAAAGTACTATTATATTGACCAAAATTGCCTTCATACATTAAATCGATTTGCTCATCTTTAAAAGCCTCTGCTAATCTTAAATATACTTCTTTAACAACATCGACTCTTGGAGAAACTACAGCAACGTTATCTCCATTTTGTCTAGCTACTGAAATACCTTCAAATATCATTTCTGTTTTGCCTGCACCAGTCACCGCATGAAGTAATAAATGTTCACTGTTTAATACCGCTTGTTTAATTTTGTCTGATGCATGTCTTTGCTGTTCACTAAGCTCAAAATTCAATCGATATTTACATAATGATTTCTGTCTCTCACTTTCAATGATATAAATAGCTTTGCAACTTTGAACTTTGCCTAGGTTTATACAGTATCTGCAATAAGTTGTTGTTGCATTACAATGATGACAATAATAATTAAAGAATAACGTTTGATCAGTGTTACCACATTGGTTACAAATATATTTTTCATGTACCTTTGAAACACCAGGTTTACTGACTTTTACTGTTTCCGTTGTTAAATTGTTTAAATCATGACATATTCGTCCATATAATTTCATCGTAACCTCCAATAAAAAAGCACAAAAAGCTTAAGCTTTTTGTGCTGTAGTTATTTTATATAGATAAATCTAATTCTGTCGTTGTAAATCCTAATCCTAATGCACCTTCACCTAAGTGTGTGCCAATTACTGGTCCGAAATAACTCAATATAACATTCGCTTCAGGAAACTTCTCTTCTATTTGTGCTTTCCAAGAAACTGCACTTTCTTTGTCATTAGCATGAATAATAACAATAGATAAGTTTTTGTAACCTTCCACTTCTGTAGCAATTTGTTCTTCGATACGTTTTATAGCTCTTTTCTTAGTTCTCACTTTGTCATATGGAACAATTTTAGTGTCCTCAAAGTGTAACAAAGGCTTAACTTGTAACATTGTACCTACTAAAGCCTGTGCACTGTTTAAACGTCCGCCTTTTTTCAAGTTGTTTAAATCATCAACTATGAAATAAGCGTTTGTCGTTTCTTTCATGCTTTCTAATTGTTCAAGTATATTATCTAC
Source organism: Mammaliicoccus sp. G-M28 (assembly GCF_022386595.1). Lineage (NCBI taxonomy): Bacteria > Bacillati > Bacillota > Bacilli > Caryophanales > Staphylococcaceae > Mammaliicoccus > Mammaliicoccus sp. G-M28. The sequence continues at coordinate 285,222 of NZ_JAJNIF010000002.1, forward strand.
AACTGTCATGCCTTGTTCTACAAGCTGAGCAGCTTTTAAAGCATAGAACCCTTGAACAGCACAAGAAATTTCAGAATCGAATGGATGAACTTGAATTCCATCAACCATAGCATTTGCTGTTACTGCACTTTGGAAAGTACCACTTATACCACTTGATAAGTGAACGGCTATTACATCTGTATAGCCATCTTCTTTTAAGCTTTCGAGCAACTCGACATATTCACCCATAGCAGGTTGAGAAGTTGTCGGCAATTGCGTTTCATTTCTCATTCTTTTATAAAAATCATCTGTCTTCAGTTCCGATAATTCTTTATATGTTTCATCATTAAAAATAACGTTTAGCGCGACTGTTTTAATTTGATATTTATCTAAATAAGCTTGATCTAAATATGCTGTTGAATCTGTTAGAACAGCAATTTTCATAAAGTTATCCTCCTTGATTCTCTTCCATATCAATCATATCTAATTCTCACTTATTTGAAAAGGAGTTTATTGACTAAATTGCATACGGTTCTACATGACTAATTTTGTAAGTATCGCCCTTTTTAATTAGTGTTACAGCTTCTTTAAAGGATTTCTTCTCTTCTTTACTACCATCTTTTGGATGTGCTGTTGTTTCTGTACTATAAAATACAACAACTTGGTCTTTTTTATCCTCTAAGAATTTAATATTGGATATCTTTTTATCAAACTTATAATTTTTAAGTGTATCTTTTAATACTTTTTCTTCTTCTTTAACATCAAGTTGTTTAGAATTTGAATCTATTGTTTTTATATATTCATCGACATTCCCTTCATTTAAAGACTTTCTATTTTGTTCTATCACTTCTTTTACTGCCTTTTCAGTCTTATCATTCACTTGAATTGTTTCTTTAGGATTTCCTTTTTCATCTATTTTTATACCATGTTTATCTCCTGCTTCATCAGTCGTTGGTTTCTCCTCTTCTTTTGAACCACAAGCCACTAACACTAACGATAACACTATACATAAAAGTAATAATTTATTCTTCAATTCATACAATCCTTTCCCGTCCATTTTTAATAGTATATAATATATCGTAACAGATTAAGATGTAAAGGGAGAAGTATAAACATGGCAGAAGGACTAATTACAATTAAATCAGCACATGAAACTGAGATTGTTATCAATAAATCAAGGTTTATTGCAAGTATATATCCTGCAGAAACAGAAGAAGAAGCTAAAGCGTTTATACAAAGCAAGAAAAAAGAACATCATGATGCCACTCACAATTGTTCAAGTTATATTATAGGTCCAACCATGCTTATACAAAAAGCCAATGATGACGGAGAACCATCAGGAACTGCTGGTGTACCAATGTTAGAAGTATTAAAAAAGCAGCAACTCCACAATGTCGTAGTCGTCGTTACAAGATATTTTGGTGGCATTAAATTAGGTGCCGGCGGACTTATTAGAGCATATGGTAGCGCAGTTAGCCAAGTCATTAAAGAAATAGGACGCATCATATTATTAGACGCTATTCCATTTGAAATCACACTCGATTACGATCAAACAGGACGCTTCGAACACGAATTACAACAAACAGATTATCAATTAGTCGACACATCATATACAGACAAAGTAACATATACAATTAACGTCATCGCATCAGAAGAAGACAACTTCATCTCTTTCTTAAATGAAGTTAATCAAGGAAAATATGACTTAACGAAACAAGATATGATTGCCTTACCATTTCCATATAATAAAGAAGAAGAACGCTAATCAAGGTTGTTTATATAGTCTAACAAGCAATACTCACAAAACTTGCCGTTAAAAACCTATATACTTATTTTTCCCGCGAAAAGCATGCGCATAAAAAAGAACGCTAATTTCTATTAGCGTTCTTTTTTATATTTTGTTCTTGTTAAAAAGTTAAGAATTGGTCTGTAATTTGCATTTATGAGACCTGTGAATTCTACGATTAACTCTATTGTAATTAAAATCATAATAAACATCATTAAGACGCCATATGGTGGTGATAAATAAAGTATCACACTCGATATACTAAATAGAATAGCTATCATATATATTAAGACGACAGTTTGTCTATGTGTATAACCTAAATCTAATAACTTATGATGTAAATGTGATTTATCTGCTTGTACGATGGATTGTCGATTATGTAATCTACGAATCACAGCGAATAACATATCAATAAATGGAACTGCAAGAATAACCATTGGGAAGAATAACGATATTAATGTAATATTTTTAAAACCTAATAACGATAAGACACCAATGATATACCCTAGAAGTAATGCCCCACTATCTCCTAAGAATATTTTTGCAGGGTGTGAATTAAATACTAGGAATCCTAATAAAGAACCTATTAATACACCACATATCATCATTATAAATATATTTTGTTGTAGTATTGCGATAAATCCTATCGTTATTAAAGCTATACAAGATATTCCTGACGCTAATCCGTCTAACCCATCAATTAAGTTAATTGCATTCATAACTGCAACTACCCAAAATATTGTCATTGGAATACTGAATATACCAAATTCTATTACTATACCAAAAGGTAGTGTAATAAAATCAAGCGTTACATGGTTTAAGACTACAATTAAAGAAACTGCAATCTGTCCAGCAAGTTTAACAAGTGGTTTCATATCATAAAGATCATCAACTAAACCAATTAAATATATAACAATTGCACCTAATATAATAGGAATTGTTTCATGTTCAACAGGTTTTCCCCACCATAATCCGATAAGAAAAGATAATAAAATGACTGATCCGCCTAATACAGATACTGGTTTAGTATGAACTTTTCTAACATTTGGCATATCAACTGCACCAATTTTTTTTGAAAGAACAATGACTAAAGGTGTTAGTATTAAACTTACAATCATGGTTAGTAATATTAGTTGCAAAGTAAACATGGATTCACCTTCATTTTTAAATTGAAGCATTATTTTAATTTATATATTACTTTTAGAATATCAAAGTTTTATTCTACATGCTATAAAAACAATAGTATACCACATTTTTTAGTAGGAAGAATTTTAAAGCATAACAGAACATTATATCGTTCATGTGAAAAAAGAAACTTTTTTAACAAAATATCCTATTATATCGTGACAAAAGCCACCTAATAGATTACAATATCATATGGCTTACTAAAAGAAGGATGGTGTTAAATGATACAAGCAATTATATTTAATATATCAGTGACTATTGCAGCATTTTATCTATACCATCGAATGCAATATAACGAAACAAGAACAGTGACTTTTTCTCAAAATTATATCACCCTTTTAATGACAGGTGTTTCTATATTATTAGTATCAAATCCTATACAATATCATGAATATGTTATTACTTTAAGTTTTATTCCAATTCTCTTCTTAGGAAGGTTTACTAATTTATTTTATTCTGTTTTAAGTGCAGGTGTTGTATTACTTGTTGACATGTTCGCATTTGGAACACCATTTTTAGATAATCTGCATTTGCTTATTATAGCAGTTGTAGTTGGTGTGATTGGTCCATTTCTTAAACAAAGTGATTTCGTTAGTATTCAATTATTATATTTGATAAGCATCATTATTATAGCTATAACGCTTATCTTTTTAAATCCAGACTCATGGCTAAATGAGTGGTTGTTTCTTGTACCCGTTTCCTTTATTCTTAGTATTATAAGTGCAAGTGTTTATCGAGACATTTGGATATTGAAAAATTTAATTTCAAGATATGAAAACGAAGAATCAGTAGATTATTTAACAGGATTAGGAAATGTTAAAGAATTTGATCGTTATTTAAACAAGACTACAGAACAAATTACTGAAAATGATCAATCTATGGCTTTATTATTAATTGATATAGATGGCTTTAAAAATGTAAATGATGCATATAGTCATAAAGCTGGAGACGCTGTTCTTAAACAAATGTCACAGTTATTGATAAATTATTTACCAAAAGATGTTAAGGCTTTTCGTAACGGTGGAGAAGAATTTTCGATTATAATTGTTGGTGAGACGTTAGACAGTGCGATTAAATTAGCTGAAAGCATTCGTGATAGTGTTCAACAGTCTACGTTCCATTTACCAAATAAAGAAACGATAAAGTTATCTGTTTCTATTGGCGTAGGTTACTTAAGTGAACAAGACAACAAATCTAAACGTCGTGTCTTCAAAGATGCCGATGATATGTTACATGAAGCAAAATTACAAGGTCAAAACAAAGTAATGTTCAATCCAATTATTAAATTATAAAATGAACATAGAATTGCCTATAGCAATTCTATGTTTTTTGTTGGAAAGTTTTTATTATATGTATTAACATTAATTCAATGTGAAACTGGAGGTTAATATGGAAGAGATACAAGACTTCACTATTATAGATGAAAATAAAATAATTGATGTTGTCATGACAGCTGGTCGAATACTTTTAGAGAGTGGCGCTGAGACGTATAGAGTTGAAGATACAATGGCAAGAATCGCAACAAGCTATGGCTTAGAAAACACACATAGCTTCGTAACTTCTACTGCTATTATCTTTTCTCTTAACGACAGAACAAACACTCGTCTAATAAGAATAGATGAACGTACAACAGATTTAGAAAAAATTTCATTAACGAATCAAATCTCACGAAAAATAGCGAATAATGAATTATCGATAGACGAAGCTAAATCGGAACTCATACATTTGCATCATGCTTCATTGCAGTTTCCTTTTTGGTTAAAAGTATTAGCTGCAGCGATTGCTTCAGCTTGTTTCTTACCTATGTTTGGTGGTAAACAAGCTGAAGTGATTCCATCATTTATAGCTGGTGGTACAGGATATTTAACTATGTCTATTGTTCATAACACAATTAGAATTAAATTCTTTACTGAGTTCATAAGTTCATTGATTATCGCTACAATTGCAACCATAAGTGTTAATTTCTTTATAGGCGTAAATTTAAGCTTAATAACAATTGCTTCAGTAATGCCTCTAGTACCTGGTGTACTTATTACAAATGCAATTCGAGATTTAATGGCTGGTCAACTGCTTGCAGGTATTTCAAAAGGCGTTGAAGCGGCACTAACGGCTTTTGCTATCGGTGCTGGTGTTGCAATCGTGTTATTACTAAGTTAAGGAGGTGCTTTAAATGTTAGATTATATATATCAAATTTTATTAAGTTTTACAGCAACGTTATTTTTCTCTGTCATTTTCAATGCACCTAAGAGACTTTTAATAGCTTGCGGTATCGTTGGCGCAATGGGTTGGATGATTTACACAATTTCGTTAGATTTTGGTATAGATAAAGTACAAGCTTCATTTTATGGTAGCTTTGCATTAGCTTTAATGAGTCATATTATGAGCCGTTATTACAAACGACCAATGATCATATTTATAGTAGCCGGTATTATTCCTCTTGTACCAGGTGGTCTAGCATATGACGCTACTAAAAATTTAGTTATAAATAATTATGACGTTGCAATCAATACAACGTTACAAGCTACATTGATTTCTGGTGCTATCGCATTTGGTATTTTATGTTCAGAAATCATCTTCCAAATCTATGTTCGTTCAAAGCATTCTTTTGCTTCTAGGAAACAAAAGAGCGTATAATAAATACGTAAATAGAAGTAAAAAGGAGCGAGCAATTTGAAACAACGTCTAATTGATCGATTAGAAAGATATGTAAGAATAGATACACAAGCTGATCCATCTAGCCAAACTACACCATCTACTGAGAAGCAATGGGACTTAATTAATCTGCTTCAAGAAGAAATAAAAGCATTAAACCTTGAAGTAGATGTAGATGATAAAGGTTATTTAATGGCAACACTTCCATCAAATACCGATAAAAAGGTTCCAACTATAGGTTTATTAGCTCATATCGATACTTCTCCAGACTATAACGCATCAAATGTTAAACCTTTAATAGTCGAAAAATACGACGGTCAAGATATACAATTAGGAAATTCAGATAAAATACTTAGTCCAAAAACATTTCCACAATTAAACAAAGTAATTGGACATACTTTGATGACGACAGATGGTACATCTTTACTTGGTGCAGATGATAAAGCAGGTGTCGTTGAAATTATGGAAGCCATTATTTATTTGAATGAACATCCTGAAATTAAACATGGTGACATTAGATTTAGTTTTACACCAGATGAAGAAATAGGCAAAGGTCCACATAACTTTGATGTTGAACGATTTAATGCAGATTTTGCTTATACATTAGACGGCAGTCTTGAAGGTGAATTACAATTTGAAAGTTTTAATGCTGCAGCTGCAATAGTAGAAGTGAATGGCGTCAATGTTCATCCAGGCTCAGCTAAAGATGTTATGGTTAACGCTAATACTTTAGCCATGGCTTTTAATGATCAACTTCCTAATCATGAAGTACCAGAACAAACGGATGGATACGAAGGTTTTTACCATTTAACAGATATGTCTGGCACAGTTGAAAAAGCAACACTTCAATATATTATTCGTGATCATGATAAAGCACAATTCGAACGAAGAAAAAATCATTTATTAGATATAGCCAAAATTTTAAATCATAAATATGATAGTGAATTGATTAATGTAACGATCCATGATCAATATTTCAATATGGGTGAAAAAATCAAGCCACATCCTGAGCTTGTTGACATACCAGAGAAAGTTATCAAGTCATTAGATATAACGCCTATCATTGAACCAATAAGAGGCGGAACTGACGGCTCACAATTATCGTATATGGGCTTACCAACGCCAAACTTATTTACAGGCGGAGCAAACTTCCATGGACCATTTGAATATGCTTCAATAGATGTCATGAAAAAAGCAGTCCACACAATTATCGGTATCGTTTCTGAATTTGAAAAGCAATCATAATAAATCAAAAAACCATGCATACCTGTTAAGACTTACTTAACGGCTATGCATGGTTTTTTTAATCTTTTAATTATAACGATGATTTTAGTAATCTAAGTGACTGCGTTGTTAAATGTCTCAAGGCAATGCCCATTTCTAAATCACTCATCGTATATTGGTCTTTATTAAATACTTTAAACATTGCAGTAACATCTTGTTCTAAATATTGATCGAATTTTTCATCTGTTGCACATATCGCAATATTTATTTTTTGATGTTTTTTACATAATTCTGCTATTCTCACTGAAGTTGTCTCCAACAATTGTTGATTAGGTTGTAAACCTTCACCAAATACAATTAAATCTGCTTGCTCTATTAATTGATCTAAATACGTAAGCTCATTGACTACATCCCCACCAGTAACAAGTTGGGCATCCCATAAACTATTAAATAAAGCAGCTAATCCGCTTCCTGATCCGCCTCTTTCTTCTTTACCTAATAATATTTTATGCTGACTTTTAAATAATTCGCTGATATACCACAATGCATTATCGATTGAAACAGCATCGTCTTTAGCAATTTGATTTAATTCTTGCTCTTTCATAATTCGGCTGTCTTTACCATAGTATTTAGATTCAAAGTCTGTAATGACTTTAATATTTTTATCTTTTAATCTTTTATCTAAATCATATAAATCAATTGTTCTAATATATTTCATCCATTTAGCGCCTTTACTAACATCTACTAAAGCGCCTTCTGCGTCATAGAATTTAGCACCTAACGCTTGTAACATACCAAGCCCACCATCATAACTTGCTACATTCCCTACTGATATCAACATTTCTTTGCTTTCTTCATTCAGTGCTTCTAAAATGACTTCACCTAATCCATACGAACTTGTATTAAGTGGACTAATGATTTCTTCACTTGAAGATAGTATATCCCCTGCTTCTATAACTGTTATATTCTGTTCAGTCACTACATATACAGATGATTTCGGTCTCATATATGCATCATGATGATCTACTGAATATTTTGTTCCGGATTGCCATAATAATACTGAATCTATAACTTCTCTTTGCCCATTAAATAATGGAACTTGTACAATATCCGCTTCATTAAATTGAGACTTTATTGCTTCTTCGACAAATCGATTTGCATGGTAACTAGATAAAATACTATCAAACTCATCCATCGCAACTAATACTCTCATAATTTTCACCTCATGCTTTTTATCATAATTCATTATACTGTTTTTTTACACATTTAACAAAAAAACAAACAGTCTTTTTTGACTGTTTGCTTATTATCAATATTACTCTTCTGCTTTCGATAAACTTGCTACTGTGATATTTTCATGACTCGCATCCCATTCAGCATTCCCATTTACAAAGTAAAATGCTTGTGGCGATTCATGTTTGACTCCAGTTTTGTCAGCTATATAATCAGACAATTCTCTTTCTTCTTGAACAATTAAATAATAACCATCCATGTCTCTTTCATATAAGAATTTGTTAAATTGATCATATGCACTTGCTGAAATAGGACAAGTACCGCTATGTTTCATAACAAATACGTTTGGATTATCATTGAGTACTTTTTCAAATTGATCGATGGAAGTTAATTTCACGACCATTTTAATTCACCTCTATCATAATTTAACCAATACAATTGAACACTATATCATCTATCCATTTATATGGCAAATTCTATTTTTAATAATTGGCTTTATTATCTTTACCCTTAAACTATAATATTAACCACAAGACAATTTTGGTATACTAGTTATATATTAAGGAGGTGCCAGTTTTGTCCAAAGATGCTAAACCCACACTTATTAAAAGATGGGGCATGATTGATACGATTAATGCATGTTTACTTATTATTTCTATACTGTTTTTATTTGATTTTACAAATCAACCTGCATTATCGTTTATTCTTATAATCGCATTTTCTATTTGGTTCGTATCATTAGTAGGCAAAAACATATATTTATCAAAGAATCGTAAAAATGAAGATACCATAAATAAAAAATGAAGAAAACACACCAAAATTAATGTATTTGGTGTGTTTTATTTATCTAACCTTTCGATTGCTTTGTCATACTTTTCATCTTTACCTAGATAAGTAAATTGAGCATTCATACCGTTTGATACTTGTATTTTTTGAAGTTTATCTTCAATTACAATCCCTTTTTTACGTTCTTTATAATAATTAATGAGCGTATAATATACCTCTATTTGAGCTTGTCTCATTTGATTAACTCTTTTAGATGAGATATTCGTTTGATTTAATGATTTAACATTTTTAGAAAACAATGGAATAATTTCACTCTCAATATAATCTGCTCTATCTTGAACATTCTGAGTTTCATTTAAATATTTTGCTTTACTACTTAACTCTTCACTGTTTTTATCAATAACTGAAACGAGTGCTTCATAATCTTCTTTTTCTTCTGCATTATTTTTGGCTAGCTTTGCATTTTTCTCTGCATCAGATTTATTTTGTTCAAAAACACTTGTATATTCTAATATTTTTTCATTAGACTCAATAGATTTTTTGAACAATGAAATATATTCATTTAATTCTGTTATTGTTTTTTCTTTCTTTGCTACGTTACTCACATATATATTATGAGCATCTTTAACATCATTTGTCTTTGCATCTATATTTTCAGCTTGTTTTTTTAGATCTTTGACTTCAGGTATTATCTGCTTTTCAAGCTTATTTTGAAGTTCATCCAACTCTTTACGCTTCTCAACTGTTACTTCCGTGCCAATAAGTTGATCTAACCGGTTTAAGTTTAATTTATCTATATCATTAAGAATTGAATTTTCTTTTTTATAAATAGGTTTCATATCCTTTTTATAATTTTGAAGATCTGAATGTAATTCATTACCACAAGCTGCAATAATAAAGACAAGAACAAACATCATTAAATAAAGTAATTTAATTTTCATCATTGCACCTCTGTTTCACTTGTATTATACCTAATTTCATGGATAATTAAAATGTTATATTGTATATTCAATTATGATTAAAGAAAGGAGTCTTTATGTTAAAACTTCCTCAACCTTTTATTCAACTAAAGTCAACTGATGATTTTAAACTAAATTTTGAAAGAATTCAACATTTATTAATTCATTTATTAGATACACCTGTTTTAGATGTTTACCATATAGGTGGGACAAAGCAAACGAATTATTCTACTGAGCCAATAGTTGATGTCCTTGTAACTGTAAAATCTTTACATGACATTACTAGCTTAGATGAAAAAAGACTGAACTATCACCGTATATATCGATTACATAATGGCTATAACAAAAAAGTTATGATGGCTCAATTTGAAGATTTGATCAGCTTAAAACAAATTACGCGTTTACATATTCTTGAACAAAACAACCAAATGCTTTATGATTATTTAACTGTAGAGTCACTTTTAACAAATGATAAAAATATTATACAAACTTATGACTCATTTAAATTAGCAGCACTACATAGCTCATTTAGCATTAAAGACTATGAAAATCAAAAACAAAAATGGTTTCAACAATTATTAAATGAGCATAAAAATTAACCTATTCGCTTAAGATTATAAATCTTGATATAATAGTAATATGAGCACAATATAGAAAGGACGTCGTACGTTGGACAATCATACAATTTTGGAGGCGTTATCTACTTTCCTCCCTAAATCACTTATAAAAGTGAACGAGCCACTAAAAAAATATACATTCACTAAAACAGGCGGTAAAGCTGACTTTTATTTATCACCAACTTCACATATTGAAGTTCAAAAAATTATAGAGTTTGCATATAACAATCAAATCCCTCTCACATTTTTAGGAAATGGATCTAACATCATCATTCGAGATGGTGGTATAAGAGGTATCGTAATAAGCTTATTACAATTCAACGAAATAACCGTTAATAATCAAACAATTACTTGTGGAAGTGGCGCAGCTATAATAGATGTATCAAGACGTGCTAGAGATCATCATTTAACAGGACTAGAATTTGCTTGTGGTATACCAGGTTCTGTTGGTGGTGCAGTTTATATGAATGCTGGTGCATATGGTGGCGAAGTGAAAGATTGTATAGATCACATTAAAGCTGTTGATGACACAGGCCGATTACATGTAATTAAAGGTGAAGACTTAGAATTAGACTACCGTACAAGTATCGTTCAACGTAAACATTTAGTTGTATTAGAAGCAACATTTAAATTAAAAGACGGTGACATTAATTCAATCCAAGCTACGATGGATGACTTAACACAACGTCGTGAAGATAAACAACCATTAGAATATCCTTCATGTGGAAGTGTATTCCAAAGACCTCCTAATCATTTTGCAGGCAAACTTATTCAAGATGCAGATTTACAAGGTCATAGAATCGGCGGAGTAGAAGTTTCTACAAAACATGCCGGATTTATAGTGAATGTAGATAACGGTACTGCTACAGACTATGAAAATATAATAAAACATGTACAAAATGTAGTAAAAGAAAAATTCGACATAGAATTAAAAAGAGAAGTAAGAATTATAGGAGAACAGTTAGAAGATTAAAAGTGCTTTATTTTTTGTATAAGAATGGATATTTTGTCACGATTTTGTAAAGTGCTGACGCCTGAGGGAATAGTATGCGTGAGAGACTACAGGCTAGAACCATACCCTAGGCAAGCATGCACGTACAAAATCGTAGATTTTATAAATAAAGAAAAAAGAGCTAATCCGAAAATATGGATTAGCTCTTTTTATTTGAGAATGGGTATTTATGTGCCAGCCTCTTTTTATTTATTCTAAACCTTTAATTACTTCGTCTACTTGTTTTTCAGTTGTTCTTACGCCACCTGAAGCTAAGTACCATAATTGTGGATCAACATTAACTACTTTTTTATCTTTAATTGCCTTTACATCTTTAATGACATCGTTTGATAATGCTTTGTTTGAGCTTTCTTTACCACCGATTGCTTTACCTCTATCCATTGCGTAAATAATGTCTGGATTCTTCTCAGTTACATATTCATAACTGATTGGTTGACCGTGACCACTTGATTTAATATTTTTATCAACTGGTTTAACGCCTAGTACATCATAAATTAAGCTACCAAATCTAGCACCAGGTCCATATGTAGATAGTTCACCTTCGTTAACTAGTAAGTACATTGCTTTGTCATCTGATTTTTCAGCTTTTTCTTTTGCTGTTTTTACTTTCTTATCTAAACCAGCAATTAATTCTTTTGCTTTATCTTCTTTATCAAAGATTTTACCTAAATTAGTTGTATTTTGTTCCACTGATTTTAATAAGTTTTTATCATCAGCGCCAACGTATAATCTAGCTGCATCTGGAGCTGCTTTTTTCAATTCATCTTGTACTTCTGTACCTGCTGTACGACCAGAGAATAAGATTAAATCTGGTTGAATTTCAGCAATCTTGTCATAATTCACTTCTTTTACTGAACCTGTGTTCACAACGTCATCGCCTTTAAACGTGTCTAAGAATCCAGGTAATGACGCGCCATTTTCCCCTTTTGGCACACCTTTAACTGCATCTTTAGCACCTAAAGCTTCTACTGTATCTAAAGCACCATAATCTAATACGACTACTTTTTTAGGATTTACTGGTACTTTTACTTTTTCTTCAATTTTTTTAGAGTCACTGCCGTCTTTTTTCTCGCCACTAACTTCATATTTCGATTGAATTTCTATAGTTTGAGAACCACTTTTAGTATCATCTTTTGATGACTTTTCGTCTTTGCTGTTTGAGTTACTTCCACAAGCTACAAGCACTACTGATAACAAGCTAATTATAATAAAACCAAATACTTTCTTCATAGTTCATGATTCTCCTTCTGATTAAATGATATAAAATGTGTCCAAGAACCTATCTGCCCATGTAAAATCAAGCATCACTCCTTTCAATGATTAAAGTATTATTAACTACATAGCTAAAGTTTTAATTTCATCTACTTCAATGTATTCATTATCAAAATAAACACATATACGTTGTCCATTTATTTCTTGTATTTTGATATCTAGATCGTAAATATCACTCAATACCGGTTCATTGATGACCTCGTTTTTAAAACCAGCGATTTCTACTTTTCCATCTTTAATCGCGATAATTCTATCCGAGTAACAAGAAGCAAAGTTTATATCATGTATAACAATTACAATCGTTTTATTCATTTCTTTAACAAGTCTTCTTAAAATTTTCATAATTTGTACAGAATGTTTCATATCTAAATTATTTAATGGCTCATCTAACAATATATAATCAGTATCTTGAGCAATCGTCATAGCAATATATGCTCTTTGTCTCTGTCCACCAGATAATTCACTTAAATATTTATTTTGAATATTTGTTAACCCTAAATAATCGAGTGCTTTATCAATCATAATATTGTCTTGTCTTTTTAATTTACCTTTTGAGTATGGAAATCTACCAAAACTAACGAGTTGTCTTACAGAAATTTTTAATTCCGTATGATTCGTTTGTTTTAAAATAGCGAGCTTTTTAGCAAGTTCGTTACTTTTCATTGAAGCAATATCTTGATTATCTATTTTAATTTTTCCTTTATCTTTTTCAATCAATCGGCTGACCATAGCTAATACCGTACTTTTCCCAGCGCCGTTAGGACCTATAAAAGAAGTGATTTTGCCTTTTTCAATTTCTATATCAACATCATCTACGACTTTATTTTGATGATAAGTTTTTGTTAATCCTTCGACTTTTATCATGCTACATTACGCTCCTTTAAAATTAAGAATATAAAGTAAATACCTCCAATAAAGTTAATCATGATACTAATTTCTGTATTACCTTCAAATAAATGTTCGACAACCCATTGACCTAGAAACAAACTAATCCAACTTATGAGTATAGAAGCTGGCAATATATATTTGTGTTCAAATTCTTTAATAAATTCATGTGCGAGATTAACTACGAGTAAACCTAAAAATGTAATAGGTCCTACTAACGCAGTTGAAATTGTTACAAGCAATGCAACCATAACCATCAGCCATCTCGTAACATTTGTATAATTAACACCTAAGTTTATTGCATGATCTTTTCCTAATGATAATACATCTAAATATGGTCTAATTCTGAACGCTATAATGATCATAATTAACAATGCCGCACCTGATATTGTAAGCAATTCTTCATTAATAGCATTAAAACTTGCAAACATCGCGCTTTGTATAGATAAAAATTCTTCAGGATCAATCATCATTTCAATGAAGCTAGATAAACTGGAGAAGAATGTTCCGAAAACAATACCAAGCAATAGTATAAAGAATACATTTTGATCTTTAGATCTAAATAATATTTGGAATAAAAACAAGCTAAATAAAATCATGCCAACAAGTGTAATAATGAAATTCAAATGATAGTTTAATACAATTGATGAAGTTGAACCGAATATAAATATTAGTGAAGTCTTAATAAACATATATACAGCATCTAAACCGATAATGGATGGTGTCAAAATTCTGTTATTGGTTATCGTTTGAAAAATCACTGTAGAAACAGCAATACTTCCTCCTACTAACAACATAGCGATTACTTTTCTTACACGACCGGTTAATTGGTACTCTAAAATATTCGGATTAATATTATAAAATAAATACAAAGCTGCAATTAGAGCAGTTAATACGGATAAAAGGATTAATTTATGTATGGGCGATAATTTATTGAGCATTTCTTGAACGTCCTTTCATCAGCATTACTATAAAAATAAAACTACCAATTACGCCAATTGTTAATCCAATTGTAATTTCATATGGGAAGATGATTAATCTACCTAACACATCGCAAATCATAACAAACAACGCCCCGAATACAGCAGTATGTGGTAGAGCATTTTTTAAATGATCACCTCTAAATATAGAAATTAAGTTTGGAATAATTAAACCTAAGAATGGCATTGTTCCAACTGTTACAACAACTAATGCAGTAATAATCGAAGCGATAATCAGCCCGATATTTACGACTTTTTGATAGTTAAGCCCTAAATTTACACTAAAATCTTTACCCATTCCGGCAATCGTGAATTGGTTCGCAAATATAAATGCAAGTATTAAAAAAGGAATGCTTATGTATAGAATTTCATATCTACCGCTAGTAATAATTGAAAAATTACCTTGCATAAAGTTCCCAATACTTTGAACTGTATTTGTTCTTAAAGCAATAAAAGAAGAAAAACTAGAAACAATATTTCCGAGCATAATACCAACTAGTGGGATGAATATGACATCTTTGAATTGAATTCGTTGAAGAATTTGCATAAACAACATTGTTCCACACAAACTCAACAATGTAGCAAATAGTAATTTGACTAATATATTTGCGTCTGGAAAAGCGATGAGCGCAATTAAGATTCCTAATCTAGCCCAATCCATAGTTCCAGCTGTTGTTGGTGAAACAAATTTATTACGGGTAAGCTGTTGCATAATAAGACCACAAATTGCTAAAGAACTACCCGAAATTATAATACTCACTGTTCTTGGAATTCTACTCGATACTAATATATTTTTTTGTTCATCAGATAAGTTAAATATGTGTAACGGTTTTACTTCGGACACACCTATAAAAATCGAGAAGAATGTCGTGATAACTAATAATACAATCAAAACATCTAAACGCATTAAAAATTTTCCCATGTCACACCCTACTTCTCATTAGTTGATAACGATTATCATTATCTCTATTGTAATGAAGAATAAAATTAAAAGCAATGCTATTTCAAAAAATGATAAGAGGCTGAGACAATTTAATTTGTCTCAGCCTCTTTAAAAATTATTTTATAACAATATCTTTATTAGGCATTGTATGTTGATCTCTAGCTGTTACATGACTGGTTACATTGTATTTACCAGCATCTTTGAATTTGTATTTCAATTTATAAACGCCATCTTTATTTTCTTTAACTTTCTTCATCTCAGAAGAACCTTTGTCTCCATCTTTCACAATTTCGAACATTACTTCATCTGCATCTTTAACCTTTTCTTTACCAAGTGTAACTTCAGCTGATAATTCAACCTCTTCTCCACTTTCCGCCTCTTTCGGTACATTTAATGCTACTTCCAAAGCTTGAGGTTTATCAGACGATTTATGCTCCGAATGATTATGCTCTTCTTCCTTCTTATCATTTCCACATGCAGCTAACACAGATATAACTAATACTGTTAATAAGCCAAGTAAAATTCTTTTCAAGATTAAACCCACCTTTCATCTATTACCTTCATTATAAACAATTACTTTCTATTAAAATCAATTAATATTGAAAAATATGTTAACTTTTTATGGCAAAAGATAATAGTTGTTATTTTGTAATACAGATTAATGAAAAGCATGAGGTCGTTAGGGACATAATTCTGAGTAATGTCCGTATGAGGCGCTGTTAGGGACATAATTCTGAGTAATGTCCGTATGAGGTGCTGTTAGGGACATAATTCCGAATAATGTCCGTATGAGGTGCTGTTAGGGACATAATTCTGAGTAATGTCCGTATGAGGTGCTGTTAGGGACATAATTCCGAATAATGTCCGTATGAGGTGCTGTCTCTAAGGAGCATTATTCAGAATTATGCCAGTTAGAACTTTCTAAGGAGCACTATTCAGAATTATGCCAGTTAGAACTTTCTAAGGAGCATAATTCGGAATTTTGCCAGTTAGCGCAATCTAAGGAGCATAATCCGGAATTCTGCCAGTTAGCGCACAATCATCTCCCGCAACCACGCCCCATAATCTAGCCCACCCCTATAAAGCCCACTTTCTCCACACAAAAAAGAGCCGAGACAATTCACTTGTCTCGGCTACGATCATTATATTCTTATTTTTCTTCAAAGATAAAGTCTTCATCTTTTAGGGCTTCTACGTTTAATGCTATAACGTAACCGTCACCTTTAACACTAAAGAAATCGTGGTTTTTAGTGCTTGTATTCAATGCGTTCTCGATTATAGGATTGAATGCTTTTTCTTCATAATATGGGTCAAATCCTAAGTTTGCTAATGCTTTGTTCGCATTATATGTTACGTAATTCATTACGTCGTTTGTTAAACCAATATCATCATATAAAGTTTTTGTATATTCATACTCATTTTTATATAGTAAATCTAGCATGCGATACATTTCTCTATCTGCTTTAATTTGTTCATCTTGTGAAAGTTCATTTTTCAGGCTTTGTGCATCTAAACCTGTAAATACACCGTGAATTGATTCGTCTAATAATATTTTACGAATAATTTCACCTGATGTTGTCATACGACCTTGTCCTGCTAAATATAAAGGATAATAGAAACCTGAGTAGAACAAGAATGTTTCTAAGAACACGCTTGAAACTCTAGCCATATATTGATCATATATTGATGCTTCTTTAGCCCATAGTTTATGGTAGTTTCCAACGATCATATCTGATTTATATTTTAGATGTGGTTCTTCCACAACCCAAGTATCTAATAATTCATTTGTTTCACTAGATGGCAATAATGTAGTAAATATATGAGAATAACTTTTCGCATGTATTTGTTCCATCATTCCCATAAATGAATATACAGCTTTTTTTCTTAAATCTTGAGTGTGCATCATGATTAATGGCATTCCATCATCTGCTTGATGTGTGTCTAAACCTGTAAGTCCAGCTAATGCTTTTTTAAATGTGTTTTTTTCTGCTTCAGTCAGTGTTTCCCAACTTGCCATATCTTTAGATACTTTGAATTCTGACTCAACCCACATTTGTGAGATGTTTTGACGCCAGAACATATTCGTCATATCTTCTTGTGTATTCCAATTTACTGCCTTCATGTTAGATCTCCTATCTTATTAAAATGATTAAATTGAACAACTTGTACATTCTTCTACACTTAATAATTTATTACGTGTATAGTAAAGTGATTTCAAACCTTTATGATGAGCATATACGTATAATCTTGAAAGTTCACGCGTAGAAATTTCTGAATTAACATATAAGATTGTAGAAATACCTTGGTCTACGTGCTCTTGAATTGTTGCAATTAAATCAATTAATTTCATTTGATCTGTATTAAATGCTGATTTGTAATACCACATAGTTTCTGGTGATAAGAATGGCATTGGGTAAAATGTTTCTGCATTACCATAAGTTCTTCTTTCAATTTGATCTACGATTGGCATTACTGAACTTGTAGCATTTTGTACATATGAAATACTTTGAGTTGGTGCAATAGCAAGTCTATAAGCATGATATAATCCATTTTCTTTAACTGCCTCTGCTAATGCTTTCCAATCTTCAGCAGTTGGCATTTCAATGCCTTCAAATAATGCTGCAACATTGTCGTATTGTGGTTTAATATCAGATTGAATGTATTTTTCAAAATATTTACCTGAAGCATAATCAGATTTTTCGAAATCAGCATATGTTTCTTGTCTTTCTTTAGCTATTTCCATTGAACGCTCAATAGAATAGTAGTTCATCATCATAAAGAATACATTAGCAAAGTCTTTTGCTTGTTCTGATTCATATCCGATTTTGTTTTTAGCTAAATAACCATGTAAATTCATTACTCCTAAGCCAACTGAATGCAATTCACTGTTCGCTTTTCTAACTCCTGGAGCATTTTTAATTTCTGTATCATCAGACACAACTGTTAAAGCATCCATTCCTGTATGGACTGAATCTTTAAATTTCTTAGATTCCATTACATTTACAATGTTTAATGATCCTAAATTACATGAAATATCACGTTTGATTTCATCTTCTGTTCCATAATCGTTAATAATGGATGTTTCTTGTAATTGGAAAATTTCAGTACATAAATTACTCATTTTAATTTGGCCAATTTCAGAGTTTGGGTGTACTTTATTCGCATTATCTTTGAACATTAAGTATGGATAACCTGATTGTAATTGAGTTTGCGCAATTGTATTTAACATATCACGAGCATCTTTAGCTTTTTTGATAATGTTAGGATTTGCTACAAGTTCATCGTAATACTCGTCAAGGTTAATATCATCAAGTGTTACACCGTATTCACGTTCAACAGTATGTGGTGCGAACATATAGAAATCTTTACCTTCTTTAGCTAAATCAAAGAATTTAGAAGGAACGATTAAACCTGTAGAGATTGTTGAAAGTCTAATGTCTTCATCTGCGTTAACTTTTTTAGTATCTAAAAATTCTAATACGTCGTAATGGAAGATATTTAAATAAACTGCTCCTGCACCAGGTCTTTGACCAAGTTGATCAGCATAACTAAATCCACCTTCTAGTGATTTTGCAACTGGAAGTACACCTTTAGCTACTCCTTTTATACCTTTAATTGCTTCACCACGAGCACGTAGTTTAGATAAATTAATAGCTACGCCGCCACCAATTTTACTTAATTGTTTAGCAGTTGAATCAATAAAGTTAATTGAATTCAAACTATCATCCACTTCTAATAAGAAACAACTTACTAGTTCCCCACGTCTTGCTCTACCAGCATTTAAGAATGTTGGTGTAGCTGGTTGAATACGTTGTTCAATCATACCTTCAACAAACTGCTTAGCTTGTTCAACATTACCTTTTGCTAAATATAAAGACACAATAATAACGTGTTCTTTGTAAGTTTCTAAATATTCTGATTTATCATTCGTCTTTAAAGCGTAATCTTTGAAAAATTTACTTGCTGACATATAACTTGCAAATTGAAAAGGAATTGAATCTGCAAATTGGTTTATCTCTTTTAGTGATTCTTCGCTATATTCTTTAAATAGATCATAATAGAAGTCTTGATCTACTAAAAAGTGCAAACGCTCTATTGGGTCATTAAATTGAATTGTTTTTTCTGCAATTTCTTCTAAATATACTTCTAATGCTTCTTGGTCTTTTTCAATATCAAAAAATCCATCTTCTCTTCTCTTTGTCACTTTATTGTTTAATTCAATATGATTTTGCTTCTGTTTGTTTATCATTTTCATAGAGATTAACCACCTTTTCTTTAAATTCATCTGCTATTTCTTGGTTACCGTGTAATTCAAACTTCATCAATAAAGGGACATGATATTTATTCGCGATTTCTTCACTTGCTTTCGCGAAATTCTGTCCCCAATTTCTATTTCCACTACCTGCTACTGCTCTCAGATGTTGATGATTTACATTCAAAAAATCTTGTACAGTATCAGGAACTTGTCCGAATCCGATTGTACCTGTCACAATTATAAATGGTTCATTAATTGCATTTGTTTTGTTTGCCTCAGTGAGAGCCATTGTATCAGACAACCCAGCCCTCTGAATGAATCGTCTTACATTACCTGTTAAAGAGTAATAAATTATCTTCATTAACTTTCACCTGCCACATATATATACTTAATAAATTGCATTTATAAAATAAAAATACAAAAAATCCAACACTTTATTCAATTTTATTCTAAATGTGCAAAACACAAGATATTGTGTCTGCTTTTTTATGTAGATACTATATTATGTGATTTATTATAACACTATAAATGATTCATAACACTTATATTACCTTATTTTTTTAAAAAAAATAGGGTTGACTTTCCATCCACATATGACAATCGTTGATAAATCAACATTTGAAAATTACTTTCATAAAATTAAGTTTCAAAAATGATTTCAGTCAACATGACATATACTTTTTAAAGTGAATTATGATAATATATGTTCATTGATAAAAAATAGAAGGTGTTTAAATGAACTCTACAGTTAAAGGCATCATTGCAATACTCATTTCTTCAATTGGTTTTAGTTTAATGGCTGTATTCTTCAGACTTTCTGGTGATTTACCAGTTTTTCAAAAATCACTATTTAGAAACCTCATCGCGATGATTGTACCTATTTACTTCGTCATCAAATATAAAGCACCATTTTTCGGAAAATTAGAAAACCAACCATTACTTATTTTACGTTCTACACTGGGCTTAATTGGTGTTTTACTCAACATATATGCAATCGATCATATGGTATTGAGTGATGCGGATATGTTAATGAAATTAAATCCATTCTGGACTATACTACTTTGTGCGTTGTTTTTAAATGAAAAAGCTCGGAAATATCAAATTATTGCAATGGTTATTGCAATTGCTGGTTCAATTTTCATCATTAAGCCTTCATTGGATTCAGATACAATGCCCGCAGTTATCGGTTTATTATCCGGAATCTTTGCAGCTGGTGCATATACTGCTTTGCGACCATTAGGACAACGTGAGAAATCCTATACTACAGTATTTTATTTTTCATTCTTTTCAACAGTAGCATTAATCCCATTTGTCATTTTCACATTTGAACCAATGACTTTATCACAAATCATCATATTATTAATGTCAGGTGTATTCGCTACAGTTGGACAGTTTGGTATAACAATCGCATATAGTCATGCAGCTGCTAAAGACATTTCAATATTTGTATACGCATCTGTCATATTTAGTGCTTTACTCGGTTTCATCATATTTAAAGAAGTTCCAGATTTATTAAGTTATTTAGGATACATCATTATATTCCTTGCAGGATATTATATGTTCAAAAAAGCTCAAAGAAATCCAAAACCTAAAGAATCAATTACAAAAGGAGAATCATAATGTCAGAAGGACGAAATAAAGAAGAATTAAAAGATATCACATTATTAGGAAACCAAAACAATCAATACCATGATCAATATAAACCAGAAGTGTTAGAAGTATTCGACAATAAACATCAAGGTAGAGATTACTTCGTTAAATTTAATTGTCCAGAATTCACTTCTTTATGCCCAATAACTGGTCAACCAGATTTTGCTACGATTTATATATCATACATTCCAAATGTTAAAATGGTAGAATCTAAATCTTTAAAATTGTACTTATTTAGTTTTAGAAATCATGGAGACTTTCATGAAGACTGCATGAACGTTATTATGAATGACTTAATAGAATTAATGGATCCACATTATATTGAAGTTTTAGGTAAATTCACACCACGTGGTGGCATCTCAATAGACCCTTACACTAACTATGGAAGACCTGACTCAAAATATGAAAAAATGGCAGAATATCGCATGATGAACCATGACCTATACCCTGAAAATATAGATAACAGATAGTAGCATATACAGGGAGTGGAACAGAAATATAGATAACAGATAGTAGCATATACAGTGAGTGGCACAGAAATATAATAAGAGCAGAAATTCATTATTAAAAATGAATCTCTGCTCTTATTTTTTATGAAAGTCATTGATGCCCTATGAGCTTTTCAGTGTATGGTGTTGAATTTGAGTATGTCTTAGATTAACTTCTGACTTAATCTACAACTTGCTCTATCTCTTCGATTAACTTCCGAATTAATCTACAACTTAGTCGAACTCTTAGATTAACTTCTGACTTAATCTACAACTTGGCTTATCTCTTCGATTAACTCCCGACTTAATCTACAACTTGACTGAACTCTTAGATTAACTTCCCAATTAATCTACAACTTGGCTGAACTCTTAGATTAACTTCCCAATTAATCTACAACTTAGTCGAACTCTTAGATTAACTTCCGAATTAATCTACAACTTGGCTGAACTCTTCGATTAACTCCCGAATTAATCTACAACTTGACTGAACTCTTAGATTAACTCCCGAATTAATCTACAACTTGACTGAACTCTTAGATTAACTCCCGAATTAATCTACAACTTGCCCTATCTCTTCGATTAACTTCCGACTTAATCTACGTCTTATTTTATTTTTTCACATATATAAACTTATTACTCTTTATCATAAGAAAGCGTTTACATTTTTAAAGAAATAATTCTATTTTCTACATCCCTTGATACTACTGGTTTTAATTATTGCAAATAATCATTATTGTATGAATATTAGTAATCTTTAACTTGTGTTTATTTTATGAAACGATTACAATTTAACATGTGCTATTTTTAAGTACATCTAAAATGAATACAGTTTATTATGAGGGGAAGTAAAAAATGGGTAACAAACATTATACAAAAGAGGAAATTATTCAAAGTACACCACGTACTGGTTTCTTTGGTCATCCTAAAGGGTTGTCAACATTATTCCTAACCGAATTTTGGGAAAGATTTAGTTATTATGGAATGAAAGCAATTCTCGCCTACTACATTTACTATTCAGTAGCAAAAGGTGGATTTGGCATTGACCAAGGTTTAGCATTACAAATTGTATCTATTTACGGTGCACTTGTTTACATGAGTGGTGTAATCGGAGGATGGATTGCTGATAGAATTACAGGTACTCGACATGCACTGTTCTATGGTGGAATACTCATCATGATTGGTCATATACTATTATCATTACCTAGTAATTTCACATTATTATTAGTCGCACTACTATTCTTAATTATTGGTACTGGATTATTAAAACCAAACATTTCTTCAACTGTTGGTTTATTATACGAAAAGAACGATCCAAGATTAGACTCAGCATTTACAATTTTCTACATGTCAATTAACTTAGGTGCATTATTATCACCACTATTAATCGGTTGGTTACAAGTTAATGTAGGCTTCCATGCTGGTTTCGCAGTAGCAGCAGTAGGTATGTTTCTTGGTTTAGTTATTTATTTCTTAACTAACAAAAAATATTTAGGTCTTGCTGGTATCGAAGTACCTGATCCATTGAATGCAGAAGAAAAGAAAAAAATCACAAAAATCGTTGCAATATGCGTAGTTATAATAGCTATTGTTTGCGTAATTTTAAGTTTATTTGGTCAATTAACATTACCGAACTTTGCAAACTTCATTTCGGTTCTAGGTGTTCTATTACCAATTTATTACTTTGTTAAAATTACAGCTAGTAAAAAAACAGAAGATTACGAACGTTCAAGAGTTTATGCGTACATACCATTATTTATTGCAGCAGTAGCATTTTGGATGATTCAAGAACAAGGTTCTACAGTATTAGCACAATTCGCTGATACTAAAACACAATTAAGTATGTCTAAGTTAACTGGTGGCGCAATTGATTTCTCTATACCAGCAGCTTGGTTCCAATCACTTAACCCGTTCTTCATCATTTTATTTGCACCATTGTTCTCAATCTTATGGGTTAAATTAGGTAAATTCAATCCACCAACAGTTTATAAATTCTCAATTGGTGTATTCTTAGCAGGTCTTTCATACATTATTATGGTTGTACCTTTATCAAGTGACGCATCATTAATTAACCCATTTTGGTTATTCGCTAGTTTCTTACTTGTAACACTTGGTGAACTTTGTATTTCACCTATCGCTTTATCAACAACAACAAAATTAGCACCAAAAGCATTTACAGCTCAAATGATGAGTGTTTGGTTCTTATCAAATGCTATGGCACAAGGGTTAAATGCTCAAATGGTTAAAGTTTATACAAGTATCAGTTCTAATGATTACTTCTTATATTCTGGTATTATAGCAATTGTCATTGCAGTATTATTATTAATCGCTAGTCCAAAAATCAAAACATTGATGGCCGGCGTAAAATAATTTTTATCGAAGCTAGTATCTTGCTAGTTATGAGCATAAAGAGCAGCAATTCATTTTTAATAATGAATTGCTGCTCTTATTTTTTGTATAAAAATAGCTATTGGTAACGATTTTGTAAAGTGCGGACGTCTAAGGGAATAGTATGTGTGAGAGACTACAGGCTCGAACCATACCCTAGGCAAGCATGCACGTACAAAATCGTAAGATTGTATTTAAATAGATATTGGTAACGATTTTGTAAAGTGCGGACGCCTGAGGGAATAGTATGCGTGAGAGACTACAGGCTCGAACCATACCCCTAGGCAAGCATGCACGTATAAAATCTTAAGACTTTATAAAAAATAGCTATTTATCACGATTTTGTAAAGTGCGGACGCCTGAGGGAATGGTATGCGTGAGAGACTACAGGATCGAACCATACCCCTAGGCAAGCATGCACGTACAAAATCGTAAAATATTAAAAATATGCATATCACTGGAAACTTAAAGAAATCAAAATGAATGAGTAATTTTTCATATTTTTTAATTTATAATTATAATTAATTTTTGATTATTCACAATTTTAGAACTTATTAAAATTTTATTGAATTTTCTAAATTATAGGGTTAAAATGTTCAGTAAACTCACTTGAATTTTCGGAGAAGTTTGGAAAGGAAGCGATTTATTATGAGCAAAATGACGCGAGAGGAAATGGTAGAAACAGTTCCTCAGCATGGATTTTTTGGTCATCCACGCGGGCTAGGAATTTTATTCTTTGTAGAATTTTGGGAACGTTTTAGTTATTATGGAATGCGTGCAATACTACTTTATTATTTATACTTTTCTGTAAGTCAAGGCGGACTTGGATTAGATAAAATAACAGCGCAACAAATTATGGCAATGTACGGTTCACTTATATTCATGACAGGTATTTTAGGTGGATGGGTTGCCGATAGATTAATCGGTTCTCGTAGATCACTCATGTATGGTGCTGTATTAATCATGTTAGGTCATTTAGTCTTATCTTTACCATTCGGTTTAGGTGCCTTTTTAATATCTATGATACTTATAATCGTAGGTTCAGGATTAATGAAACCTAATATTTCAAACGTTGTTGGAGGTTTATACCACAAGAACGATAATAGATTAGATGCAGGATTCGTTATATTTTATATGTCAGTTAATATGGGTGCGTTACTATCACCACTTATTATTGACAAAGTACGTGTAAGCGTAGGCTTCCATCAAGGTTTCTCTATCGCAGCCTTTGGTATGCTTCTAGCTTTAATAGCATACGTATTATTCCAAAGAAAAAGTCTTGGAGAAGTTGAAAATCATCCTTCAAACCCATTGAATCATAAAGAAAAAGTAAAATATGCTAAAATTTTTACATATAGCACGATAGGAATCATTATCCTACTAGGTATTTTATATCTAGTTGGACAACTTACATTTAATTCAATCAGTTTAATCGTATTAATCGTTGGTATAGTTGTACCATTTATATATTGGTCAATTATGTATCGAAGTCCTGATATTGATGGAACTGAAAAATCAAGACTGTTAGCATATGTACCATTATTCTTAGCTTCCGTGTTATTCTGGAGCATTCAAGAACAAGGGTCAAATGTACTGGGCGTATTTGCGCAAGAGCATACTCAATTAGATTTAAACGCTTATGGTATTAATTTTGTTATACCAGCAGGTTGGTTCCAATCTATAAATCCATTCTTTATTGTTATATTTGCACCAGTTATCTCATTCTTGTGGCAAAAGTTAGGGAAATACAATCCCTCTACCCCACTTAAATTTGTAATTGGTTTAGCATTTGCAGGTATTTCATTTATTGCAATGATGATTGCAATGTCTATGCAACAAGCAGAACTTATGAACCCAATATGGTTAATACTTAGCTTCTTCTTATGTGTTATTGGGGAACTTTGTTTATCACCTACTGGATCAAGTGTTTCAGTTAAACTTGCACCAAAAGCATTCTCAGCCCAAATGTTAAGTCTATGGTTCTTAACAAATGCAACTGCACAAGGTATTAACGGACAACTCGTTAAACTTATAGAACCACTAGGACAACAAAATTACTTTGGATTGATTGGTGCAATTGCAATCGTCGTGTCACTAATCGTATTATCCATGACACCAAAAATCAAAAAACTTATGCAAGGTATACATTAGTATATTTTAATTTAAAACGCACGATATCTCGTGAGTCTTCGTGCGTTTTTGCCCGATTTAGTCCGAATCGCACGATATCTTCTGAGTCTTCGTGCGTTTTTGCCTGATTTAGTCTGAATCGCACGATATCTCGAAAGTCTTCGTGCGTTTTTGCCGGAATGGAATCGTCATCCACCTATATCAAAAAAGCACGACATCAGCCTGAATGTGCCGATGTCGTGCTTTTATTTATTTTGATGTTTCTGATACTGCTTCATTAGATTTAGCATATTCGCCGTTCTCGCCTAAGAAATATTCTTCTACTTCTTTCCAACTATGAACTTTTGGCCATTTATTATAATCTCTATTATGATCTGCTGCATACATAATAGAGTGATTGTTAAAGCTTTCTAATTGTTTAGGATTGTCATCAATTAGGTAGTCTGTATTGACGATGCCTTTATCACCACAAAATACAAAATGTTGTGGGCTTAAAAATGGCATATGTTCTCTAAGCCAAGCATATTTATCTGCAAATGATGTTGGTACGTCCATTGCAGCTGTAACAATATATACATCATAATATTCGTTTAATTTTTGAACCACTTCAATCGCATTTGGAAATACTTCTAAATCTCTAAAAAATCCACCTTCCCTTAAAATCTCAGTAAGAACGCCTTGATGTTCAGGCATCATATTACGGATTTTTGTACCTTTAAGTTCTTCCATTGTAACATTTGAAGATGTTTCTTCATTGTAACGTCTTAGTAATTTTTTAATAGTGTCAGCTAGGACTTCATCCATATCAATACCGATTGTTTGCTTCGTCATTGTACCTTCTCCTTTATATATCAATGTCTACTAGTATATCAAAGAAGTTACTGACTTTCCTTTCTTATGACCCCTACTCCTCAAAAAAAGTTTCTAATACTTGTAACATTTTATCATTATGCTCACTAAATCCTATCGTGATTCGAACACCATTCGGAAATGGTCTTGTTATAAATCCTTCTTTAAGTAAATAATCATATAATACTTGAGGTTGGTCAGTATTTACATAGATAAAATTCGTCTGACTATCATATATATGCTCTTTGAAAGAAGCATTTAAAAATTTCTCGATTTCTTGTCTGTTTCTTTGTGTAATATCTTTTAAATAGCTTTGATCTTTTATTGCTGCATCTGCCGCAACTGCTGATAATGATGTTACGTTAAATGGTAGTCTTACTATATCTAGCTGGTCTAATAAAGATTCGTTTGCTATTGCATATCCTATACGTTGCGATGCTAATCCATACGCTTTAGATAAAGTTCTTAATAGGACCACTTGGTTATATTGTGACAACAATTCTAAACTGTTTGGAACATCATCAGCAACCGCAAATTCTATGTACGCTTCATCAATCAACACAATAATATCGTCAGGCACTTTTTTAATAAAAGCTTCTATATCATCATGTGATAAATAAGTACCAGTTGGGTTATTAGGATTACATATCCATATTAATTTTGTCTTATCTGTAATTTGTTCATACATAGCATCTAAATCAAAATAACCATCTTTAAGAGGTGTTGTTTTAACTTGTGCGCTTTCTATGATGGCATGATGTTTGTATTGTCCAAACGTCATATCACTCGTTAATATTTCATCTCCAGGCTCTAATACAGTTCTAGAAATAATCATGATAACTTCATCCAAACCTGAACCGAAAAAGATTTGCTCTTTTTTTACGTTGAGGAATGTACTTAATGTTTCTTTTACTTCAAACTGTTTTACTTCTGGATAATAAAATAATTCATCTAAATTATTTTTAATGGCTTCTTTAACTTTTGGTGAAGGACCATATAAATTTTCATTTGAAGCAAGCTTGACCATTTCTCTATCTATGCCATACTTTTCTTTTAATTGTCTCGGTGATAATCCCGGTTGATATGCCTGTAATTCACTTAACTGTTGCTTCATAATCTAAGACCTCCAAATTGAAATATAAAAAACGGTAAATCGAAATTTACCGTTTTTTTTAATTTATTAGTATTATAGACCTAATCATTTTCATAAATCAATGGTATTTAGTTAATCAGATCATTCTTCTCTAAATATTCTTTTGCTACTTGATACGCATCTTCATCTTTAATCGTTACTCTATGATTCATTTCTTGCATCTCTTCATCAGAAATTTTGCCTTTTAATTTATTCATTGCTTTAACAACTTCAGGATGCTCTTTTACAGTTTCTTTCTTCATCAAAGGCGCACCTTGATATGGTGGGAAGAGCTTTTTATCATCTTCTAAAACAACCATACCATATTCTTTAAGCTCAGCATCTGTAGAATACGCATCAATCAAATCAATATCTTTACTTTCAAGTGCTTGATAACGCAATTTAGGTTCCATAGTTTTTACATCTTTAAAGTTCAAATCATATTTCTTCTGAATGCCTTTATAACCATCTTCACGGTCGTTGAATTCTAATGTAAAACCAGGTCTAATATCATTTTCAACTTTTTTCAAATCAGAAATTGTTTTGATATCATGTTTCTTTGCATACTCTTTTTTAACAGCTAAAGCATAAGTGTTGTTATATTTCATCGGTTCAAGCAATTGCATATCAAACTTTTTGTCTAAGCCATTATTTGCTTGCTCATAGACGCCTTTTTCTGATGTAGATTTTGGCGTTTCTTTAGTTAATTCACCTAGCACCGTACCTGTAAATTCTAAATAACCATCTATTTCATCAGATTTTAATGCATTGAACAAGAATGACGTTTTACCCATACCTGCTTTAACTTCTACTGTATTATCAGTTTCTTCTTCGATTAATATTTTATACATATTCGTAATGACTTCAGGTTCAGAGCCTAGTTTACCTGCTAAAGTAATTTTGTCACCTTTTTGAGCAAATAATGGAATCGTTACGGATAATAAGAATATCAACAATATTGTGCCTAAAATAATTAATGATTTTTTATAAGAGATTTTCTCTAATATTCTTAAAAATACATCAAAGAAAATAGCTAATATTGCCGCTGGAATAGCACCTAATAATATTAACGAAGTATTATTTCTATCAATACCTAAAAGTATTAAATCCCCTAATCCACCAGCACCAATTAAAGCAGCTAGAGTTGCAGTACCAATGATAAGTACCATGGCAGTTCTTATACCTGCCATCATAACTGGCATAGCAAGTGGTAGTTCAACTTTAGACAATCTTCTTCCTGTTTTCATACCAATGCCTCGTGCCGCTTCAATAAGAGATGGGTCGACTTCTTTAATACCTGTATATGTGTTCCTTAATATCGGCAATAAAGCATAAATTACAAGTGCAATAATTGCAGGAATACGTCCGATACCAAATAGCGGAATCATTAAACCTAATAAAGCAAGAGACGGTATTGTTTGTAATACTGCAGCTATATTAATAATGACTTCTGCTAATTTTTTAGTCTTAGTTAGTAAAATACCTAATGGCACTGCTATTACAACTGCTATTAGCAATGCAATAAATGATAGTTGAATATGTTCTAATAATGTCTCTAATAACTGACCTTTTCTACTTGCAAGTGTCTCAAATAATGCATTCATTATGAAACACCTCTATTCTTTTCTGCCAAATAGCTAAATACATATTGTCTAGTCACGATATGGCTAGGGACATTGTCGCCTTTATCCATTATGATAGCTTCGTGTTCAGCTAATAGCCCATATATATCATCAATTGTTTTAGATGGGTCTACTTTTGGATATTGTTCAATTGAATCTGTATGTACTTCTGATATCGGTTGTGCTATATCACCTAACTTAACTTGCTTTAATACATGTGCATCTACATTACCAATAAATGATTTTACAAAATCATTTTTAGGTCGATGAATAAAATCATCTGCCGTTCCAATTTGTTCTACATGACCTTGATTTAACAAACAAATACGGTCTCCCATTTTCATCGCTTCTTCAATATCATGTGTTACAAAGACGATTGTTTTTTTAATTTTAGACTGAAGTTCTAATAAATCATCTTGTAAATTTTTTCTACTGATTGGATCCAATGCGCTAAATGGCTCGTCCATTAATACAACTGGTGGGTCTGAAGCAAGTGCACGTATTACACCAATACGCTGTTGTTGACCACCAGATAATTCGCTTGGATATCGATTTCTAAAAGTTTCTGGATCTAAACCAACCATATTTAACAATTCATCTACTCGATTAGCGATTTCTTTCTTTTTCCATTTTTTCATTTCTGGAACTTGAGCTATATTCTCTTTAATCGTCATATGTGGAAATAGCGCTATTTGTTGGAGTACATATCCAATATCCCATCTCATTTCAGAAACATCATAATCACTAATCGGTTTATCATTAAAATATATATATCCTTCCGATAATGAAATGAGTCTATTAATCATTTTAAGAGTTGTTGTTTTTCCACAACCTGATGGCCCAATTAAAACAAAAAATTCTCCTTCGTTAATATTGAAACTTATATTATCTACTGCTTTTTTATCCCCGTATATTTTTGAAACCTCTTCAAATTGGATCATTCATAGACACCACATTTCTTTTTATTGTCTGTAACTAAATTACTTTTTAATTATTTACCCTAATGTCACAATAAAATGCCTATAACGCCTTATATTGGTTGTTTATAATTTTTAATAGTATCAATAAAAATTGGACAATAATGTTTCAACTTATAACTTCCAATTCCATCAATTAAAATCATTTCTTTTTTAGATTCTGGCAACTTCTTAGCAAATTGTTCTAAAATTTGATCTGAGAAGATAGATAAAGGTGACACTTCTAGCTCTTTACTTAAATCTTTTCTAACCTCAATTAAGCGTTCAAATAAAGAACGGTCAACATCTGTAATTGTTTGTATGTCTACTATTTCTTTTGGCTTAGTCTTGAATGGTGTGGTCATAATTTCGACATTTCCTCTAAGTACTTCCATAGCATCTTGGTCTACGCTTAATATTTCTTTATGCTCATTTAAATAACCTTTATAACGTAATTCATCTAATAAATGATGACATTCATTTGTTGTATAGTCTTTTAATATACCATACGTACTTAATTCATCGTATCCTAGTGATGAAATTTGAGGGGTTTGTTCACCTCTTAATACTTGTATAATCATATTTCTTTTTTCTTTTTGTTTTAATCTTGCTACACAACTCAATATTTTTTGTGCTTCTGTTGTCATATTGTATGATTTTTCAGATTGAATACAACTTGAACATCTACCACATTCTTCTAATTTCTCATCAGGGTTGAAATAATGTATCATCATTGCTTCAAGACATTTAGTTGTCTTAGTATATTGAATCATTTGTCTAAGCTTTTCACCTTGTTTTTCTTTATACTCATCATCAGCAGGGCTAGAAGATATAAAGAATTTTTGTAGGTCAATATCTCTATCTGAGAACAATAGAATACATTCACTATCTAATTGATCTCGACCAGCTCTACCCGCTTCTTGATAATAAGATTCTATATCTTGAGGCATATTGTAATGAATGACAAATCTTACATTGGATTTATCTATCCCCATCCCAAATGCATTTGTAGCGATTGCTAACTTTATGTCATCTTCAATAAATTTACGTTGGGCACGTTCTCTTTCTTCTTTAGGAAGCCCTGCATGGTACATAACATTTTTAATATTCATATCATCAAGCGTTTCACTCAACTGCTCTACTTGCTTTCGTGTGGAGCAATAAATAATTCCTGATTGGTTAATGTTTGTTCTCACATAGTCTTTAACAAAATTAAGTCTTTGATATGTATTGTTCACTTTAAATGTTAAATTTTCACGTTTAATAGATGTTTCAATAATATCATTTTCAGCAATCCCTAATTTTTGAGAGATATCTGCTTGAACTTCTTTTGTAGCCGTTGCAGTTAAAGCCACTAGTCTAAAGTGATGAGGTAAACTCATGACGTGTGTGATTACTTCTTGGTAACTTGGTCTAAAGTCATGTCCCCATTTAGAAATACAATGTGCTTCATCAAATGCTATAAGTTGAACATCACACTTATTAATCATTTGGATAAACTGTGGTTGGTTAAATCGTTCTGGTGCAATATATAGAAAATCTAACTGTCCTGAAATGAGCTCGCTCTCAACTCTTTTCTTTTCTTTACTCGTTAAAGTACTATTTAAAAATTCAGCCTTAATACCCATCGATCTCAAGCTATCAACTTGGTCTTTCATTAAAGAAATCAACGGACTAATGACAATTGTAAGTCCATCTAAATATAGACCTGGCACTTGATAACAAATTGATTTACCTCCACCAGTAGGCATAACACCTAAAGTGGGACGATGATTGATAACTTTATCTATAATTTCTTTCTGTCCATCTCTAAATTGCTGATATCCGAAATACTCTTTTAAAATATTTTGCATCTATATATACACCTCTATACGCTTATAATCTGTCTGATAAGGATGACCAACGCATATAATCTTCTTCATATTGCGCTTCAATCGATGTTTTTTCATTTGTTAGTTCGTTTAATTTTTCATAATTAGTCGCATGTTCAACCATTTCTTGCTCAAGCTCTACTAATCTTGATTCTATATATTCAATATTTTCTTCTAGTTGTTCAAGTTCTCGTTTTTCTTTAAATGACAATCTAGTAGTTGTTTTAGATTTTACTTCAGCTTTTTGAGCTTCTTTATATTGTTGTGTTGCTTTTTTATCGACTGTTTTTTTATATGCTAAATAATCTTCAAAAGTACCTAGCATTGGTTCTATTTGCTTATCATGGATATACCAATATTTATTAGCCACTTTATTTAAGAAATATCTATCATGGCTTACAGTGATAACTGTTCCACCGAACTCATTAATATAAGCTTCTAAAATTGTTAATGTTTCAGTGTCTAAATCATTTGTTGGCTCATCTAAAATTAAAACATTAGGCTCATGTACTAATAATTTAAGTAAGTAAAGTCTCTTCTGCTCTCCACCTGATAGTTTATTAATTTGTGTGCCATGTGTTTGACTTGGAAATAAGAATCTTTCTAACAATTGTGTAACTGACACAACAGTACCATCTTTCTCTTTAGCTACTTCACTTTCTTTTCTCAAGTAATCTATCATTCTGTCATCAGACGTCAAGCTTTCATCTTGCTGTTTGAAATAAGCTATTTTTACTGTTTGACCAGTAATCAAGTTACCATCAAAAGTCTGGTCTAAGCCACTTATAATGTTAAGGAGTGTTGTCTTACCAGCACCGTTTTCTCCAACAATTCCAATTCTATCGCCCTTTTGTATAATTGTCGTAAAGTCCTCGAATAAAGTTCTGTCACCGATGGACTTCGAGATATCATCTAATTCGAAGACCTGTTTCCCTAATCGAGAATGTGCTAAATTCAAGCTCGCTTCTCCTTGTGTCTTCTTGTTAGACAAATCATCTTCTAAATTATTAAATCTTTGAATTCTCGCTTGTTGTTTAGTTGATCTAGCTTTTGCACCTTGTCTCATCCAATGCAATTCTTGCTTATACAGTGCTTTTTTCTTAACATGTTGCTGAGCTTCTATTTCTTCTTTTTCAGCTCTTGCTTCAATATAAGATTCATAATTACCGGGATAACTTGTTAATTTACCATTTGAAAGTTCAACAATTCTAGTTGAAACTTGATTTAAGAAGTGACGATCATGTGTAACAAACATGATTGTATGAGGGTATTGTTTGATATAATTAACGAGCCATTCTATTCCTTCAATATCTAAATGGTTTGTAGGCTCATCTAACAATAATAAATCAGGTTTACGTATCAATTCTTTAGCTAGTGCAACTCTCTTTTGTTGTCCACCACTCAAAGTAGAAACCTTTTTAAGATAGTCATTTATACCTAGTTTTGATAGAATAGTTTTAACGTCTGCACTGTAATCCCAAGCATTTAATCGATCCATATCAGATTGGTATTGCATCATAAGATCTAAATCTTTAGATTCACCAGTTTGCTGATATCGATTTAAAGCGCTTTCGTATTGGGCAATGACTTTTGTCATTTCAGTTTCATTATTTAATACTTCATCTATTACAGATAAAGATCCATCAAGTTCAGGCTTTTGGCTTGCATATGCTATTTGATATTGGTTAGGATAAGATGTCTTTGCATCATAATCATCATCAATATTTGCTATAACTTTAAGCAAAGTACTCTTACCTGTTCCATTAATACCAACTAGTCCAATGCGTTCTTTGTAAGATACGGATAAATCTAAATCATTAAAAATAACTTTATCACCATATTGCTTATTAAGTTTTTCAATTTTATATGCTTCCATGAATTAACATCCTTTAATTTTCTCAGTTTTCAATTAATATATTATACACTTTTTTTCAAACAAAAGATACGAAGGAGCAAAAACTATGCAAGACTTTTTTACAGAACTACCCCCATATTTACAAGCATTATTCGCAGGTATTATCACATGGCTGTTAACTGCATTCGGTGCATCATTCGTTTATTTGTTTAAAAATATAGACACAAAAGTAATCAATACGATGCAAGGTTTCGCAGCTGGCGTGATGATTGCAGCTAGTTTTTGGTCACTATTACAACCTTCAATTGAGCAAAGTTCTGACTCGGCAATGCCATGGTTACCAGCGGCAATTGGCTTTTTATTAGGTGGATTATTCATTAGATTATTAGACTTTGTTATACCACACGCACACCAAAATGCTGTAGACAAAAGTCAAAAAGTCGAAGGACCTGATACTAAATTAGGTAAAAATACATTACTATTTTTAGCAATCACACTTCATAATATTCCAGAAGGTCTAGCAATAGGTGTTGCTTTTGGTGGAGTAGCAACTGGTAATGATGGTGCTACATTATTAGGCGCACTTGGTTTAGCAATAGGTATCGGTATCCAAAATATCCCTGAAGGTGCAGCACTTTCAATGCCAATACGTGCCTCAGGTTTAACAAGATGGAAATCCTTTAACTACGGACAAGCATCGGCATTAGTTGAACCTGTATTTGCAATGTTAGGTGCATTATTAGTCGTTGTAGCGACACCAGTTTTACCATATGCACTCGCATTTGCAGCTGGTGCTATGATATTTGTAGTTGTAGAAGAATTAATACCCGAATCACAGTCTGGAAATAACACAGACTTAGCCACATTAGGTCTAATGGGTGGATTCACTATTATGATGATTCTAGACGTAGCATTAGGATAAAGACAATCCCCGAAGTTTTGATCAAAACTTCGGGGATTTTTTATAAATATATGCTGTAACTAGAGATTTCAGTATGGAAATAGTATTCTATTTATCATGTTGGGCAAGTCTTGATAAGTTCAGCTCGTCTATTTATCATGTTGTGCCACTCTTGATAAATTCATGGGCTCTATTTATCATGTTTGTCTCGACTAGCAACATTCAGCCGCTCTATTTATCATGTTTGACTCGACTAGCAATATTCAACCGCTCTATTTATCATGTTTGCCATGTCTTGCAACATTCAGCCGCTCTATTTATCATGTTTGCCATGTCTTGCAATATTCAACCGCTCTATTTATCATGTTGATCCTGTCTTGCAACATTCAGCCTCCCTATTTATCATGTTGGCCCTGTCTTGCAATATTCAACCGCTCTATTTATCATGTTGGCCCTGTCTTGCAATATTCAACCGCTCTATTTATCATGTTTGTCTCGACTAGCAATATTCAACCGCTCTATTTATCATGTTGTGCCAGTCTTGATAAATTCACGGGCTCTATTTATCATGTTGGCCCTGTCTTGCAACATTCAGCCTCTCTATTTATCATGTTGGACCTGTCTTGATAAATTCATTTATTCACAATAGAAAAGCCGGGACAAATTAATTTGTCCCGGCTTTTTAATATTAATTTTATTCTTCTTGATAGCCATTACCTGATTTATACTCAAAGTCTGATGGCTTGATTTTCTTGAAGTCTGGATTGTCATAGAACCTGAATAAGTCTCCGTGTAATAATTGATCGGATAATTCTAGTTCTTTTTCAACATTACTCTTGTTTTCTTCTAAATCTTTAGGTTTAGTCTTCATAGGTTTATTGGTCTTGTTGTCGTATGTTGTCGTTCCAATCGATTTATATTCTGGTGTGATAAAGTCACCATTTCTAAATGCGACTGTTTCATCATGTCCTTTAGATAATAAATCTGTACCAAACATTAAGTAGTTATTTGATTTTATACCTAAAACATCAAGTAAAGTAGGCATAACATCAGTTTGACCACCGTATGTTTCATCAACTCCACCTTCTAAACCTGGAACTTTCATAAAGAACGGTGTTCTGTTTAAGTCCATAAATTTAGCTGGTGTGATTTCATCTTCACCTAATAAGTTAGCCATTGCTTTATTATGGTTCTCTGAAATACCATAATGGTCACCATAAATGATGATAACTGAATCATCATACAGGCCTTCTTTTTTAAGTTGTGTCATAAATTTCTCTAATGACTCATCTAAATAACGTGCTGTTTGTACATAACCATCTAATGTTGTACTACCAGTATCTGGTTTCTCAATAGTTGCGTCTTCTTTACTCACTGTGAATGGGTAATGATTTGTTAACGTAATTAAATGAGAATAGAAAGGTTGTTTTTGTTCTTTTAAATGTGATATTGATT
Source organism: Mammaliicoccus sp. G-M28 (assembly GCF_022386595.1). Classification (NCBI taxonomy): domain Bacteria; kingdom Bacillati; phylum Bacillota; class Bacilli; order Caryophanales; family Staphylococcaceae; genus Mammaliicoccus; species Mammaliicoccus sp. G-M28. The sequence goes on from NZ_JAJNIF010000002.1 coordinate 322,285, forward strand.
CATCAAAGAATACTTCATCTTTTAAACCTAAGTTTTCAAGATTTTTTTGTTGCATATCGTAATAAGTTGCATCATAGAACTTATCTACACCAAAATGTTTGTACACTTGATCTCTGTTCCAGAATGTTTTGTAATCGCCGTGCATGACTGATGTTTCATAGCCTTGCTTTTGATTTAATATTGCTGGTAAGGATTGATAAGTATTGTCGCCTTTCAACGAGAACGCTGATCCTTGTGGTAAGCCATAAATACTATTATCCATCGTTAATTCTGAATCGGCAGTTTTACCTTGACCGGTTTGATGGAAGAAGTTTGGATAATATTTATAACCTTTATTACCTTTTGCTAACGAGTTTAAATAAGGTGTTACTTCTTCCCCATTTACTTTAAAATCAATTAGGAAAGATTGAAAACTTTCTAAATGAATCTTAATAACGTTTTTATCTTTTGCGATACCAAATGTTTCTTTGTTTGGTTCTTGATATTTTTGTTTCGTAAAGTTTTTAACTTCTGTTAAATCATCTTCACTTGCTAAAGCTTTTTGTGAATTATTTTGAATCGTTTTAACACCGTCATATACAGTGAAGTTGTAAGGCCCTAAATATTTAACTAAATATTTATGGTCAAACGTTCTTGTTAATAATTCTGGTCTATCTGACTCAGCAAAAGCTAAGTTTAAGAAAAATAGTGCAACTGCTACGCCCATAACAACTGGGACGAATTTTTTCGGAAATGCTTTTGTAGTAAACCATTTGCTTTTAAAGATAAGTACAAATAAAAACACAATTGTATCTGTAAAATATATAAAATCGTACCAAGAGAACGAGCTATATACTGCACCAGACATAGATTCAACATTACTCACTTGGTTTAAAGTGCTGAATGTTAAGAAATCAGAAAAGAATCTGAAGTATACAACGTTTGCATAAAGCAAGAACGATAATACAAATCCCGTTATAAAAATAAACCAAAATGACTTCTTCCCTTTAAAGAATAAGAACACACTTAGAATTAACGCAATTAAGCTATATGGGTTCATTAATAAAATCAAGTTCTGTACGAGTCCCTTTACCCCGAGTGACAAGTCTACATAATAGGCAAAATAAGTCTTTAATGCTATTGCTAAAATCGTTAGCAAGAAGAATGTAAAGACGCCTATCTTCCTATTTTTAGTTTTCATACCTTTCCTCCGTATCTCAACTCATATCAATTATCATTATTATTTCATTACATATTATTGAAGGTTGTAATATTCTCGTAATATTTATTTATGTTCAGTATTATAATTTATACTACTTTACAATAAATTTCAACTAATAACCATAAATTAATCCAAAAAATGTGTAAAAAGTGCATACAATAGACACAATTTACACATGTGCATTATTTATTTAATTCTTCATTTAACTTATATTTTATCCCTGTTTTAATTTGTTTTATAAACTGAGCGTGTTTTTTTAAATTTAATTCAGCTTCTTGAATTGTTAGTTTCTTAAAAATCATTTTAGAGTTATGTTTTTTTTGCGCTAATTTATCAATATGATAAGAAGCAATTGTACCTATTTGAGGATAACTTGATAATGATTGATGATCGTTTAACATTACAACAGGTTGATTTTCTTGATTTAATAAAACAGTACCTTTTTTTACACTTAAGAATGGTTGATCCACAATTTTACGATTGATAACAGATTTACCTTCTAATGTTAATCCTGTTCTATTAAAACGATTTGTTACTTTATAAACTTGATTTTCAAGATGCTTTATTTCTGCTTCATTAAAGTGCGTCATGCCTTCTCCAGAAACTACATGGAATATATCTGTAAAATAATTTAAGGCTAACGTATATTGATCAACACCCCAATCAGCAGTCTTAGTTTCTTCTAAGTTCTCGAATAGTTTCTTTTGTAATGATGTATAATTTCTACACATTTCTATCTCATCACCTACTTGCAGTATACGACCGTTGTGGCCACCCATTTGCAAGCGTATACTCGTTGACTTAGAACCTAACCATTCTTCTGCTACAATGCCACCAGCAATCGCTAAGTATGCTCTTGTGCCTTTTGCGCCTTCACCAAAACTTAGTACCTCACCTTTATTCATTAAATGAATCTTATATGGAGTTATTTTTTCATTATCTTTATATGCGGGGAAATTAGCGCCAGTAAAAGCAATTAAAGTTGGTTCAGTAAATTGAATGGCTGGTAACTTAAATGTCATTTCAATTAATGCTTCATCTTCATCATTTCCAACTAGCATATTAGCTAATCTATGATTAAATTGATCGATAGAACCATTTTTAACAATCCCAATATGTTGATACTTTTGTCTACCTAAGTCTTGTAATGAAGTGTATAATCCAGACTCTCTAATAATTACTGACATGGGTTATACCCTCCATCCTTGCTTTCTAATTCTTCAACTACATTTAAAATGACATCATCACCAAAATTAAGTTTACATTCACTACTCTGTCTGTCAAAGATCTCAACGTTCGTCCAACCAATAACTGGCCAGTCTCCGCTCGTATCAGTAGTAGTGATAAATAACTTATCTCGTTCTATACATAATGAGCCTTTAGGAATAAATTGTTTGTAATTGCAGTTGTCCGAAAATAAACGGTGACTTAACCCAGACAAATAAGGGCATCCTGGTGTGTGCCCTATCATGGAAACAAAATAAGTTCTCGATTCGAGTACTTGTAATTGTTCGTCTGTTGATAAATCTGTTAAATGGTCAAAATCAATACCGTACTTACCACCAATTACGACATCTATTGCAATAGATTTTTTTATAATTTCTCTATTATTTAAATCCTTTTTCTTCTGATAAATAATACGTTCAACAAATTCTGTCATATATTTATATGGCTCATTGATTTGATGATTCATCATCATACTATATGGATGGTAAACAACCATTAAACTATTCTCACTTGGAATGACCTCATCTATAAAAGGCATTTCTTGATTCAATATTTCTAATCTAAATTCATTTATTTCATGCGTTAACTGTCTTGAAGGTTCACGATCACTCATTACTGTGAGTGCAGAATCCCCCTTAGGATATATGCGCATTTAAAGACACCTCATTCTATTTTGCTATATAAAGCATCATTGTTTACGATAAAATACATCTGTTAAATCAATAAAAACATGCGTTAACTGATTAACAAATAAGCCTACAAAAACAATTGCTACGGCAAATCCAATATATAAATACGCAAAACTTTGCTTATTTTTTTCTTGTCTTAATTGACTCAAGACTACACGTTTTAAGTAAAATGCTATTAAGATCACTATTACTAAATATAATAATGCTAAGAACATATCTTTTCACCCGTCCTTATATGATGTTTACTATTTTACTATTTGTATCTTTAGATTACCATCAAAATTTAAAATCTATTTTAGTCCATTCTCTCAAACTATTAATCATAAATACTTCGTAATTACCATTTTTTATATGTTTTAACATTGTATTCTTATCAATGGTTTGTTCTTTAATGTATCCTTCTTCTAGCAATTGTTGTCTCATACAACCATTTAAAATTTGTTCTTTATATAAGGGTGTTATGTAAGTTTCTCCATCTTTAATAACAACATTACCTATATCAAATTCGGTTATTTCATTCTCTTCATTATAATATAATATGACATCAGTATCATGTTCATGAATAAAATGATTACGTTCAGTTGTTTTATTTCTAATATATTTAGAAGCGATTGGCTTAGCTTGTTTTAATTTTGCTGTTAGTGGTTTCTTAGATTCAACTAACTCTTTAGTTTCCATATTAAATACACCATCTGAAGTCAGTTCTATTCTTAATTTATACGTTCCATCTCTTTGACTTTGTTCGGCATCATCAAGTAATTCGTTCCATTTTTCAAGTTCAAATGGTATTTCCAAATCTTTAGCACTTTTTAAAATTCTTTCTGTATGCTTATAACGTCTTTGTATAATTCCCTGTTCTATTCTCATCGTTTCTATCAAATTCACTTTAGGTATATTTAGAATTCTAGTTTTCAATTTAAATTCCTCGATTTCCGCTTTAGCAACTGAATCAATTGTTATACCTGAACCAACTCCGTAAATAGCTCTATGCTCATTATTATGTATCGTTCTAATAGGCACATTAAAAATCATTTTCCCATCTGGTAATAATACACCAATTGCCCCACAATAAATACCTCTAGGCTTTTTCTCTAAACTTTTAATAATTTGCATAGTTGATTCTTTAGGCGCTCCCGTTATTGATCCACATGGGAATAGCGCTTGAAGAATATTAAACAAAGTAAGTTCATTTTTTATTTGGCTACGTATTGTGCTCGTCATTTGATAAACCGTTTTATATTTTTCGATTTTAAATAAATCTATCGTTTCCACTGTTCCAACTTTTGAAATTTTACTTAAATCATTTCTTAATAAATCAACTATCATTACATTTTCTGCTCTATCTTTTTTAGAATGCTTTAATGTATTGAGATTTTCTTGATCTTCAGTTTCATTATTACCTCTAGAAATCGTACCTTTCATTGGTTTAGTTAACAATGAATTTGCTAAATGCTGATGCGGCCCAAGTTGAAAGAAGAGTTCTGGAGAAATAGAAATAATCGTTTCATTATCGTGTTCAATATATGCTTGGTAATCACCATTAGATTCTTCAGTTAATGATTTAAAATAAGAATACCCATCTTGAATTGAATTAGAAGTTAATTGCGTCGTATAGTTCACTTGATATGTATTACCTAATCTTATTTCATCTTGTATAGCATGTATATTATGAGCTAACTCGTCATTAGTGTTCATTGCATGCCATTCAATATTGTTATTGGATTGATTATGACTAACTAATTCACTAAATTGTTGAACAGGTTTGTCATACACTTGAATTGAGCCATAATTATCCCCAGTTCCGTACACCTCTAGAGATGGATCAAACGCTATAGCACTTTCATATGGCAAAGTTATCACAACGTAGAATCCTTTACGTTGATAATAACTCGCTTTATCAACTAATGATTGCACTTCATCTATACTATTAGCAGTAAGTGTATCAATTGGATTTTGAAATTTTAGGTCTAATTTTTCTTCATTTTGCAAGTCACTAATATATTTAAACTGAATATGTGTTTTCAATTTGAATACCTGCTTTCCTTAAGAAGTTCGCTAATTGTTCTAAACCAAATTCACTTAATATTGATTCAGGGTGATATTGAACAGCTTCAATTGGTAAAGACTGATGTCGAATTGCCATTGGTATTCCGCTCTTTGTACGCGCCGTGACAATAAATTCTTGCGGAATCTGTTGATTATCAGCTATTAAAGAATGATATCTAGTAACTTGAAATGATTGAGGTAAGTCTTTAAACAACCCCATTCCATCATGTGTTATTTGAGCAGTATGCCCATGAACTGGTCGTTCACCTTTTATCACTTTGCCTCCAAATGTAGAAATTAACAATTGAAAACCTAGACATACGCCAAGTATCGGTACATCTTTATAAATATTGTAGATACAAGACTTTAACTGTGTATAATCATCAGGATGCCCAGGTCCAGGCGAAATAATAATCACGTCCGGATTAATAGCCTTAACTATTTCTGCAGTTACCTCTTCAGACTTCAAAACTTTTATTTCAATATTTTTAGTAATTATTTTTATATATTCAATAATGTTATATGTAAATGAATCGTGGTTATCTATCATCATGATCATAAGTTTACACGCTCTTCTTTCCTTAATTTCAAATTAATCATACCATATCATAAACTTGCTTTTACAAAATGATTATATTATCATTTGTATATTCAATAAACTAAGAGGTTACTAGCTTACACCCTCTATAAAAAACTAGACTCCTACGTCTACCTTTTTATAGAAGGCAGGCTTTTTTTATGCCTTTATAAAGGAGAAACATTATGTCAGAAACATTAAAAAATGCAAAAGCACTTGTCGTATTTAGTGGAGGACAAGATAGTACAACATGCTTATTTTATGCAAAAGAACATTTTAAAGAAGTAGAATTAGTTACGTTCCAATATGGGCAAAGACATGATTTAGAAATTAAGGTTGCTGAGGACATTGCTAAAGAACAAGGATTAAAACACCACGTACTTGATATGTCTTTACTTTCACAACTTTCTCCAAACGCATTAACAGATCATAATATGAAAATAGAAAATGATGAAAATGGAATTCCAAATACATTTGTACCTGCTAGAAACTTACTGTTCTTATCATTTGCTGGTGCGTTAGCCTATCAAATAGGTGCTAAACACATTATTACAGGTGTTTGCGAAACAGATTTTAGTGGCTATCCTGATTGTAGAGATAGTTTCATCAAATCTATGAATTTATCACTTAACTTATCAATGGATAAAGACTTCGTTATACATACACCACTTATGTGGTTAAATAAAAAAGAAACATGGGCATTAAGTGACCAATTAGGCGCACTAGACTATGTTAGAGAAAAAACATTAACATGTTATAACGGTGTTATGAGTGATGGTTGCGGTGAATGTCCTGCTTGTAAATTAAGAAACCAAGGTCTAGACCAATACCTACAAACGAAAGGAAGTTTATAATGCTACAACAAATTTATCCAAGTGTTCAACATCCTTATGCCTTTGAACTCAATAAAGATTTCAACTTTTCTAGTGCTCATTACATTCCTTATGAAGAAGCTGGAAAATGTGAAAACATCCACGGTCATACTTACTTTGTAAACTTAACAATCGCAGGTAACGAGCTAGATAAGATGGGATTTTTAGTAAACTTCAGCGAACTTAAGACATTAATCCATAAAAGATATGACCATAGACTATTAAATGACTTTGAAGAATTTAAAGATAACAGTCCTTCTACCGAACAAGTTGCACAAACAATATACAATATCGTACAAGAATCTTTAGACAAAAGAGTAAACAAACCTAAATGTGTGCAAGTCTTTGTCAGAGAAACACCAACAAGTTATGTCGTTTATCGTCCTTTAAAAAACGGTGACAATAATGCCTAAAATACCTGTATTAGAAATTTTCGGTCCTACCATTCAAGGTGAAGGATCAGTCATCGGACGAAAAACGATGTTTGTTAGAACAAGTGGCTGTGATTATAGATGTAGCTGGTGTGATTCTAGTTTCACTTGGGATGGTTCAGCTAAAGATGATATTCGACTACTTGAACCAGAAGATATTATATCTGAATTAGACGCACTTGCTCCAAACAAATATCAACACGTAACTATATCAGGTGGTAATCCAGCACTAATAAAAAATATAGGTCCATTAGTAGAAACTCTTAACGACAGAGGTATTAAGACTGCACTCGAAACACAAGGATCAAAATTCCAAGCTTGGATGACACTAATCGATGACTTAACAATTAGTCCAAAGCCACCTAGTTCTGGAATGAAACCAAATTTACCAATTCTTGATGAAGTTATAACACAATGCGTTCAAGACAGTCTTTCACTTAAAGTTGTCATTTTCGATGAAGACGATTATCAATTCGCGAAAGACATACACAACCGTTACCCTTCAATACCATTTTATCTACAAGTTGGTAACCCATATTTAGACGACAGCGTTTCAAATCATACAGAAAAACTATTAGAAAAATACGAACAATTAATAGATAAAGTCATGAACGATACATTAAATGACATTTACGTCTTACCACAACTGCACACTTTATTATGGAGTAATAAAAAAGGCGTTTAATATTTCTCAGGAAATAATTTTTAATGATGTAAGTGGGCTAGAATTAAGATTCTTGAAAAAATGAGATAAGACGAAAGCCTGGGACAACTATTTTGTCTCAGGCTTTCATTATATTGAGATTAGACTTCTGTCCAACCCTCTTTTATGCTATTTTCTTTTTATTCTGCGACATTTTATATAGTCCAAAAATAGCGATACCTATTAACATGAATATCCACCATGGAATATAAACTTTCATCATATCTTTAAATATAATGTTTGGTGTTAATATTAATAAAGCTGGAATTACGCCAACTAATAAACCTGCATAAACTGTTTCTTTCAGTGTCTTATATTTAGATTTATCAAATATATATCTTTGAATAATATTGAATAGAATTTTCACTATAAAGAATCCACCTATTGGAACTAGTATTAATAGCGAAATCATGGATATTATCGGTGTCTTATAGTCTGCAAAAATACCAGCTATACCTGAGACAATAAAATAAATACTATAGAAGTAAGCAACACCCATCATTACCATCTTCATAATTGCTTTGTTAGATTCATTAGGCAGCTCTTCTAAAATTTCATCAGCATGTCCTTTAACGTCATGTCCAAAAAATGTTATAGCTGATGTACCGTGAGAAGTAGCTTCTAATAAATGATCTAATACATCCATCAAAATAACTTCTGTCTCATGTTCACTAACTCTTAAGTCTGTTCTTACATATAATAAGAAGTCTTCATATACTTCTAAATCTTCTTCATTTAATTGCTTTCTTTTAGTATTATTTTCATCAATCAATTGTTTAGTTGTTCTTGTCATCGTCAGTACTCCCTTTTAACAATTTAGTAATTGGGTCTTTTATTTTTAGCCATTCGTTACTAACTATTTCTAACTCTTCTCTTCCTTTATCAGTTATATAGTAGTATTTTCTCTTTGGTCCTTGTTCACTATGTTTAAATTCACTATAAATAAATTCTTTGTTCAACAACCTCAGTAAAATCGGATAAATCGTTCCTTCGCTTACTTCTGTAAATTGATGTTCATTTAGTTTACGAGATAATTCATAACCATATACTGGTTGAGATTGAATAATAGACAAGATACAAGCATCTAACAAACCTTTTCTCATTTGTGTCTTTATAGACGACATAGTAATAACCTCTTCCAATTTTTACTACTACTTTGTATTACAAGATAGCTTGCTTCAATACTAGTAAATTACACTTATAATGTCAAATACTCTTGCAAAATCTTTACATAAATATATATTTAGTGATTAAATGTTAAGGAATTGTTATAATTCGTAGATGAGACTAGTTTAAGGTAGGAGACAGATATGGCATTTCTCGTTTCAATTAATATCATTCTGTGTATCGTCCTAATGTCATATAACTTTATAGTAATGAATAAGAAAAAGCGTATAAATCATTTCGCTATTTCAATAACAATTGCTTTGAATGGTTTAGTTTCCTTTATAATCATCAAAGAAATTAACTTCATCACGATAGCTGTAACAATTATGTTACTTATATGGGCATTCTTGCATACATGGATTCAAATTAAATATGCTCCAAACTATATTGAAAATCAATTTTTTGTACTTTATATCATTACTATTGTATTTAGTGTGTCTTTAAATGTCGTTTATTTAGACAGTAAACTTTCAATATATCAATCTGTGCCATATTTTGGTGTCAGTTTATTTATATTGGGGCAAATCATTGCTTACCTTTCATTGTTTACTCAAGCAATCGAAGCAGATGGTAAAAGACTTTCAAAAATCTACCAAAAAGGTATATACAGATACTTTATACATCCTCGATTAGTAGGAGAAATCTTATCAATTGTAGCAATAATATGTATGATTGTACTTACTCCACACTGGTTTATATTAATACCAGTATTCCTGTTTTATATTTTGTTTATTTTATGGCAAAAGTTATTTAAAACATCTTATTATGTTTCAAATGCAAAATAACTGGGTACTTAATTATAGAAATAGAAATATAATAAGGAGGTACACTCAATGGGCTTTATATTAATGTTAATCGTAGGCGGACTTATAGGTTGGCTAGCAGGTGTTATTTTAGGTAAAGATATTCCAGGCGGTATTATCGGTAACATTATTGCCGGGTTAATAGGTTCAGTAATTGGTGGTTCTTTACTAGGCGATTTAGGTCCAGTATGGGGTGGAGTAGCAATTATACCAGCACTTATCGGTTCAATTATATTGATACTCGTACTATCATTTATCTTAAAATTGATTAGAAAATAATATTTATAATTTTAAATAAAAGAAAACACAAAAGAGCAATCATCCATACAGATGATTGCTCTTTTGTGTTCGTTAACTGGTTCAATATAGTCATTAATGTAAATAAATCGATCCAATGATTAACACGAATATAGAGTTTGCTATTTCTATCAACCCTACATGCATTATTTTTATTTTCTTTCCATATAAAACTATTGCACGAATTAAGCTAGGTAAATACATTATCATTATTAAAGGGTTTACTATTAATCCTATAACTACGATACATAAATGATAAATCCAAGAACTCCATTTATATTTAATTGATTTTTTCTCTCTTATCATTGTTTTTACATATAAGATTGTTCCAAAGAAATACAAAAAGCTCAATATAAATACAGGTAACCAAGCATTAATATTAGATAATGCTGTATTTAATAATACACTTATTACGCCAAACAAACAAAAGATAATGACAGCTATTAAATCATTTGTAAATGCTCTCTCGTTTTTCTTTTTAGCGAAAAATGCATTGATTAACGATAATGGAATCATTAATAAAAATATCCAAAATGTTTCAAATTTATAAAGTACTATAGGTATAAATGATATGAGTACTATTATTCCAAATAAACTCGCTGTATAGATGTAGCCAATTTCTTTTTTTCTTTTCTTTAAATAGAAAAACACTTGATCACTCATGAAATAAGCTGCTAATACGCCCAAATATAATAATATATGTAAAAATGTAAAACCGCTTACTGCTATACCGAATGCGATGGGCAATATAATCATTGACCAAACGCCATGTTGATTTGGTTTCTTAAATTTAAACAAAAAAACACCTCCACACACTTATTCTACTAAAAGATATATATGAAATACATCTTAATTCAAACAAATATGTGAAAGTTTTTTATATTATTTCATATCTCCAATTTTAACTTCATCAGGATCTCTAAATTGTCTTTCGTTTGTATGAAGACTATCAATTTCAGCTAAATCTTCTTCAGTTAATTCAAAGTTAAATACATCAAAGTTTTCTATAATTCTTTGGTCATTTTGTGATTTTGGAATAACGATTCTGCCTTGTTGTAAGTGCCATTTAATGATGACTTGTGCTGCAGTTTTATTATATTTGTCTGCTATTTCTTTCAATACTGGGTTATTGAGCCATTCTCCTCCTCTCATTAACGGACTCCACGCTGTAATTTTAATACCTTTACTTTCGCAATATGCTTGTAAATCCTTTTGATTAAATATTGGATGGAATTCTACTTGATTTACTGCAGGTACGATTTCTGTTTCGGCTAATAATTTTTCTAAGTGATGCTCTTTAAAATTACATACACCTATAGCTTTAATTTTGCCTTCTTTATACAATTGCTCCATCGCTTTGTATGTTTCAATGAACAATTCATCTTCTGGACACGGCCAATGAATTAAATACATATCTATATATGTTAGTTGTAACGATTCTAAAGAGTCATTAAAAGCTTTAATTGTTTCTTCATATCCTTGAAAATCATTCCATAATTTAGTCGTTATAAAAAGTTCTTCACGGTCTATATTAATTTTATTTAATGCTTGACCTAATGCTTTTTCGTTTTTATAGAACCAAGCAGTATCGATTGCTCTATAACCTGTTTCAATTGCCGTATTCAATACTCTCTCAACATCTGCTTCATCTATTTTATAAATACCTAATCCTAATTCTGGAATATTTACATCATTATTTAATTTGACCATTTTAATAACCCCTTTATTTAGATATCATTCGCTCTCTTTTTGGTTTATAGGAAAGTGACTGCGTTAGTTCTTCAAATTCTTCTTTTGTTAAATCTCTCCATTCACCATATTTAATTCCTTCAAGTTTAATATTCATAATACGTATTCTTTTTAATTTTTTAACTTCATATCCTAAAGCCTCACACATACGTCTAATTTGACGATTTAATCCTTGTGTTAAAATAATTTTAAATGTTCTATCATTTAGTTGCTCTATTTTGGCTGGAAGCGTCTTCTGCTCTAATATTTCTACCCCTTCAGACATTTGTTTAACGAAATCTTTAGTGATTGGTTTATCTACTGAAACGACATATTCTTTTTCATGATTGTTCTCAGCACGTAATATTTCATTTACGATATCTCCATCACTCGTAAGCAACAGCAGCCCTTCAGAATCTTTATCAAGTCTACCAATATGAAAAATTCTTTCTTGATGATTCACATAGTCAACAACGTTACCTTTAATATGTCGTTCTGTAGTGGATGTAATACCACGAGGTTTATTTAATGCGATATAAACATAGCCTTTATCAATCGTTATGATTTCATTATCGACCTTAACAATATCGAATTCTTCTACTTTTGATCCTAAGGTTGCCAACTCATCATTGATCTTTACACGATTAGCACTTATCCATTTATCTGCACCACGCCTTGAACAAACGCCTGCTTCACTTAAATATTTATTAATTCTCATACACATGTGTTCCTCTCTCAAACAATCTACTATGATTTCTATTTTACATGATGCGCATCGTTAAGACAAAAAAGACACGTTTGTATTTAATTAAAATAAGCAGTAGAAGTCCAATTATTATGGATTTCTACTGCTTGATAATTAAACTATTTTTTAATCTTCATCTTCTTCATCGTCATCAAAAATACTTCTACGTTCTTTCATGAATTCTTTGTGTAATGCTACCGTTTTAATTTGGTGATTCTCAACATCAATTACAACCCATTTGTCATATTCAGTGTCTACGTAATCATCTTTTTCAATTTCTGGTTTATGTGCTTGTAACCATCCACCGATAGTATCTATATCATCTGAATCTTCAAATTCAATTCCGAACTTTTCTTCAAGTTCTGATAAAGTTACACGACCATTAATTTGGTAAGTATCTTCGCCAGTCTTAATGATGTCATTTACCTCATCATCATCAAATTCGTCTCGTATTTCCCCAACAATTTCTTCTAGAATATCTTCCATAGTAATGACACCAGCAGTGCCACCGTACTCATCGATTACTAATGCCATATGGACATGATCTTTCTGCATTTTCACTAATGCATCACTGATTCTCGTAACTTCGTGAATAAGTGGTAAATCATGTATATAGCTATTAATTTTAATTGAGTTACCAGAAGCATATTCTGTTAAAAATTCTTTAACGTTAATAAAGCCTTTAATATGGTCTTTATCGCCATCTTCAGAAATTGGATAACGTGTATAATGATGTTCGTTTATAATTTCTAATAATTCTTCGATATTAAATGGTTCAGTTAAAGTAACCATTTGCGTTCTAGGTACCATGATATCTTTGGCTAATCTTTCATCGAATGAGAAAATATTTTGCATATAAGCTAATTCTGTATGGTTAATTTCACCACTTTGATAGCTTTGAGTCATGATAAGCTTTAGTTCTTCTTCTGACATTGCCTGTTCTTCGTTAGTAGGTTGAATACCTATTGCTCTTACTAAAATACGTGCTGTTCCATTCATAGACCAAATTAATGGCTTCATAACAATACCAAAGTAATATAGCGGTCTACCAAAAACTAGTGTTAATCTTTCAGCTTGTTGTATAGCAACCGTTTTAGGCGCTAATTCACCAACTACAACATGAATGAATGTAACAATTAAGAAACTGATTACGATGGAAAAAGTTGTTGTTAATGCATCTGGTAAACTAAAGAAATCTAGTACTGGATGAATAAGTACTTCAAATGTTGGTTCACCAATCCAACCTAATCCAAGTGATGTAACTGTAATACCAAGTTGACATGCAGATAAATAATAATCTAGTTCTTTTACCATCTTGTGAACAATTTTAGCTGTTTTACTACCTTCAGATATCAACTGTTCAATTCTAGTCATACGTACTTTAACAAGTGCGAATTCAGATCCTACAAATACCATTGTAAATGCAATTAATATAAAGAATACAATAAAGTTCATTATGGTCGAAATTTCCAATTAGTTCCCTATTTCTAGGGATTCACCTCCAAATATTTTGCGGTGACACTATGGCCACCTTTTTATTACGTTTTTCTATAGGTTTTATAATAAAATATGAATTTAAAACTAAATCCTTCCCATTGAGTGTCACCTCCCCCGATATTAGCATATTATTTCCAGTATATCACAATTTAATCTCAATTTAAATAATCTATAAAAGAATAGGCTTTGCTAAATGCTTCATAATAAATTCAGAACTTACTTGGTTAAAAGCTTCAGGCTGATCAATATTACATACATGACCAGCTTCTTCTATTATTTCTAAAGTAAAATTTTCATTCTCTTTAACTAGTTTCTCAACTGGTGGCATAAATAAATAATCTTCCTCACCCATTATAAATAAAGTTGGAATGTCTCTCGTAGCAACTTGTAAATGGGCTAAATATGGATTCACTAGTTTTGTCAGCTTAACCCATTTAATAAAATGCTTTTGGGAAACTTTTTTAGCTTCGTTCACAAACCTTAATCTTGATTCTTCATGTGCTTTTTTCGGCATAATAATGTATGCAAAAAGTTTATAAAGTAACATGTAAGGTACAAAATTCATTATTGTACGTCCTACAGCAAGTAAAAACTTTGTTCTTAAATTCACATTTATAATGGCTCCGCCTAACACTAAAGTTGAAATTCTTTCTGGATAAGATTCAGCCATTGCTTGACCAACTATTGTACCTAGACTCATACCAATAATATGAGTTTTATCAATTTTTAAATAATCTAATACATCTACAACTTCTTTCGCCAGATGTTTAAAAGAATCATTTTTCTTCCATTCTTTATTTGCAGATTTTCCATGGCCTCTCAAATCAACTAATAAAATATTAAAATGCTTTCTATAATATCTCATCTGCTTAAACCAAATCGAAGAACTACCACCTGCTCCATGTAATAATGTAACCCACTCTGATTCATTTGATTTTATTATCGTCTTGTAATATAACATTTTTCGCTCTTTCCTTATATTTACCATATTCTACTTAAATGAGAATATTTTAAATTAATCATATAAAATATTCCCTGAGAATTCAATTTTAAACACGTGATTTTAGTATCATACTTTTGACTGAGACGAATGTATTTGCATGTTTACAATACAAAATTATTTATAGACCACCTATATTCACACAAGTTGGGAGAAGTGTAAGCATGGGTATCTATATTCACACTAGTCAAAAGAAGTGTAAGCATGGGTACCTATATTCACACAAGTTGGAAGAAGTGTAAGTATGGGCATCTATGTTCACACTAGTCAGAAGAAGTGTAAGCATAGGTATCTATATTCACACAAGTTGGAAGAAGTGTAAGCATGGGTACCTATATTCACACAAGTCAGAAGAAGTGTAAGCATGGGTATCTATGTTCACACTAGTCAGAAGAAGTGTAAGCATGGATATCTATATTCACACAAGTCAGAAGAAGTGTAAGCATGGGTATCTATATTCACACAAATCAGAAAAAGTGTAAGTATGGGCATCTATGTTCACACTAGTCAGAAGAAGTGTAAGCATAGGTATCTATATTCACACAAGTTGGAAGAAGTGTGAATGGTTCTTATAAAAAAAAGAGCAGAATTTCATTTTCACAATGAATTTCTGCTCTTTTTTGATTTTATTATTCTACTTCTTCAACCATTTCTAATTGTTCTTGAGTTAATTTTGGTTTAAGTAATCCGTACATTATGGCAGCTACTAATGCTCCAATTACTACTGCTAATAATGTTTGTAGTACGTGTCCAAAGTCAGTTGCAAATATTACAAATATTCCTCCGTGTGGTGCTTGAATACTTGAACCTAATCCTAAAGCAATTGCACCACCGATTCCTGAACCTACCATCATTGATGGTATTACACGTAATGGATCTGCTGCTGCGAATGGAATGGCACCTTCAGTTATAAAGGATAATCCCATTACATAGTTTGGAATGATTGAACCTTTTTGTGCTTTTGTAAATTTTCTTCTGAAGATAAGCATAGCTGTTGCGATAGCGATTGGTGGAATCATACCACCAACCATAGCTGCTGTTATCGCAGCTGCATTACCTTCTGTTAAGGCTGCTGTAGCAAATACATAAGCTGCTTTGTTAAATGGTCCACCCATATCAATTGCCATCATGGCACCTAATACTAAGCCAAGTAACACTATATTTGAGCCTGATAAATTGTTTAATCCATCTAATAATAAATTATTCAACCAAGATGTTGGTGGATTTATAACATACACCATTAATAGTCCAGTTAATGAAACTGATAAGATTGGATAAATTAAAGTTGGTTTTAAACCTTCAAACATTTGAGGTAGATTTTTAAATGCATATTTAACACCTTCAGTTAAATAACCTGCAAGGAAACCTGCAATAATACCACCTAAGAATCCTGAACCACCGGCTACTGCTAACATACCACCGACAAGACCAGATGCGAATCCTGGTTTATCAGCAATACTTCGAGCGATAAAACCAGCTAATATAGGTACAATTAATTGGAATGCACTTTCACTACCAATAGCCCATAAATTTGCAGCGAATTCATTGTATTGATCACTCTTAGGATCAAATGAATTCTCTCCAAATAAAAATACAATTGCCATTAATATACCACCAGAAATTACAAGTGGTAACATATTAGAAACACCATTCATTAAGTGTTTATAAATTGTTTTAGATACACTTTGCTTTTCATTGCTTGTAGAACTACTTTGTTTTCCACCTTTTGCAACAAATGGTTTACGTGAAGTATCTTGTGCCATATTTATAAGTTCTTCTGGTCGTTTAATACCATCAGCTACTGGAACTTGCACAACATTCTTACCATCGAAACGAGCTGTTTCAACATGTACATCTGCAGCTACAATAATACCTGAAGCTTTTTCAATTTCTTCGTCTGTTAAATGATTCTTAATACCACCTGAACCATTTGTTTCTACTTTAATAGGAACGCCCATTTTTTTAGCTTGATTTTTCAAAGAATCTGCAGCCATATAAGTATGTGCAATTCCTGTAGGACATGCAGTTACAGCTAGTACTAATCCTTCTTCTTGAGAAGCTGTTCCATTAGATGCAACAGCTGGTTCTTCTGATTGTTCGTCCGTTGCTTCGTCATCATGCTTGTTAATAATGTTTAATACTTCTTCTTCATTTTTCGCTTGTAATAATTCTGCTCTTACATCTTCGTCCATTAAAATTCCAGAAAGTTTTGCTAATGCATCTAAATGCGTTTGAGCACCACCTGCAGGAGCTGCAATCATAAAGAATAAGTGTGCTGGTTGCATATCTAAAGATTGATAATCAACACCATCAATCGATTTACCGAATGCAATAGCTGCTGATTGAACAGCATCTGTTTTTGCATGAGGAATTGCTATACCTTCACCAATACCAGTCGTACTTTGTGATTCTCTACTATGAATTGCTTCTTTAAAAGTAGCTTCGTCACTTAATTTACCTGCTTTATTTAACTGTGTAACAAGTTCATCTATTACTTGATCTTTACTAGTAGCTGATAAATCCATTGTTATCGTTTCTTTAGTCAATAGTTCAGTAATTCTCATTTTAATGACCTCCTTATTTTAAATATGTTTAATAACCACTTCTGAAGTTATTTTTTCTATATCTTGATATTCTGCTAAATCAGCATTGAAAGCTGTTGCCGTTCCACAACTTACTGCTAATTTAAAAGCTGATTCTATATCTTTACCTGTCTCTAATCCAGCTACCATACCTGCCACAGTGCTATCTCCAGACCCGACAGTATTGACCACTTGTCCATTTGGAACATTTGCCTTTAATTTTGTATTATTATCTACATAAATAGCACCTTCTCCACCAAGTGATACAATCACAGCTTCTGCACCTTCTTTTAATAATGACTGAGCACATTCTATAACTTCTTGTTCCGTATCTATTTGCTTATCAAATATTTCTTCTAATTCTGTCTTGTTAGGTTTCACAAATTTAGGTTTATAAGCAAGAATAGATTTCATTAAATCTTTTTCAGCGTCTACTATTAAATTTGCTCCGGTTTCTTTAAGTACCTCTGCAACTTCTTGGTAAACGGGTTTTTCAAGTGTACTCGGAACACTTCCAGCAATAATCACAGTATCTTCTGAATTTGTTCTTCTCATTTTAGTTAAAAACTGTTCATAATGTTCTGGTTCAATATTTGGCCCAGGTCCATTAATTTCTGTTTCCAGTCCAGATTTTAGCTTCACATTTATTCTAGTGTCATCTTGTACTTCTACGAAATCTGTTAGAATGTCTGATTTAGCGAGTGCATCTTTGATGAACTCTCCAGGGAACCCTCCAACAAATCCTGTAGCTGTGTTATTGACGTTTAACGTTTTAAGAACTCGAGATACATTAATCCCTTTTCCACCAGCAAATTTATTCGTCTCATGCGCTCTGTTCAATTCACCAACTTCAAATTGATTAGTAAACATCACATAATCAATTGATGGATTAAACGTAACAGTGTATATCATCATAGTCCTCCATTAATATTATATTTTTCTTTAAATTGATCGAAATTACTTATAGTTTGAATTGCTTTTTCAGAAGTCAGTAGTTCTATTGATTTTTCATAAGTTACTTCTGCAAACGAGACTTCATTAAATTTAGAATGATCAAGTAGAACATACACTTGTGATGCTAAGTGGATAGCCTTTTCTTTCATTTCAGATTCATTCGGATCTGGTGTTGATAATCCGTAGTTTAAATCAATTCCATTCATACCGATAAAAGCTTTATCAAAACGATATCTTTCAAGTGATTTAACTGCATTTACGCCTATATTGGCAAATGTAGTTGATTTTACTTCTCCACCAGTCATATAAACTGGAATGCCTTTATCTAATAATGGTCTCACATGTGTCAAACCATTTGTAACTACTATAATGTCTTGTTGTGTAATAAATGGAATCATTTCTAAAGTAGTTGTTCCAGCATCTAAGTAAATAGTATCTCCATCAGCAATAAGACTTGCTGCTAAACGAGCAATTTCTTGTTTTTCATCTTGAAATCGCAATTCCTTGTCGGTCATATTTCTTTCTTCATGACGCTTCGCAATTTGAGTAGCACCACCATGAACTCTTTTAAGTAAACCTCTTTGTTCAAGTTGCGATAAGTCTCTCCTAATCGTAGAAGTACTTGAATGCGTTAAATTAATAAGTTCTTGCAGTGTAACCGTTTCCCGTTGATTAATCTCATCTATAATTAATTGGTGTCTTTCAGTCGTTAACATACAATCTCCCCTGTTCAATTTTAAATAATAAAACGTTTTCATTAAAATGTCAATCACATTCAATCATAAACATTCAAAATCAATCAAAAATTTCTTTCAAATTTATAAGTTCAAATATTTTATGCAGAAAAAGATTACTGTTATACTTCTTTAGTATATTTTTAGGAGGAAAAACATGAATAATTTAAAAGAAAAGCTATTTAAACTTATCGAAAATAAAGAAAGTGAAATGATTGAAATTAGAAGACATTTGCACCAGCATCCAGAATTATCATTTGAAGAAGTGCAAACTGCTGACTATATTAAATCATTTTATAAAGACAAAGACGTTAAAGTGACTCAACCTTTAGATGATGAATATGCAATCATTGTTGAAATAAATGGCGGACGCGAAGGACAGACAATTGGATTAAGAGCAGATTTCGATGCTTTACCAATCGAAGAAGAAACAGACGTTCCATTTAAATCAGAAAATGAAGGCGTTATGCACGCTTGTGGACATGATGTACATACAGCATATTTAATGGGACTTGCAGATGCATTAATTGAAAGTAAAGAAGAATTACCAGGCACAGTTAAAATAATTCACCAACACGCTGAGGAAAAACCTCCTGGTGGCGCTAAAGCAATAGTAGAATCAGGCGTACTAGATGATTTAGACGAAGTTTATGGTATTCATATTGTGCCAGTAGCTGGACCAGAATTTATTGGATATAATAAAGGGCCATCTTTCTCAGGAAGTTCTACATTCAAATTGACTATCAATGGTTTAGGCGGTCATGCTGCCAGCCCACATAAAACACATGATGCTTTAATAGCAGGAACAAATTTTGTAAACGCTATTCAAACAATCGTATCAAGACGTATCGATCCTTTAGATATGGGTGTTGTTACAATCGGAGCATTTGAAGCACCTGGAGGCTATAACGTTATTCAAGATAGTGTCACAATTAAAGGTACAGCAAGATATTTAAATCCAGAACTAGAAGAAACAATGTATCAAGAAATTAAAAAAATTGCAGACAGCATAGCAGTAGGATTTGATATCGAATATGACCTAGATTATCAATATGGTTATCCAGTACTTTACAACCATATAGAACAAACAGAAAAAGTAGCTGAAATTTTATCAGAAAGCAAAGGAGATTACTTCCAACAATTAGTTGAAATCCCTCAAGTAACAGGATCAGAAGACTTTGCTTATTATTTACAAAAAATCCCTGGATCATTTTATATCGTAGGAAGCAAACCAGAAGGCGTAACCGAGCCATATATGAATCATCACCCTAAATTTGATGTGAATGAAGATTGCATGCTCGTAGCTGCCAAATCACTAGCTGAAATTACGTTAAATAGATTAGAAAATAAATAGCAGTAGATTTGTTATTGAGGTCAGGAATTAATTACACTTCTTCTGAGTTGTGTGAACAAAGCTAATGAACAACATAATAAAAACTATTAAAAACAGGCTGAGACTTTAAAAAGTCCCAGCCTGTTTCGTTATATTGTGAGTAGCTAATCGATTTGCAGTTCTTAGGTTGCGCTTAGTGGCAGAATTCTGAATTGTGCTCCTTAGAATGTTCTTACTGGCAGAATTCTTGATTTTGCTCCTTAGACTGTTCTTACTGGCAGAATTACGAATTATGCTCCTTAGGTTGCGCTTACTGGCATTTCTCAGAATTATGTCCCTAACGACACCCCTTACGGACATTTCTCAGAATTATGTCCCTAACACTACCTCTTACGGACATTTCTCAGAATTTTGTCCCTTACACTACCTCTTACGGACATTTCTCAGAATTATGTCCCTTACACTACCTCTTACGGACATTTCTCAGAATTATGTCCCTAACGACACCTCTTACCGTAATTTTGTCCCTTACAGCACCTCTAACCTCTATAAAAAAAACTATAATATATCTTCGCCACGTGAAGCGACGTATATATCAAACCATTCTTGGTCAGTTAGTTGTAACTTAGTTGCTTTAACCGCTTCATCTACTCTATCTATTTTGCTTGATCCTACAATAGGCATTACGTTTGATGGTAATTTTAATAACCAACTATATACTACTGTACTAACACTCACATTATATTTGGAAGCTAATGGTTGTATAACCTCTAATATGCGTCTAGATTTTTCGTCGTTAGCATCAAATATTTTACCACCTGCTAATGGGCTCCACGCCATCACTTTAACGTCATGTTGAAGCATTCTATTTAATGTACAATCTTCTATATTTTCTAGTTGATATGGTGATACTTCTACTTGATTGACTGAGATATGTGACATTTCTTTTTTCAGACTTTCATTTAACAACTCATATTGATTACATTTAAAATTAGAAACGCCAAATGCTTTAATTTTACCTTGATCTACTAGATGCATTACTGCTCTTGTCATTTCATCTGGGTCCATTAATGGTGATGGACGATGTATAAGTAATGTATCTATATAGTCTGTTTTTAGATTTAATAGAGATTGATCAACCGATTCAATAATATGTTCATAACTTTGATCATATCGATGTCCTGTGTTTTTAGGTTTATTTTCATTCGGCAAAATAATGCCACATTTAGTAACAATTTCAAGTTTCTCTCTTAAATTCGGTGTTAGGGCTAGTGCATCACCAAATAAAGATTCACACGTATAGTTACCATAAATATCTGCATGGTCCATCGTCGTGATACCTCTATCTACAATTTCATGTAAAAAATCATTCAACTGCTGATTACTATATCCCCATTCATTTAATCTCCAAAATCCATGTACAATTCTTGAATAACTAACATGTTTATTTATACGAATACGTTCCATCCCATCATCTCCTATGAAAAATTCAACATATCTAATTTATTACGTAAATGCGCTTTATCTAGCTCTTCTCCTATTATGACAATAGTTAAAGGCATATTCATTATTTCTGGTTCGTATTGAGGAACCCCAAATGCATATTGAAATAAATAGGTTTGTTCTGGTTCTTCATCAAATTTAAGAAATCCCTTTATTCTAAGTATAGAATCAGGTAACTGTCTCAAAAACTGAATTAATAATTGCATATCTATTGGTCCACTAAATGTATAGTTCATTGACTGAATACCGTGATGATGACTATGTTTACCTTCAATAGATAACACTTCATTCACAGGTATTTCAATTCCATCTATATTCGAGTAATTCGTAAAGTGAAGTTTAGGTGGATGCTTAAAAGATAGCAAAGATTGTTCTAGTTCTTCTCTTTCATTTGCTGATAACGCATCAGATTTATTTATAACGACAATATGCGAATACAACATTTGCTCTTCCATTAAATGTTTCGTTTGTTTAGTATATCGTGTTCGTTCTAAGTATCTTTTACCATCCATCACGCCGATAATTGAGGGCATTTCAACTTTATCAATTAAAGTTGGATTTTGACATGCATCTACCACCTCAACAGGATGCGCAATTCCAGTAGCTTCAATTAATACTAAATCAGGATTCTCTTTATGATATAAATTATGTAAGACTACTTCAATATCATCTTTTAATGAACAACATATACAGCCATTTAATAAGCTTTGAGTAGAAACATCATCACCTAACAATTTACTATCGACATCAAAAGAACCAAATTCATTCATAATAATTGCGACTTTTTGTCCAGAATCTTTCGCTTTTAAAATCAACCTTTGAAGTAAAGTTGTTTTACCACTTCCTAAAAATCCCGTCAAAATTGTAACAGCCATTTTGTTTTTATTTTCATTTCTTTGACTCATGTTCAAACCACCTTTCTGTAATTATATGATATAACCTAATAAACTACAAAGACTTCAAATTTATACGTTGTTCCACCTTATAATTAGTACATTTAATCCACATATTTTTAAACATATTTACAAACTAAATTTATTCATTATATAATGAATAGGAAGCTTATAAAAATATGAACCATTGTATTTGTAGTTTGGGGGAAAGATTATGGCGGATAATTTAAATATCCATAACCAATTGTGTTTTAATTTGTATAATGCACAGCGACAAGTCAATCGTTATTATTCAAACAAAATTTTCAAAGAGTACAACATTACTTATCCACAGTATTTAGTACTAACCGTTTTATGGGAAACCGAACCAGTCAATGTCAAAAAGCTAGTAACTGACTTAGCCTTAGATACAGGAACAGTATCCCCTCTATTAAAAAGAATGGAAAATTTAGACCTCATTAAACGTGAACGTTCTGAATTAGATCAAAGAGAAGTATTTGTTCATTTAACAGAGAAAAGCAAACAAATGAAAAAACATTTACACCAAGCATCTCAACTTATTCAAGATGTATCTGAATTAAATGATGAAGAAACAAAGCAACTCAATAGCTTATTACAAAAATTGATAAATAATGTAGATAAAATTAATCATGAGAAATAGAAAACCCAGGACATAATGTCTTGGGTTTTCTCATTTCACACTAACTGCTCATTATAATGGATTACATCATACAAATATCCTCGGTCTTCTATCAATGTTTCATAATCACCTTGCTCTAGAATCTCTCCTTCATTCATGACAATAATATGATCGAAGTTTCGTAAATATTTTAAGTTATGCGTAACAATGATAATTGTATCTTCTTTATTTAATAATACATTCATAATGTTCTCTTCATTTTGTTCATCTAATGATGCTGTTGGTTCATCAAGCATCCAGATTTGTGCACTTCTTAATAGTAATCTTGCCATTGATAACCGTTGTCTTTCTCCTCCAGAGATATTTTCTGCATTTTGTGTTAAATATTGGTCTAAATCTAAATAGCTTAAGTTTACTGTTGATAATGCTTGTTTCATTTCTTTATCTTCAGCTTCATTTAATAAATTCTCTCTCACTGTGCCTTCAAAATAATGATTATGTTGCAACATTGTATTAATTTCGTCTACATATGCTTCTTTATTTATTCGTGATAATAATGCTCCGTTATAAGATAAAGCACCTTGATTCGCACTATATAATCCCATTAGTAAATTGAGCAATGTTGTTTTACCTGAACCTGATGGACCAATGATTGCAACATGTTGTCCTTTTTGAATATTAAAGTCTATATTTTTTAAAGTTGGTCTTTCTTGAAAATCATATTTAAAAGTTAAATTTTCAGCATTGAATAAAGCTTTATTTACTACCGAACTTTCATCTGTTTCATCAAATGATTGATTAATGACTTCTTCGATACTTTGAAGACTTCTTTCTGTATCTGCTTTATAAAATGCAACGTTCGTCATAGGAATTGCTTGTTCAAATAATGTTATTGTAATCATTAATATACTTGCAAAGAATACAGCATTTAATACGCCATCTTGAATTTGCCATATGCATAAGATGGTCATACACCATATACTTACCATTGAAGATAAGTTCAACATAAAATCATACGTACTTAAAAATTTCTGTTCTTTATATTTTTTTGCTTCATATTGATTTTGTTTATTTAATACTTTTTCTTTAAAAGGTAAAAATTGCTGAAATCTTTTTAATTCTGAACGACCATTTTCGAAATCAAAATATTCTGCTACATAGTCCTCTTCACTTTGTTGAACTTGCACCGCGAGAATATTTGCTCTTTTTGCTGATAAATATGGAATTAAAATAACTGAAATAAACATTGATATACCAATGATGATACCGGCATAAATGTTGAAATTAATCATAACTAAAATCGTGATTACAGTCGTTAAAATAATGACAATTGGTGGATAATACACTCTTAGTAATATATTTTGTAATCGCTCGACATTATTAACCATTTGAGTAAGCAAGTCACTTGAACGATATCTTCTAAACACGTTTGGAACGATTGGTATTAAATGATTAAATAATTCCACCCGTATATCTCTTAACATTGTAAAAGTAGATCTATGTGAATATAATCTTTCGAAATATCTAGTTATCGCTCTAACAAAACCAAATAATTTAATCGTTACGATTAAAATCATTAAAGCATATAGTGGTGTTCCAAGTGCACTTTTAGAAATCATATAACCACTTAACGCAAACATACCTAAGGCGGTCAACATACCAAAGACACCTATTATAATAGATAGATAGAAATCTTTATCAAATTTTATAGATAATCTTTTCATTGTATGACACCACCTTTTCTAGGCAAATCTATTTCATGAACCTCTCCATTAAGTACTTCGATATAGTGAGTGGCATATTTCAGAACTGCTTTTCTATGTGCTATTGTTATAACTGTTTTTTCATGTGCAAATTGATTAACTGAATCAACAATAAGCTGCTCTGTTTTTATATCTAGCCCTGTAGTAGGTTCATCAAAAATAACAACGTCTGGATTAAGCAATAGCAATCTTGCAAGTTCTATTCTTCTCATTTCTCCACCAGATAACAATTCATATCCATCACCTATCATTGTATTGATACCTTTAGATAATTGAGACACTTTTTCCGTAAGACCCACTTCATCTAATACATTTAATACATGATGCTCATCATATTTTAGGAACATCGTGACATTTTCTAGTAAAGAAGCGCTAAAAATGTAAGGTCTTTGGGACAGATAACCAATTTTTAAAGATTTCTTATAACTGATGTCACCTTTTTTGGGACTCAATTCATTTAATAACAATTTAATCAATGTCGATTTACCTGCACCACTCGGACCTATAATTGCAGTATGACTATTTTCTTTTATATTTAAGTTAATATTTTCAAAAGAAAAATCGTCACGCTTAGGGTAAGAAAAAGATACATTGTTAAATTGAATAATATCTTGATTGTCCATATTTGGATTAATTTGAATAGATGATTGTTTCGTTTGTTCTTCGTTATTCATTTCTTCTATCATTTCTATATAGCCTTCACTTTGTTTACCAGTGTGAAATGCCTGTCCTAAATCTTTAATAGCATTATAAAATTCAGGTGCTAATAATAATGTCGTAATTGCTACAACAAATGATACATCATGGAATACGATGAGTCTCAAACCTACCTCTAATGCAACAATACCTATACCTAGCATTGAAATAAATTCCAACATTAATCCAGATAAAAAAGCACTCTTTAAAATTTCCATCGTTAAATCTCTAAATGAAGTACTAGATTTGTGAATTTTTTCAGTCGTTTGATTTGTTCTATTAAATAGTTTTAATGAAACGAGTCCTTTCGTTAAATCTATGAACTCACTTGCAAAACGGTCTAAAGATTGCATTTGATCTTTCGCTTTATCACGTGTTCTTAAACCAAACACAATATAAAACAATGGAATGAACGGTGCAGTAATCATCATAATTACAGCGGCCGGCCAATGTATGAAAAATAAAGTGATAATAATAACAATTGGGATAATGGTTGATTTAAAGACTTGAGGCAAATAGGATTCATAAAATGGATGTATACCTTCAACTACTTCTGTTAATATTGTGACTTTTGATCGTTTTGTATCTTTATCCATCAATTTATTTCTTACATCTTTTTTAACTTTAAAAGAAAGTTTCTGACCGGATAATTGATTCAAATAGTTAAAGCATGCTCTTAATAACAGCACAACTAATAATATCACTAGCCATAAGTAAAGCTGCTCATACTTTGATTTAACAACGAGCATTTGATTTATAATTTTTCCTAAATATATATTTTGAAATATGACAGTTAAACTAAGTAATAATGATGCTAAAAACATAAAAATTTGCAAGCGTTTATACTGCATACTGTACTTTGTTAATTCTTTCACAATCTCACCACCTTTTTCTATTATAACGTCTTTAATTAAAAAATAAACTAAAATGTATTATTAATTATTCACATATTATTATGTAATATTTGGTACAATAATGATACAGTGATTGTCTACTAATAACCACAGACTTTCAGAAAATTTGAGGAGCTAAAATATGATTATAATCGAATTAATAAAAGCAATAATTTTAGGTATTGTAGAAGGCTTAACGGAGTTTGCACCAGTTTCATCTACAGGTCATCAAATATTAGTAGATGATATGTGGTTAAAGTCTACATCATTTCTCGGAAGTGAATCTGCATTTACATTTAAAGTTGTCATTCAATTAGGCTCTATTCTTGCAGCAGCATGGATATTTAGAAGTCGATATATAGAAATGTTACATATTAAAAAGAATGAACAAAAGAAACATCGATTAAAGTTATCACACATTATTGTTGGTTTAGTACCAGCTGGAATACTTGGTTTATTATTTGATGATTTTATAGAGGAGCATTTATTTAGCGTTCCAACCGTTTTAATTGGTTTATTGCTAGGTGCTATCTATATGATTGGAGCAGATATTTATTCTAAGCGCGTTCCAAATCCACATAAAGTAGACGATATGAACTATCCAAAAGCGTTTGTTATTGGTTTATCACAAGCGATTGCTTTATGGCCAGGATTTAGCCGTTCAGGTTCTACAATTTCAACAGGTGTATTTTTAAAATTAGATCATAAAGCAGCTTCTGACTTTACATTTATTATGGCAGTTCCAATTATGTTTGCTGCCAGTGCAAAAGCACTTTTAGGTAATATACAATTTATCACTTTAGACCAAATACCATTTTATGTTGTTGGCTTTATAGCATCATTTATATTTGGTCTTATATCTATCAAATTATTCTTAAAACTTATCAATCGTGTCAAATTAATACCCTTTGCTATTTATCGAATTATCTTAGTTATCATTATAGCTATTGCTTATTTCGGTTTCGGTATTGGCCAAAACATTGGTTAATACTTAGAAACTACAGTTTGAAGTCGTTGTTAAAGGGTATTTAAATAAGATATATAATTAGAAATTAATACGGAGGAATGACTCATGAATGATAAAGTAAAATTAATCGTCAATACACTACCATTAGTACTAGTACCATTAATTAAAGAACGTAAAAAAATCAAAGAACACCCAGATGTGAAAAACGTAACTGAAACAACAGTTGACCTTTCTCATAAAGTTAAAGATAAAACGATTGAAACAAAAGATAAAGTTGCGGAAAAATCACAACCTGTTAAATCTTATGTTGTCCAAAAGAAACGTTTACACGACTATAACAAACAAATGAAACAACCATTTAAAGAAGAGAAGAAAGAGGAAAAAGAATTGCAAAAACAAATTGACCACCTAGATAAAAAACTACAAAAAAATATTGATGAACGACATAAAGAAGAAGAAAAAGCGCGTAAAGAAAACAAAAAAGACCGTATTAAAGAACTAGAGTATTATCAAAAGCTTGAAAAGAAACAAGCGAAAAAAGGCGAAAAGCTTGAAAAAGAAAACAAAAAAGATGTATCTAAGCTAGATAAGAAGCTACAAGATAATATCGAAGCACGTGAAGAAGAAGAGCAAAAGTTAGAAGCTGAAAACAAAGAACAACGCATTAAAGAAATCAAAAAGTATCAAGAAAAAGAAAACAAACAGAAATCTTCTGAAAGCACTCAACCAAAATCATTAGCTGATGTTAGCTCAAAACAAGCTAAGCCGAATATTCAAGAATTAGTTAACGAACGAGTTAGAAATGAGAAAAAAGAAAAATCAAGCTACAAACTATTTAATCAACATAAAATATCAATGGAACAACATATCGATCAGTTTCCATATGACGAACATACAGTTGAACATAAAAAATATAAAAAAAATTTACGTCGCAATAAATGATTAATCGAATCATTATAGATGGGGATGCATGTCCAGTTACGGATGATGTCATACGTATAACTCAAGATACAGACATCTCCGTTCTGATAATAAGAAGTGTTAACCATTTCTCTTTAAAAGAATACCCTGAAAATGTCACAACCACTTATGTAGATCATGGTGTAGACAGTGCTGACTTTAGGATTGTTAAACTAACAAAATCAAGCGACATCGTTGTCACACAAGATTATGGACTTGCGAGCCTTATATTAAATAAAGCCCAACACGTTATTCATCATAAAGGTTATGAATACACAACAAACAATATAGAACAGTTGTTAACACAAAGACATGTTTCAGCACAAGTACGACAACAAGGTGGTAGAACAAAAGGACCAAAAAAACTTACCCAAGAAGATCATTTAGTTTTTTCGGAATTTCTAACTAACCTCATAAAATAAGACAATGTCAGTTTGTGACATTGTCTTATTTTATAGATGAAGCTTTTCCCGACTAACGGGCAAGACTTTGTGAACTAGCTCATTACAACTTAATATATTATCTACTTTATCTTTCTATGAGCTGGCTCTTAGCTTTCTCTAAATTAATATTATCAGTATTTTTCATTTGTTCTAGTTCTATACGCATTTTGTCTGTTTCTAATAAATAATTTTCATGTTTTATTTTTTCTAGTTCTAATTCATCTTTAACTCGTTGTGATTTAATTTTTTCGATTTTAACTGCTTTCGATTGATGATTTTTGACAAGTCCGGCTGTAGTTGAAATGAGCACGATAAGTACTACCATTAGAAATACGTCCACTTGATAGACCCCCTTTAAAATAAATGGAATTCTCTATTTAAAATCATTATACTACATATGTGAAAGGAGTAATATATATGAAAAGAATTGCTGTATTTTGTGGAGCTAGTAAAGGTAACGACCCTATCTTCACAGAACAAGCTTATGCGTTAGGTAAATACTTAGCAGAAAATAAATATGAATTAATTTATGGAGCTGGTTCGACTGGAATGATGGGTGCTGTAGCAAATGGTGTATTAGACCATGATGGGATTGCAATTGGTATAATGCCTAGATTTTTAGGAGAACGTGAAATAGCACATGAAAACTTAACTGAATATCATGTTGTAGAAACGATGCATGAAAGAAAACAAATGATGTCTGATATGGCTGATGCATTTGTCATGTTACCGGGTGGAGCGGGTTCATTAGAAGAATTTTTCGAAATATATACTTGGTCGCAAATAGGTTTACATCATAAACCTATTGCCGCATTGAACATTAAACAATTTTTCAATCCTTTATCCTCAATGATTGAACACTTGGTTTCTACTGGATTTGTTAGTAAAGACTATAAAAATTTAGCTATTATTAAAGATGATATTCAAAGCATGTTTGATTCAATGAAAGTTGCTCAACCTGTTAAACTTCGTGATTATCAAAAGTAGCATGAAATGATTTTTCATCATAAACTTCAATAGCATTTAATTTAAAGAGGGCTGTCGTTACACCGACACCTTCTTTTTTAATTCCTTTAAATGTTCCATCGTAAACGACAGTTGATCCACACGATGGACTATCACTTTTTAATATTACTGTTTGGGCATCTAAGTCCTTTATTATGGAAAGTGCTCTTTTGGCGCCTTCTTTAAACTGATGCGTAACATCTTGGCCAGTTACTGTCATAACCTTAGCTTGATTATTCCAGACATCATAGCCATCTCCTCCAGTAATCTCTGCAGGCTCTCTCGGCACTTGAAGTCCGCCTAGTATTTCCGGACAAATACTTATCGCCTTTTTTTCATCTATTAAATTCTTATAAAATATATCTAATTTATGATTGCCGTCGTATCTTACTTGTTCACCTACTAAGCATGCACTAATAACGATCATATAATCTTCTCCTTATAACACTTTATGATATAAAACGTGAGCCGCTAATCGTTCATCATGTACTACTTTAGGATGTAAGAAATCTCTAATATGCTCCATTTCTAACTTTTCCATCACTCTTCTAGAAGGTTTATTAATTTCAGATGTAAAGCTATAAACTTCATCAATACCTTGTTCTTTTGCGTAGGTTAAGACAGCTTCTGCCGCTTCAGTTGCCAAACCATTTCCCCAAACATCTTTATCAATTCGCCATCCAATTTCATAAAAAGGCAACTCAGGAAAACTCAATTCACTACCCTCTGGTATAAAGTTAAGCCCTACCATACCTATGAAAGACTTTGTTTCTTTTAATTCCACAGCAAATAAACCAATCTCATGTTGGTCAATAATCGCTTTCATTTGATCAACAACATTTTTAGTTGCATCATAACTTAGTATATCTGGAAAGTATCTTCTCACTTCGGGATTTGCATTCATGCTTTGAAATTTAGCTACATCCTCGTCTTTCCAATTTCTTAGTATTAAACGTTTTGTTTCAATGTAATAACTCATTTTCTTCACCCAACCTTTATCAAATTAAAAAAAGGATGTACTATTATTTTAGCACATCCTTCTAAAAATTATGACCTTACTGAACTTCTAATGTGAAATCTCTTACCAGTTGGGCCTTCTATACTAAACATTCCACCTTTACCATCTACAACATCTAACTCTAAGTTAGTATGTTTCCAATATTCGTATTGCTTCTTGTTCATATAGAAAGGTACACCTTCAATTTCACCTAACTTCACATCTACATCTCCAATAATCAATGTTCCTTCAACGAATAACATTGGAGAGCTACCATCACAGCATCCACCTGATTGATGAAAAATAAGATTTTCACCATGTGTCTTTTTTAAATCTCTAATGAGTGATTTGGCTTTTTCTGTAGCAGTGACTTGTTCAGTCATTTAGAACAGTCCTGCTGGCTTCTCGTCATAACTAACGAGTAAGTTTTTAGTTTGTTGATAATGATCTAACATCATTTTATGGTTTTCACGGCCAATACCACTCATTTTGTATCCTCCAAATGCCGCATGTGCTGGATAAGTATGGTAGTTATTTACCCATACACGACCTGCTTGGATACCTCTACCAAAACGATAAGCTTTATTTTGGTTTCTTGTCCAAATACCTGCACCTAATCCATATAAAGTATCATTTGCCATTTCTAATGCTTCGTCGTCATCTTTGAAAGTAGCTAATGATAAGACTGGTCCAAATATTTCTTCTTGGAAAATCCTCATATCTTGAGTACCTTTAAATATTGTTGGTTCAATATAGAATCCATTTTCTAAATCTCCAGATTCTTCACGAACGTTACCACCAACTAATACTTCTGCACCTTCTTGTTTACCAATATCTAAATAACTTTTAATTTTTTCAGATTGTTCTTGAGAAGTTTGTGCACCAAGCATTGTTTCAGTATCAAGTGGATTACCTGTTTTAATTTGTTTTACACGTGCTATACATTTTTCGATAAATTTTTCGTAAATATCTTCATGAACTAATGCTCTAGAAGGACATGTACATACTTCACCTTGGTTTAATGCGAACATGACTAAACCTTCAACAGCTTTATCTAAGAAGTCATCATCTTCATCCATAATGTCTTTGAAAAAGATATTTGGTGACTTACCACCCAATTCTAGCGTTACAGGAATTAAGTTTTGACTTGCATTTTGCATGATAATACGACCTGTAGTTGTTTCGCCAGTAAATGCTACCTTATTAATATCTTCATGAGTTGCTAAAGCTTGACCTGCTTCTGCACCAAAGCCATTTACTACGTTTATTAACCCTTCAGGTAATATATCTTGAATTAATTCCATTAAATGAAGAATAGATACAGGCGTTTGTTCAGCTGGTTTAAGAACAACAGCATTACCCGTTACGATTGCTGGCGCCAATTTCCATGTTGCCATTAATAATGGGAAGTTCCACGGAATAATTTGACCAACTACTCCGATTGGTTCTTTAAAATGATAAGCTACAGTATCATTATCAATTTGTGAAATTGATCCTTCTTCTGCTCTCACTACACCAGCGAAATATCTAAAATGATCTACAACTAATGGTAAATCTGCTGCTAGACATTCTCTAATCGGTTTACCATTATCAAATGTTTCAATTACAGCTAGTTCTTCTAAATTTTCTTCTATACGATCTGCTATATCTAAGAGTAATTGCGAATGTTCAGCAGGTGACTTTTTAGCCCACTCAACTTGTGCTTTATGTGCTGCCTTTACCGCTTCATCTACATCTTCTTTAGTTGAACGCGGCATTTTAGCATAAACTTCACCAGTTACCGGAGATCCATTATCAAAATACTCACCGTTTTTTGGATCAACCCATTTACCACCAATAAAGTTTTGATACTTATCTTTTACTTTGTATTTTGCATTTGTTGCAGTTGGATATTCAAAAGCCATATTAAAACGCCTCCCTTAAATTGATTACATATTAATTTTAATTGACGCAAGCGCTTTCATCAACTAAAAAGCATTTTACAATATTAATACAAAATTATATAAATAGTTACAAATATCACTGTCCACATTTCAGGTAATTATTTGAAATAAGATATTGAGAAATGAGATTTAATAAATTCAGACGTGCTATTTATCATGTTGTGCCAGTCTTGATAAATTCACGGGCCTATTTATCATGTTGTGCCAGTCTTGATAAATTCAGTCGCTCTATTTATCATGTTGGGCTCGTCTTGATAAATTCAAGGGCTCTATGTTGCTAGTCTGACCTGTCTTGCAATATTCAGTCGCTCTATTTATCATGTTGGGCTCGTCTTGATAAATTCAGTCGCTCTATTTATCATGTTGAGCCTGTCTTGCAATATTCAGACGCTCTATGTTGCTAGTCGACCTCGTCTTGCAATATTCAGTCGCTCTATGTTGCTAGTCGCACCTGTCTTGCAACATTCAGCCCCACTATTTAGCTTGTTGACCTCGACTAGCAACATTCGGTCACTTTAATCTCCCTCATATTCATTACATTTCCACTTATTCCACTTTCAAACATAAAAAGACACCTCTAAAGTTGGATTTAAATTCAACTTTAGAGGTGTCTTTCATTCTACTTGCATTGTTGTCTTAGCTATAACGTTTCCACCTGATAAGACTTCAACGTCTACTTCATTATCAGCTTCATTGGCGATTTTAGTTTTGAAATACCAATCTGTTACTCCGTTATTAATTTTAGGATTTACTGAATCAGATACGCCTGGTGCTTGTCCATTAAACATCCCAACTTCTTGTCCATCTTTATTCTTAATAGATAATTGAAATTTTTGATTAACTAATTTTGATTCGTCTACATGTACTGTTATTTCGAATTTCTCTTGTTTTTGAACAGATGTTGGCATATCGAATTCACTTTGATTTCCTTGATCCTCTTGTTTATTACTATTACTACTTGTTGATGAATCTTTACTGTCACTATTTGATTCGTTACTTTGTTTTTCATCAGTAGCGCCATAACTGCCTGATGCATATGTGGAAGCATCAAACCATTTATAACCTTGCTTTGGTGTTCCCCAAGGTTCTTTCTCAGCTTCACTACTATTTTCAGGTTCTTCAAAATTTAATAATGGTGTCTTGTCATCTAGTTGTATATCCATTGAAGAAAAATCTTTATTGTCTTCTTTGTTATTTAACCATTCAACAATTTGCATTATCATTTTTTGATTATCTTCTTCTTTAAAGCCGTCATATGTTTTCTTAGTTTCACCGTTGTCTTCACGTTTGTACTTTGGTGATTTGTCTTCTACCATGGAAGAATCCCCTATAAATGCACCTTTACCTTCTCCAGCTTTACTAATTGCTATATAAGCACCTTCATCTTTTCCTCCGCCATTATAAATACCTTGGTCGACTGCATGATTCCACGCATCATCTTTCGATAAATTTGGAACAAATGCTATACCTTTTGCTTTATTAGGATCCGTAATTGCAATGGTAGATCCCGCATGCATCGATACCGCATTAACACCTTTTGTAATTCCAAAGCTATCTTTTTCATCAGCTAAATCATCTACTTTTATATTTCCTAAAGCATTATATCTGAATCTTAAACCAAATACTTCATTTAAAAAGTCTCTACTTTCAACGCCATTCATTTTTTCAGAAGCACTTTCTTCAGAAGTCATACCTTTTGTAGGATTATCAAAAGCCCCTCTCCTATAGCCATTCATTACTTCAGATGAGTCATATCGATTAAAGTTTCGATCAGCATTATAATGATCACTAACCATCAAAATGCTTCCACCAGACTTCACATATTGCTCAATAGCATCTTGTTCACTTGCTTTAAGAGGATTGTTTGCTTCAGGTATTACAACTAAGTCATAATTTTTCATTTTGTTATATTCTAATAATTGATTAAATCCTAAATCTGTCACTTCATAGTTCTCTTTCGTCAATGCATCTGCAAAATCAGAAAATCCACCATTAATAACCCAATCTGCACTGCCTGCAGTTTGACCGTGAGCACTATCAAAAAGTACTTTACCCTTTATATCATCACTGTTTGGTGATAGAACTATTTTTCCATCTTTTCCTTTGTCTTCACTAACATTATTTGAACAACCAACTATTACAAATGCCATTAATCCTATTAAACTAATCATGATGATTTTTGATTTCATTATAATCTCCTTATGTATAAAACAAACCCCTAACAACTCATTATGTTAGAGGTTTGTTCATATTCTATGCTCTTCTAATATAAGTCAACAATTTAACTGTTACAGGGTCTGTATCATAGTCTTTAAATCCTCTAGGAACTTCAATCGTTGCATCAATTATATCATTAACATCATTAAATCGATATGTTACTTGATTAACGTTAGATTTGCGATCGAAAACAACTGCTTCTGATGGCCAACTTCTCACTTCACCTGTTGTTACTTTCAAAGTACGACCCGTTATATTCTCGATTTCTTTGCCTAATTCTAATAATGTTATTTTCTTTCCTTCTATGAGAACAAATTCTTTTTCATGCACGATAACATCCCTCTTTTCAAATAATCATTTATAGTTTATTCCCTAATACAATTCAAACTAAACCAAACCTATATATTCAATTTAAAAGATTTAACTTTGTCAGACGCATCATCATATGTAGATGTCTTACTCACACCGCCATGAATATTGAATGTTGCACTATTATCTTTAATTGCTTGATACACTTTTTCAGAAATAGGAATAGACTTTAAACTTTTAGTCTTTTCACCTGGTTGATATTCATCAGTGTTTTCTTTAGATTTCTTCATATATTTCTCGTTATGAGAATCTGGTATAAATGAAGCATAGTCAGAACGTTGTGTTTGTTCTCCATGTTGGATAGATGCTGTGTTGTCATAGAATAACTTATCATTTGTTGTATTTTCAGTTACGACTTCATACATGACAACATAACCATCTTTAGCTCCATTGAAGAGCAACACCTGACCTTCTGGCATATTATTCACTTGGAAAATCTGTAAATGGTCAATGCTTACCTTCATACCACTATCTTCAAATTGAAAATGTTTACCATCAATGTCATCTACTACTTCAACTTCACCATTTGTTGAAGTACGAATTGTATTAGGAAAAGGCTTTTTTGCTGATTGCTCTTTTTCTGTACTTGATGTTTCCTTTTTATCTTTAGAATCTTCTTTACTGCTCTTTGACTCTTCTGTATCAGATTGATTTGCTTTAACTTCATCTTTGAGTTTTTCCAACTCATCTTCTTTGTCTTTAATACTATCTTTTAATTTTTCATTCTCTTTTTCTAAAGACTTTTTATTTTTTTGATAATCTTTAGATGATTGTTCTAAAGACTTAATTTCTTGTTCTAAATTCTTCTGTTCATCATCATTGCCACATGCAGCTAAAATAATTGATGAGCTCACCATCAGTAAAAGTGCTTTCTTC
Organism: Mammaliicoccus sp. G-M28; assembly: GCF_022386595.1. NCBI lineage: Bacteria > Bacillati > Bacillota > Bacilli > Caryophanales > Staphylococcaceae > Mammaliicoccus > Mammaliicoccus sp. G-M28. The sequence continues at coordinate 359,036 of NZ_JAJNIF010000002.1, forward strand.
ATAGGTGTCGCCTCCTATATATAGTCTTAAATATTTTACCACACTACATGTAAGCTATCTATTGAAAACAAATTAGATACTATTGCCTAGTACTATCATTTCATCGTAATTAACGGATTCTCTTAATTTTATAGCCATTGCACGCCCAATTTTACCTTCTTCAGTTAACTCATTAATCATTTCTCTTTGAATTCTTAAAGCGTATATTTCCATTTCTGTATAGACAGCTGAATGGTTACCTTTAAAATGATTAGGTGTTAATCTTTCAACTTTATTTAAATAAGAATCACAAACGATGCTAATTTCAAACTCATTATCATCATTCATTTCTTCAGTTAATCTTTTTACAACTTGGAAATGAACTTCTCTAGTCATAAATCTCATCTCTTTTAAGTTTGCTTCAATTGAAAGTGAACTTGTTGCATTGACAAATGTTTTAATTTTTCTACGTCGAACAAATAACTTCACCATTAGTTTAACTTTCGTATACAGTGATGCATTCTTAAAGGTAGTTGAACGTTCAGTAATTTGTCTATAGTTATCAAATGTATTTTGTGAAATTTTATCATCTTTAATCAATTTATCTAACGTTCTAAATTCTGTATCAATAGCGATTCTTTGCATACGCTCTAATTCTTTAATATCTTCATCTTTTTCATCGTTCTCTCTTAAGAATGATAATTGCATATGATAACTACGTGTAATTTTCCCGTAAATATAACTTGTTTCTTTACTGTAAAATTCTTGTAAGTTCTCTAATGCACTTTCTATAAGTAAGACTTTAGCTTCATTAAACGTTAGTAAGCTTTGTTCTTTCGGTTTAGTTTTAGGCGTTACAAGTGGAAGTACTAATTGTGCTAATACTAAACTGATCAAAATAACACCTGTCGCTATAAATAGTAAATTATCTCTATAAATAAAGTCTGTGTGTTCGGATAATTTAAATGGTAGCATTAAAGCGATTGCCAATGAAATTGTACCGTGCACCCCACATATCGTCATAATAAATGCATATTTAAAACGATTCGGCTTATCTATTTGAGATTGTGGTTCTATATCTTTCCCACTATTTAACATTCTAGAAAATCTACTTTCAGGTAAGTAGAAATACGGGTATGAAATAAGCACCCAAATGAATCTAAATGTATAAACTAATGCTGCTACAAACAGTGTCATGCCAATAACATGCATTACTTCCTGTTTTGGTTCTTCTAAAATGTTAAATAATACTTCTGGTATTAAGAAACCTAATAAAATAAATACAAATCCATTTAATAAGTAACTTAATAAATCCCAAGTATGATTATAAGTAACTTGTTCCTTCGTAGTTGCTTGTGCGATTCTATCCTTTTCAACACCATGAATTAAACCAGCGACAACAGCTGCAATAATGCCTGATGAATGGAATGTTTCTGCAACGATATATACTAAAAATGGTGTTATAACCTGTATAAACGTCAACATATTCCCATTATTAATACCATTTCTAGTTAAGTAAACGCGCAATTGTACTACACCATAACCAAGTATAAGACCAACAATTGCGCCTCCGACTGCCGTGATAAGAAATTGTCCAACTGCTCCTGTTAATGAGAATGATCCACCTACTAAAGCTGCTAAAGCAATCTTAAATGATAAGATACCTGCTGCATCATTTAATAAAGATTCACCCTCTAATATTGTCATAGAACCTTTTGGTAACATCTTACCTTTTGCAATAGCTTGAACTGCCACCGCATCAGTTGGAGAAACAATTGCACCAATAGCAAAACACGCTGCTAATGGTAGTTCTGGCCAGATTAAATGTAATAAGAATCCGACCCCTAGAACTGTTGTAAATACGAGTACAAGTGCCATTGACATAACGGGTTTTAAATACCGAGCTAAATGGACACGCGAAACTGAAATACCTTCTAAAAATAGTAATGGCGCGATAATGCCCACCATAAACACTTCTGATTCAAAGTTTAATTCAACTGGAATTGGAGATAGAAATATAACAAAACCAATAATAATTTGAACAAAACTTAATGGTATTTTAGAAATGTAATGATGAATAATTGAACTTAGGATAATTCCCATAATGAACCATAAGAAACCTTCGAATATGGCCATAGAATTCCTCTCTTCTATTTAAAATAACTTTTTACGCATAATAATTTTTTCAACTTCATAGTCCATTGATTCATTAATATGAATCATATTTTCATTGTGGGCATGGACAGTTGAAACTATGGAATATGCACCCATTTGTTGAGCCCACTTTTCTACTTCTCGCTTTAAAGTTTTAGCGATTCCTTTTTTTCGATGATTTTCAGTAACAAGAAGGTTATAAATTTTAACTTCTTTATCCTTATAATCAAATTTAGCCCATATGAAGCCAACACATTCTTCTTCAATAAAAGCACCAATCAAGATACTTTTTTCGTATTCAAGAGAGCCTTTGATTGCTTCATATTCTAGAGACACTGCCAATTTCATACTATATCTCTCATCTTTAAAAGCCTTTGCAGCCATTTGGCTAATCTTATAAATATTTGCATCATCTTGAATGTATTTTATGATAAACATTGTTCTACCTACCTAATTGTTCTCTATCAATAATTTAATTGCTAAAATAAATATAACGATAAACATAATGATTTTTAATTTCTTTTCAGGCAACGAAACAGTCAAACGACCACCTATAAGTCCACCAATACCTGATCCAAGTGCCAAACTGATTGCAAATGGCCAATTAACATACCCTTGAAAAATAAATACAAATGTCGATAGCGATAAGTAAATCGTTATGACTAAAGTTTTCATACACTGAACTTCAGCATAATTTAATTTCGGCATAATTAAATTTAAAGCTATAATGAATAAAAATCCTACAGCAGCTTGAACAATGCCACCATATATACCTAATGCTAGAAATACAATAATGAGAAGAACAATTCTAAAGATGGATAATTTTTCAGTTTGCTTGTTTGCACCTTTCCATCTAGTTGGAATGATCATAATAATTAAAACGAGAAGCATAATAATACCTAACATGCGGTTGAAAATTGCGTCTGGGAGATTAATTGCGTAATGTACGCCAATAAAAGAGCCAATAATAGCGGGTATACTCAAGATAAGACTTAACTTAACGTTGCGCATTCCTTTTATGTAAAATACATATAAACCTAGTATATTCTGAACTAAAATTGCAACTCTGTTCGAAGCGTTCGCAACTGTAGTAGGTAATCCAAAAAATATAAGTAATGGTAAAACAATTAACGATCCACCTGCTGAAACTATATTAATCGTTCCAGCAAAAATACCTACTAAAAATACAATAAATAAAGTCAACATCTCCAAGCATTCACCACCTGTCATATTTAATAATATCGGAAATTTAATCATCTGTAAAAAGTATAAACCTCAAATTAGTGATGTTTTATAATAAAATACTTGGTAAAATGAAATTATTGAACAAAGAAAGGAACACGCTGATGAAAAAATCAACACGCGACCTTATAATTGAAAACAATGTAAAACGACTAAGATTAAATAGTCACGATAGAGAAGTATATGAAAACTATATAACATATGTCCGTGCTAACTTAAGTATTAACGAACATGATTCAGAAAAAATGTTACTTAACATACTTAATCATTTATTAAGTGCAGAAAAAGACGGCATGCATGCAATGGAATTCTTTGATCATGACCCAAAACAACATGCAGATAATATGATTAAAAACATGCCTAACCGTACTTTTCAAAATATCTTTAAATTTATAGGCTTACACATATTAATGTTATTAGGCGTATTTTCATTTATACGAGGATTTACAGGATTCTTCACTCAAATAGAATACACTTACCTATATACATTTCTTATAACGTTTGTAACAGGATTTACGATGATATTCATTTTTATATGGATGATATTCAAAGTAGTACAAATAAGGATATATAGCGAATCAAATTGGACCACAACAATAACGAATATTTTAATATCAGGCACATTCGTACTAACAATATTAGCATTCTACTTACCAGGATTTTACTTGCAACTAGGACCAAAAATTTATACATCCAATTGGGCATACATCATTATCGCACTCATACTCACACCACTAGGACTTTATATAGACCATCATAGAAAAATCGACCAACCCGATACAAGGTAGAGAGGAAAATAGGAAAAATACGGACCGATAATTTATTTTATCGGTCCGTATTTCGCATTTCTGGACCGTTATTTTATTTTATCGGTCCGTATTTCGCGTTTTCGGGTCGCTAAATTTTTTTATCGGCCTGTATTTCGCGTTTTCGGGTCGATAATTATTTTTATCGGCCTGTATTTTGCGTTTTCGGGTCGATAATTATTTTTATCGGCCTGAAAACTTTATATCACTAATATACCTATAAACAAAATAGTAAAAATCAATAAAGTTTCTACATTTATAAATACTGTATTAGGTCTTATTCCTTTATTTTGTTTAGTATAATAGTTAATTAAAATATTGAAGTAATAAATTATCAATAATCCCCATATTAATGTTATAACTCCTAAAATATAATAATGATTTTGAATCATTAACATTCCCAAACTCAACAACCAAATTGATTTCACTATATGACTCATAACTTCAATAGGGTCTGATACAATTTTGAATATTTTATCTACTATTTCATTTCTTACAAGTTGTGTAGCTAATAAAATATCACATATCACTTGTAAGAACATAGATACACTCATCATAAATATAAATAACAAACCAAGTACTAAAGTATACACATTCAATTGTCCATTTAAATTTTCAAAATATATAATGGATACTTGACTAAAACATATAAAAATCAAGGTAAACATTAAGTGAATAAGCATGAATTTCTCATTTTTAATGAGATATTTAGAATATAAAAATAATACTAAATAGATTATTAATCCTGATAACACCATCCACAATACTATTCCACATCCTTAAAAGTTCTCATTTACGATTGCGTATAAATAATGGTCTTTCCATTCTCCTTTGACTCTAACGTTTGATCTGTTTAGTCCTTCTCTTATCATTCCTGCTTTTTCTAATACTCTTACTGATCCTACATTTGTTGGTTGTGCGCCTGCTTCTACTCTATGAAATCCTAGCTCATTAAATGCTATTTTGATTACTTTTTTTGCAGCGATTGTCGTAATTCCTTGCCCACTATATGCTTCGTCTAATGCATATCCCATCATGCAACTTTGGATATTATGTCTAACCACTGCGAATAAGTCGATCGTACCTATTATTTTATTTTCTTCTTTTTGTATGATTACGTAATGGTAACCATCGTCATTTTTCATATCTTGTAAGTATTTTTCTATATTTTTTCTATAATTATATAGTTGATAATCTGAGTCTTTTCTATCTGCTGCTGAATATGTTTCAAATAGTTCTCTATTTCTAATATCTATTTCTAAAAGTTCATTTGCATCTTCTATTTTAACTGGTCGAATTTCAATCATGATGTACCTCCAACTTATATTTATAATATTAGTATACACATCAAATGAAAAAATTTATAAAAAAAGGAGGTCCTACATTACTATTTTCGCACAAACGTAATGCTGACCTCGTTTTTTTATGTTTGATATAAGTATTTCCCAACTCTTGCTTCCATTTTTCCGAAAACCCATTCGAAAAACAGCGCCATAATCCAATATATTACACTTGCGATGATATACACTTCGACAAATCTATAACCGTCATTAGCTATAATTTGGCTAATCGCTAATATTTCTGTTACTTGAACAACAAATGCAATTGCTGTTCCCTTTATTAAAGCTATAAATTGATTCCCTAAATTCGGTATCGCATATCCTAGTGCTTGTGGAATTACAATTCTCATCAAGATATGTTGTCTTCTTAGACCAACTGTTATAGCCGCTTCTATTTGCGAATCGTCTACACTTTTCAATCCACTTCGCATAACTTCTGTTAAGTATGCTGCTGAATGTAATGTGAATACAAAGAGAACGATTGTTAATGAACTGACGCCATCAGGGTCTAAACTCAATTGCCAAACTTTATTCAACCATTCTATTAGTACAGGCGTACCATAGTAAAATGCAAACAACTGAACAATGAGAGGTGTTGATCTAAAGAATGACACAAATACAACTATAACTTGATTGATAACAGGTATCTTTCTTTTTCGAATTAACGCAAATATAGTACCTATTACTAAACCAAACACCATACTTATAACTGCAATTAATAATGTTGTTGGAACACCTTTTAATATATCTCCAACATGTTCATACATAAAAGGAAAATCTATAGACAATTTATTCACCTCATTTGTTCAGTTTGATATGGTATATTATATTTTTTCTCTAAAAGCATGACGATAAATTCTACTAATATACAAATAACCCAGTAAATAATACATATCGCCACATATACAGGAAACATTCCTAAACCGTAATTATTCCCTATAATTAAGTTAACTTGCCCCATCATGTCAATAAGTCCGATAGTAAATGCAAGTGAAGTATCCTTAATCAGTTCTATTACTTGATTACCGATGTTTGGTAAACTATTTCTAAATCCTTGAGGAATAATAATTCTCGTCAATATTGTTCTATCACGTAAACCAACTGTTTTTCCTGCTTCAATCTGTCCTTTATCAACTGAATTATACCCAGCTCTCATCACTTCAGATAAGTATGAACCTGTATGCAGAGTGAAGGTTAATATGACAAAAAATAGACGACTAAAATGATTAATTTCAATGTAAATCCATTGCAAGACAATCGGCAATGCAAAATAAACTAAAAATAATTGCAAAATAAGCGGTGTACTTCTCACGAAAGAAACATACAGTTTCACAACTTGAGTTAATATCGGTATTTCTTTTATTCTTATAACTGCTAAAACCAGCCCTAAAATTAAAGCAAATAGAAGAGAAATAATAATGATGAATAGCGTAATTGGTAATTTATCTAAAATTTGCATAAACAAATCTGGCCAAGTTGTCGTTCCCATTTTTCTCCTCCTTATAATCTATCTTTAATGTCATTTAATGAATCTCTGTCTTCAAATACATTAAATCCAAACCATTTTTTAGATAATTTCACAAGCGTACCATCTTCTTTTAATTCTTTAGTCGCTTTATCAATATCTTTTTGTAATTGCGTATTTTTATTGTTATATAAGATATGAATAGATTCTTTTGAAACAACGCCACCTACTTTAACATCAGCATTTAATTCTTTTTGAATCGCTTGATATGTTGTTAAATTTAAGAACATTGCATCTCGACGTTTTGATTCAATCATTTTAAAATTTTCACCATTAGATACTTTTTGAATTTCATCAATATCTATCTGTTGTTTATGAGACTTGTTATACCCAGAAAGAATAGAATAAAGCCCACCACTTGGAGCCATAGGTGTAAGTCTCTTATTATGTAAATCATCCAATGTCTCAATATCATTTGTATCATTATGTACAATTAGAGTCGTTAAAGAATATACGTAAGGTTCTTTTTGATATAAAAATTTTTCTTCACGTTCTGGCGTTTTGAAGAACCAATTGATCCCCATATCAAATTTACCTACACCAATTCCGACGACGTTTGATTCCTCTTCACCAAATTCATATTGAAAATCATACTGTGGCAACTTCTTTTCAAGAGCTTTCATATAATCCATATCATAGCCAACTGGATTGTTATCACTGTCTGTATATAAAAACGGCGGATTTACTTCAGCTGATAATGCTACTTTTATAACTTTTTTATCATTATTTTCTTTAGAAATTTGACCACAACCAGATAATGAAATGATTAATGCACTTACAATTAGAAATTTGATATACTTCATTTCATACCTCCTATGCCCCAACTGTTGAAGTTAAACGACTTAAAAATTTTCTTGTACGTTCCGATGATGGATTATCAATTACATCCTCAGGACTACCGCTTTCAATAATTTCTCCATTATCCATGAATATGACTTGGTCTGAAACTTCTTTAGCAAACTGTATTTCGTGTGTCACGATAACCATCGTTCTACCTTCACTAGCAATTTCTTGAATAATATTTAGCACGCCTTGTACAGATTCAGGGTCCAATGCTGAAGTTGGTTCATCTAATAAAAGCACTTCTGGTTCAATACTTAATGCTCTTACGATACCTACACGTTGTTGCTGCCCACCTGATAATTGTACTGGGTATGCATTTGCCTTATCTTTTAGTGAAACTTTGTCTAAATATTCCATACCTTTAGCATTTGCTTCTTTCTTACTCATGCCTTGTCCATAGATCAAACCTTCAGTAATATTTTCTAAAATTGTACGATTTTTAAATAAATTATATTGCTGAAATACCATAGCCGACTGTTTTCTTAATTTTGCTACATCATTTTTATTAAAATTTTCAATATTAAATAACGTATCTCCCAATTCAATTACACCTTTATATGGTGTTTCGAGCATATTTAAACTTCTTAATAAAGTGGTTTTTCCTGAACCACTTGGTCCTATAATTGCTGTAACTGTCCCTTTTTCTTGTTCAAAATTAATATCTTTCAAAATTTCATTATCCCCAAACTTATGGTGTAACCCTTCAACTGTTATCAAGTCATTCACTCCCGAACAAAATATTAAGTTGAATTTATCACAACTATTCCTATAAGTAAAGTCGGTTTTAATTTAAAATCCCTAATTCACGCCTTTTATAAAATTTTCTTATCTTTTTACTCGGATTAGATTGAATTTTTAAAATTGTCTGACTATAATGACATATATAACTTAAGGAGGTATTTATTAATGACACAAGAAAATTGGAATAAAGAAACGCTTGCAATTCACGGTGGTCAAGTACCTGATCCAGTTACTGGTTCAACAGCCGTTCCTATTCATCAAACTACGTCATTTACATTTAAATCAACTGAACATGCTAAAAACTTATTCGCCTTAGCTGAAGAAGGTAATATATATTCTCGAATTATGAATCCGACTAATGATGTCTTTGAAAAACGTATCGCATTATTAGAAGAAGGTTTAGCTGCATTAAGTGTAGGTAGTGGACAAGCTGCCATTACATTAAGTATTTTAAACATTGCCGAAAGTGGCTCTGAAGTTGTTGCATCTACTAATTTATATGGTGGTACATATAATTTATTTGCAGTTACATTAAAGAAATTTGGCATTAAAGTACATTTTGTAGATCCAGATGATCCAGCAAATTTCGAAGCTGCAATTAATGACAATACTAAACTGATCTTCGCTGAAACTATCGGTAATCCACGTATTGATGTACTGGATATTGAAGGTGTCGCTGAAGTAGCACATAAAAATGGCATTCCTTTAATAGTAGATAATACATTTGCTTCACCTCACCTACTACAACCAATTAAATATGGTGCAGATATTGTTGTACATTCAGCAACTAAATTCATTGGTGGTCACGGAACGTCTATCGGTGGCGTAATTGTAGATAGTGGTAAATTCAATTGGGATAACGGTAAATTCCCAGGATTAGTAGACCCTGACCCAAGTTATCATGGCGTTTCTTACGTTAATGACGTAGGTCCAGCTGCTTATATTACGAAAGCACGTGTTCAACTACTAAGAGACCTCGGACCAGCACTATCACCATTTAATGCCCAACAATTCTTAATAGGTCTTGAAACATTACATTTAAGAATAGAACGTCACTCTGAAAATGCTCAAAAAGTAGCAGAATTTTTAGAATCACATGATAAAGTAAGCTGGGTGAACTATCCAGGACTTGAATCAAATCAATATCATAAACTCGCTAAGAAGTATTTACCAAAAGGACAAGGAGCAATACTAACATTTGGAGTTAAAGGCGATTCCGAAGCAATTCCAGACTTTGTAGAAGCCCTATCACTATTCTCATTATTAGCAAATGTAGGAGACTCTAAATCACTTGTAATACATCCAGCAAGCACAACCCACCAACAACTGTCCGAAGAAGAACAAGTTGCATCAGGCGTAACAAAAGATTTAGTCCGTCTTTCAGTAGGAACAGAATCAAGTGATGATATTATCAAAGACTTAGAACAAGCTTTAAATAAAATTAAATAATATTTGTTGGCGAATACGTCTGAAAATATACTAAAAAAAGTAGTGAAGAAATCTACGACAGCAGATAATCTTCACTACTTTTTTATTTTCTTATTTATGCTGTTGGTAAGATATACAAGAATGTGAGAAGTACATATGCTTGTGTATTTACAGATGATATAATACTGATGTCGCCTATCTCTCAGGCGTCTATTTGACGTAGAGAGGAGGTGTTAATCTATGCTAGAAATCCTTGTTCAGATCACGATTGCAGTCATCAGTGGTTGTATTATCGCGTTATTCACGCATTGGCTACGCAAACGCGATGATAAGTAAAATAGGCGACTAGTCACACCAACAAAAATCCCCTCACTATTGGGAGTAGTGAGGGGATTGGTGTATCTATGCTAGTTCCTTGTTATGTGTATTATAACATCATAGTGGTTTGGAATGCAAAGTACATAATAGAATAGGATATAATTATTAATAATCCTTTGTACTTAGACCTACTGACTTCTGTCACTTTTATTAAATATACTTAACGGGTTATTTATTTTAGAGTGAAGAATAATATTGATTGCTTCTATTTATATTTAGTTATTATCTCATACAGATTTTTGAAATTCTAACCTAAGAGTAAAAAGGACTCTAATACCACTTTAGATACTAAAAATCGATCTATAAATTCCTTATAAAAAACAAAATAATTAACATACATAAGCCTTATCAAAAGTGCATATGCTTGTGTATTTACAGATGATATAATAATGATATCGCCTATCTCTCAGGCGTCTATTTGACGTAGAGAGGAGGTGCAGAAAATGATAGATATTCTTGTTCACATCATGACCACGACAGCAAGTGGTTGCATTGTCGCATTCTTTGCGTATTGGCTTCGCAAACGTGGCGATAAGTAAAATAGGCGACCAAGTCACACCAAAAAACCCCTCACTATTCTCAGTAGTGAGGGGTTTGGTGCATCAAATGCAGATATTCTTGTTAAATACATTATAACATCATAGTGGTTTCGAATGCAAAGTACATAATAGAATAAGATTTAATGATTAATAACCCTATACACTGTAAACTTACTAACTCCTGTCTCTTTTGATTCCTCTTGCAGCTTCCAGTTCTGCAATTGCACTCATCATAGTAAAGAACTTCTCGCCCATTGTATCTTTGACCGATACATTCATATCTTTAATATCCATAAAAAATGAAAATAAGTGCTACTTTATTTCTTTTTCGCTTTAATTAATATAAACGGAGGAAACTGTTTTAACTTGTTGATACGTTCTTCATCATAGTATTTAAATACTTCTTCTGATTGTCCAAGGTCCTTAATACATTCGATTTCAAAGCCACTATTTATTAAACTATTGAAAATAGTCTCAATCGTATGATGGTATTTGAAGACGTCTTGTCCTATCCAGTTAGCAGAACGTATAGTTTCATCAAAATAGTGTTCCATTCGCAAATAAATGCCGTTTTCATCTTCTTTGCTAACTTCTGGATCCATTGTAGCGGTTTGTATTGGATGTTCCATAGTAAATAAAAGAGTTCCTTCGCTTTTTAATAATTGATTTAATTTCTGACAACATTTTTTAAAGTCTTCTATATAATGAAATACTAGTGAAGACACTATGACATCAAAGGTTTCATCTATATTAAGTTTCATAAAATCCTCATGATATAATGTCACAGGTTTATCTTTAAATTTCTTACTGCTTTCATCTATCATGTTTTTTGATTGTTCGACACCTATTATATGGTTTGGATTATACGTTAACATGTAGTTTATAAGATTTCCCATCCCACATCCAATATCAAGTATTTGCTTTCCAAATAAGTCAGGCATTAAGCGTTTCATTTCAGGCATTTCCACTACCTCATTATAACTTAAATGGCTATTCCTTTTATTCTTATACCCTTCAAAAAATGCTGAGTTATCATAAATATTATCCATTTTTAATATACCTCCTTATTAGCATACTTAATAGTGTTTATAAGTATAACAAAAGACACACAATATATATCAGACTCCTTTTTCAATAAGGAGTCTCTTAATTATTCATCTTCTATATGTTCTGAACCCCATTTACAAAGTTCCTGTAACGCAGGCATTAATGACTTACCTCGTTCTGATAAATAATATTCTACTTTGGGTGGGACTTGTGGGTACTCGTGGCGGATAATAAGTGCATCGAACTCTAGCTCTTTTAATTGATTACTCAACATTTTGTGAGTAATGCCTTGAAGTAATTTTTTCAGTTCTCCATAACGCATAATTTCTTCTGTTAATAAACAGAATAGTATGTGCATTTTCCACTTCCCTCCTATAAGCGATAACGTATAATCAAAGCCTTTATTGTTGAGTACTTGTCCATTTGTAGTTTTAGAGTAATTCATACAATACTCTCCTTTTTGATAGTATCTTACTAAAAAGTGCATACTAGTTTTTTTATATCATCATATTATACTAGCAATTAGAAATAAATTGAAATAAAAGAGGAGAATATATAATGGCAATTAAACCTATTGAAAGATCTAAAGCTTACCGTTTATTACAAGTAGGACCAACAACAATGATTTCTGCCAAGCACGATAACGTTGAAAATGTAATGGCGGCAGCTTGGGTTGGCCTTGTTGGAAACTATAAAGTTATGGCGTATATTGGCAAACAAGCTTTTACACGTGAACTTATTGAGCAGAGTGGTTATTTTGTAGTGCATATACCAACCGTTAAACAAATGGAAACAGTCTTATATGTTGGTGAACACAGCTCTAAAGAAATGGATAATAAACTTGATAACCTTTCTATATTTTATCAAGATGACGTTGACATCCCATTAGTTGAAGGTAGTGCTGGCTGGATTGTATGTAAAGTAATGCCAAATGAGCAGAATGAACAAGAACACGACTTGTTTATGGGCGAAATTGTTGGTGCTTGGAGTGACGATCGTGTCTTTAACAATGGTCATTGGATCTTTGATGATGCTCCTGATGAATTACGTACCGTACACTACGTAGCTGGAGGACAATTTTATGCTATAGGTAAAGGAACAAAATTCAATCATGGTCCAGGAAAAGACTAAAGAATAAATGAAAATATTATATATTCATAGTTCTCTTACAAATCGTATTTCATTATAAAAAGCAACTTAGTCAAAAAAAACCCCTCACTACTGCGAGTAATGAGGGGATTGGTGTATAAGTGAATACTATGCTAATTATCCTATTTTTTTCATTTTCTTTCTTTTAGATAATTGTATAATCAGTGGATAAAACAATGCAAAAATAGTCATCAATGATAACACGATACTAATTGGGGATCCCAAAAATATATCTGCTACATTATTATTACTTACTATTAAGCTTTTACGAAAATTCTGTTCCATATCTGAACCTATAATTGCTGCCAAAATCAAAGGTGCAAGTGGAAAATCTAATAATTTCATAACTAATCCAATAATGCCGAAAATAATTAAAATATAGAAATCAGTTATACTATATCCTAATGTATATGTACCGATAAACGCTAGCACCAAAATAATTGGATATAAAACTTTAGGTGGTGTACGTAATATCTTTAGTAATAAGCCTATTAAAGCAATGTTTATAATAACTAAAAATAAATTACCGATAAACATGCTGTTAATGAGTGTCCATATCATTTCAGGTTCGTTTTCAAATAATAAAGGTCCCGGTTGTAAGCCTAACATAACCACCGCACCTAAAATTACAGCTGTTGTCCCTGATCCTGGTACGCCCATCGTTAATAAGGGGATTAAAGCGCCTACTGCAGCCGCATTATTAGAAGCTTCTGGTGCAGCTACGCCTTCTATTTGGCCGTTCCCAAAATTCTTACCATTTTTCGATATTTGTTTTTCTGATGAATAGCTTAACATTGCCGCAATAGCACCACCAGCTCCTGGTAAAACACCGATTAGAAATCCAACTGGACTTTGTCGAAACATAGTACCTCTTGTTCGTTTCCAATCTTCTTTTGATAATTTCATTGATCCTACATCAGCATTAGGTGGTTTCAATGCATCTAAATGCAAATAATTATATAATACCTCTGCTACTGCATATACACCAATGATAACAACTAAGAAGTCGATACCTTCACTTAAGTGAGGATTGTCAAAAGTGAAACGATAAATACTTGATTGTAAATCAACACCTATTGTACTAATAATTAAACCGATACTTGTAGCAATAAAGCCTTTGACCATCTTCCCAGCCGATAAAGTTACAATTGCTGAAAGTGTAAATAAGAATAGTAAAAAATATTCTTGTGGACCAAATTTTAAAGCAAAGTCAGACAACGGCTTAGCCAATATAATAAAACCAAATACTGCAATAATACCCCCAATTAATGAAGCTATGGCTGAGATCGTTAGTGCTTTACCAGCCTCTCCATTTTTGGTCATTGGGTAACCGTCAAATGTAGCTGCAATCGCTGAACCATCACCTGGCGTATTTAATAAAATAGAGCTTCTCGATCCACCGTACATGGCACCATAATAAATTGAAACCATTAAAATCAATGCGCTCACTGGTTCCATACCAAATGTCATAGGTATGAGTACTGCAACCGCAGTCGCAGGTCCTAATCCTGGTAGCATACCTACCACTGTACCTAGAAAACCACCAATAAGCACCCATAATATATTCATTGGATGAAACGCAGTTGATAGTCCTTCTAAAAAACTTCCTGCATCAATTCCCATTTAAATTACCTCCTTAAGGTAAGCTGACATCCAATAATTGTGAAAATGTGTACCATGCAATGCCAGAAAAAATCACCGTAACTAAAATATTTTGTAACCATCTTTTATATCCATTAATTAAGAACATAATGGCACCTAAGAACACAATTGTTGAAATTAAAAAACCGAGACGTTCGAATATTAAAGCGTATATTACTGTTAATACAATTGTTAAGATGATACGTATGAATGTTTTTCTCTCTAGTAATTGCGAAAATGCTATAAATGATTCGTTACGTTTTTTAAATTCTTGAAAGAAATAAGCAATACTCATTATAAGAAGTAATAATCCAACTAACATTGGAAAATACATTGGGCTATTTGGATTACCAATATTTGATTTAGGTATATTTAAAGTCAACACTAAATAAATAACGCCAAATAATATTAATAATATTGGAAAGACAAGTCGTGACATTTATACTCCCCCTTTATTTCATTCCTGAATCTTTGACTAATCCTTTATATTTCTTACGTTGATCTTCTAAAAATTCCTTACTTTCTTTACTGTCTTTGTAAAAGTTTTGCCAATCATTATTCTTTCTTATTTTTTGCCAACTTTTCGATTTCACTACTTTTTTCATAGTTTTATCCCAATAGGCAATTTGTTCTGGTGTCATATCTTTCGGCCCCATCACACCACGCCAATGTGGAAAGACAACATCAACACCCTGTTCTTTCCATGTAGGTACCTCTTCAATACCTTCAACAGGTTCATCAGAAGTCACTGCCAATATTTTTAACTTTCCAATCTGGTGTTGTTCTTTTACTTCAGAGACAGAAGTAGAGGCAACATCTACATGTCCTCCTAATAAAGCGGTTTGTAAGTCTCCACCACTTTTATATACAAGGAAATCTATTTTATCTACATCAACGCCATACGCCTTAGCTGCCTGTACAAAAGCTAAGTGATCATTGTTGCCTAAACCTGGTGCAACACCTATAGTTAAAGATTCTGGATCATCTTTTAGTTTTTCCATCACTTCTTTACCAGAACTTAAGTTAGATTTATTGGATGCTGTTAAACTAATCCATTCAGTTGCTAAAATAGCAATAGGAGTGAGATCATCTGTACTTAAATCACTTAATCCTAATTCGTTATTAGATAATAATAAACTGGAATTAATAGATATAGTGTTCGGTGAACGTGTTTTTAAATATTGCCAACCTATTTCTCCGCCACCTCCAGGTTTATTAATAACATTGACGTTTTGCTTGGTTAAGTTTTCATCCATCATAATTTTTTGGATAGCACGAGCTGTTGTATCCCAGCCGCCTCCAGGTGAAGCCGGTGCAACAATTTCTACCGTTTCATTGGGAAATTGATTATTTGACGCCTTTGAATTATTACCTTTGCCACAACTTGCTAATATAATTGAAAAAACGATGATTAAAATACCCCATCTTTTCATCGAACCACCCCTTATTTTGAAAGCGTTTACAAATATTTGTATGATACTTTATTAAAAATGTTAACCAGAACATAATCAGTCATTAAATACAGTGATTTTTTATAATAGTAAAATGTTAGCTATGTATGCTAATATAATTAGATTATTTATTAAAACATCCAGAGCGATCAAGGGCAAATGCTTCTATAGAATTCATTATGCACGCTTGTCGCTATTGGATATTTATTTGTAACATCTATTCAATTGGGCTATTACAAAGCAAAATAAAACTTGTTTTTTTACAATATATAAAAAACTATGCTCAATTTTCTAATTTGTTCATTTGTACATACTCAGCAGCTGATTTCCCAGCTCTTTTACCAAAAACTGAACCTGACATTAAACCAGATCCTCCTGGATAATTATGATAAAACAATCCCCCTACCATTTCTCCTGCTACAAATAATCCATCTATAGGATTGTTTTGTTCATCTAAAACTTCAGCTTTAGTATTTGTAGAAATACCTCCAAAAGCAAAAGTAATGCCGCATGTAATAGGGAAAGCATAATAAGGTGCTTGGTCAAATTTTAATGCCCAATTCGTCTTTTCTGGGCTAATACCTTTTGTAGATTTACCATCTTTCACACTTGGATTGTAGTCTCCATCTTGAACACTAGAATTATATTTCTCAATCATTTTAATAAAATTATCAGGATTTATCTCCATTTTTATAGCTAGTTCTTCTAAAGTGTCCGCTACAATCTTAGTCGCTTCTTTTAAATTATATTCTTTTCTCAACATAGGGCTGACTTGAGAATCAAAAATTTGAAAAGCTTTTTGATCAGGTTGTCTCAAAGTCTCTTTTCCATATTTTGCATAAGTATAATTTCTAAAATCAGCACCTTCATCTACAAATCTTTCTCCATTTTTATTAATGATTAAGCCCAGTGGATAAGATGATTTTTTATAAATATCACCAGGTTTTGAAAAATCACCCACCTTAGGAGCGTTATAATCTGTAGTATGAGCATGACAACCATCATAGTGACCTGCTTTTTTAGCTCCAATTGCTGTAGCTATTTCTATTCCGTCACCTGTGTTATATTCAGTACCTCTAACAATTGCTTTTTCCCATTCTTCACCTAAGTTTTCAACTCTTTTTTCTATACTCGCTTCAAAACTACCACATGCTAATATAATTGCCTCAGTATTTACAGTTACCCCTTGCTTATTATTATCCAGGTAAGTTACTGCTGATACTTTATTATGATCCATTTTTATTTTATTAACTTCAGCACTATATATAATATCGATACCTAGTTCTTGGGATCTTTCAAATAAAGTGTTCATTAATCCTATCCCTTTATCCACTGTCTTTATAGGCAAGCCACCCCAAAAATTTCTATTTCCATTAATTTCAAAGTACTGATTTTCATTTAATTGAAACTCTACTCCTTGTTTTTTCATCCATAAAATAGTTTCAAATGATTCATTTGATAAAAATTTTGCTAATTCTGGATTACTCTCACCATTAGTTACTTTTAAAATATCTTCATAAAAGTCTTCAGTATTATAATCAGGCATTTGTATTTTTGATAAATCACTTTCTGATAGTGCTGTGACAACTTCATTGATTCCTTGTAAATCATTGTAAGCAAACCTTATTGCTCCATCAGTAAATATTGAATTTCCTCCTCTTTTTTCTTTGGGAGCTTTTTCTAATACAAGCACTTCACTACCATTCTCTTTTGCTGATATCGCTGAACTTAGTGCAGCATTTCCTGTTCCAACTACAATTACGTCATATTTTTTCAAAAATATCCCTCCATAAAAAAAGTAATCTAAAAGTATTTAAATTTAGATTACATAATAAAATAGTAGAAAGGAAATACATATATTCTATTCACTATCATAAAATATTTTTATGACACTTTGCTTATACTAATCAATATACTTATAATATGATTTAATGTGTCTAATAAACTTTTGCATTAATGGATAATCCACTTCTTCCCTATATAATAACCAAGTATCCCTATAAATTATTTCATTCTTTTTGTTTTTTATAGGTATTATATTTAAATTTTCATGGTCTCTGATACCGATATTGGGAGCAATTGCATAACCCATGCCTTTTTCTACTAGCTTCAAACAAGACTCTATGTTATCAATTAACATCGCTTCATTCGGAGGCTCATTGTAAGATTCTTTCCACCAGTTATCAATAGTATTTTGTAATCCTATATCAGTCTTAAAAGCTATCCTTGACTTTGAAGGTAAGTTTTCTATATCAATCTCATCTTTGCTGATTATACATATAGGTTCTTGATCTAATAGAATTTTATAGCCTTTCCAAGATACATCTCCTCTTACTATTGCAAGCGAAACTTCATCAGATGCTATTAATTTATAAATAGATTGGCTCCAAGAAGTAATAATTTTGAATTGAATTTTATTAAAATCATTCGTAAAACTACTAAGTATTTCAGGCAAATCATATCTCGCTAAATTATGAGAAACACCAAGTCTGATTACGCCCTCATTTTCGTTATCTATGCTATGAAGATTATCCTTCATCTCATTGAATCCATTCAAAGTTTTCTTAGCATACTCAACGAGATGAAGACCTTGAGGAGTAAATCTAATGCCTTTTTTAGTACGTATTATTAAAGACACTCCAAGCTCTCGTTCAATAGTATTAATTTTGTAACTTAACGAAGGTTGAGATACATATAACTTTGTCGCAGCCCTTGTAATATTTCTTTCATCATTCAGCGTTTTTATTATTTCTAAATCTCTAAAATCCATAGTTAGTTCCCCTTTCGCGTAAACAAGTGGTGCCATAAAATTATCAAATAACGAAGAAATAGATAAAGGGATTATCCATAAAAACCATATAACTTCATTATGTATAAAAAGTGCTAATATAATAGTACATAAAAATTTAAAAGTAAAAGCTAGGTTTAAAATTTCAGTATTATTAATGAAACGGCTGACTTTACTTAATATATACACCTAAAAAAGAAAAGTTAATAGTGAGTGGATTGGTGTATAAGTGTATACTTATTTTCGTTACATACATTATAACATCATCGTGATTTGGAATGAAAAGTACATAATAGAATAGGATTTAATGATTAATAACCCGATACACTGTAGATCTACTAACTCCTATTTGTTTAGCAATTTCTTCGCCGTTGAGCCTATTGCTCTTGCAGCTTCCAATCCTTTATTTTTTAATCATAAGTCAGCTAAAATGAATAATTCTTATAAATTTGATAACATTTATATATCATATGTATCAAAAAGGAGAACTAAGTAATGAAACAATCTGTATATGATTTAACTCAACAACATAGATCTATTCGCCAGTTTAAAGATGAACCTCTATCTAAAGAAACTGTCCAAAAATTAGTCGAAGCTGGACAAATGGCTTCTACATCTAGCTATGTACAAGCGTATTCTATTATCGGTATTACTGACCCTGAAATTAAGAAAGCTTTAAAAGAAATTTCTGGACAACAACATGTTGTAGACAATGGCTACTTATTCGTTTATGTAATTGATTATTATAGACATAGTTTAATTAATAAAGAAACAAATGGAAATATGGAAACAAGCTTTGAATCAGCGGAAGGTCTTTTAGTAGGCACAATTGATGTTGCATTAGCAGCACAAAATGTAGCACTAACTGCTGAAGATATGGGTCTTGGAATTGTATTTTTAGGTTCTTTACGAAATGATGTTGGTCGTGTAAGTGAAATATTAGACTTACCTGAGCATGTCTTCCCATTATTCGGTATGGCTGTAGGCGTGCCAAGTGACGATGAACAAGGTTCACCAAAACAACGATTACCTTTCGAACATGTTTTTCATGAGAATCAATATAACTCAGACAAAGAACAACAACTTGAACAAATCAAACAATATGACAATGATATTAAAGAGTATTATGAACAACGCTCTAACGGCAAACGATCTGAATCATGGTCCGAACAAATTAGAAAAATGATGAGTCAAAAAACAAGACCAGATATATTAGAGAAATTGAATATTAAAGGGTTTATGAAAAAATAATATCGTATAAATTGGCTAAGTTGATTGGTTAACAGTAAGCTAACGAGCTTGTTTCTCTAGTCTTGCACGTTAGATTTTTTAATGTGCTTGTTCACATTTTCTTGCTCGTTAGAACACTAAATCATCTTTATTTAGTGTTATTTTATACTTTTCTAATGCCTTTTTAGTCGCTAACGAGCTTGTTTTTCTAGTCTTGCACGTTAGATTTTCTAACGTGCTTGTTTACATTTTCTTGCTCGTTAGCGCGATTTCACATTCAACATATTCTATTTTAGTACTAAAAATAAGAGGCGGAGACAAATTATTTGTCTCCGCCTCTTTTCATTATAATACTAGTGTTTTTTATTTTATGATGTTTTATCTTCTATTCTGCCATCACTTAATTTGATCACTTTATCTGCAAATTCAAATACTCTTTCATCATGTGTAATCATAATACCGATTGAATTATTTTCTTTTACATTATTTTTGATCATTTTAACTACTTCATTTGCTCGTTTTGAATCTAAACTTGCAGTTGGTTCATCTGCTAAAATCATTTTTGGTTGGTTCATCCACGCTCTCATTATAGCTACACGTTGCTTTTCCCCGCCTGATAATGCGTTTGGATATGATTTCAATCTATGTGATAAACCTATTTCTGTTAATAATTTTTCTGCTCTTTCTTTTGCAGCTTTTTTACCCATTCCAGCCATTTGACCTACATAAGTTAATTGGTCTGTTACATTTAAATAAGGTATTAAATGTGATGATTGGAAGATAAATCCTATTTGGTTTAATCTCATATCTGTAAGTTTTTTATCTGATAAATTCACATAATCTAAATCATCTAAAGTGATTTCTCCTGAACTCTTACCTAAAAGTCCACCGATGATTGATAATAATGTTGATTTTCCTGATCCAGATGCACCGTTTAATACGATTAATTCACCTTTATCTGCTGTAAATGTAATATCATTTAATACTTGAGTTTTTGCTTCTTTTTCACCGAATGATTTTGTAACATGTTCAACGACTAATCCCATAATTATTCTCCTCCTATAGCTTCTAGTGGTTCAATTTTCATAACTTTAACAAGTGATAATACTGCTCCGATTAATGAAACGACAATGAATACTGCAACCATCAATAACATCAAGTTCGTATTTAGGAAGAATGGCATTGTTACTGGCATCACGCCACCTAAAATTAAAATTACTGCGATTGCTAATGCAACTCCGATTAATGTAATAATTAATATTTGAAGCATTAATGAAGATATTAAATTTTTATTTTTCGTACCGATTGCTTTTAAAATTCCGAATTGACTAGTTTTTTGAATTGTCATTACGTAGAAGAATGCTGTAATAACGATTGCTGAAATTACGAATAAGAATACGATCATCAAGTTTAATGGTTGTTGTTCTGCATTATAACTTGGAATTGAATTTAACATATCATCTTGTGAAATAACTTTTACGTCATCTAATTTGTTGATTTCATCTTTTTGGCTGTCACTTAAACTATCGTAAGCAACAACTGAAATGTGATTACCTTTTAAATCGTTCATTCCATCTTCATTAACGTATGCCATTGAAGTATGTGAGAACATGATATTGTTAGCAAATCCAGAGATTTTAAATGATTGATCTTTATCTGCTATTTTAATTTTGTCCCCTACTTCAAATCCTTCAGCTTTCAATTTCTCGTTTAGTAATACTTCATTGTCACTTTTCGGTATGTGACCTTCTGAAGGATCAGGTTTAATGTTATCTGTAAGTTGTGTAAACATTAAATCTGTTTTACCACTATCTGTTTCAACTTTCTGCATTGCTGTCTTGATTGTGTCACCTTTTGCTACATTGTTAATTGCCTCATCTGATTTATCAGTGATATTTGATTGGCTTAAATTATTGTCTGCGTCACTCGCTATGACATATTCACTTTTATTCCATTGTTCAATTCCTGAAACGTTCTCTTTCGCTAACCCTTGTGCTAATGCTGAAATAAATAATACTAAAAATGCTAATAAGAATAGAATTAAAGTTACAAGTAAGTATTTAAATTTGTAATAAGTAAGTTCTTTAAGTGCTAATTTCATGTTTATCCGTTCCTCTCTCTTAATGTATAAACTTATAATAACGACCCAATGTGAACTGAATATGAACAATAAGACATAAAACAAAAAAACTTTATAAAAAGTTAAAAACTTTGAAGATAGATATAATACAAGCGATTTAATTAATGTTCATTTATAGACAATTTACTAGTGTGCCTTACTTTAAGTTGGTACAATTAAAGCAAATATGAATGATATGGAGGTTATCTTTATGATTAAATCTACATGGCAAGGTAAGAAAACTTTTAAAGCACAATCAAAATTCGGTCATAATATAGTTTCTGATGCCCCTACTGAATCTGGTGGAGATGACAATGGCCCTTCACCAGTTGAATTAATGTTAAGTGGTTTAGCTGGATGTACGGGTATAGATGTTACAAATCTTATGAAAGAACGATTAGCCAATGTTACGAAATTGGAAATTACAGTAGATGATGAGAGAGAAGATATAACATCTCGTGCAGTTAAACATGTAAATTTAATTTTTGATGTTGAAGGCGAAGTTGATTTAAAAAAATTAAAACGCTCAATTACATTAAGTGTAGAAAAGTATTGTACAGTTGCACATTCACTAAAAGCTACAATTGAACCGAAACTTATATTTAATGGTAAAGAGGAAACTTTATAAAAAAACAGTTTGGACTGGGATCTACGTTATTAAACGATTTCCCTATCCAAACTGTTATTTTTTAATATATGGTGCTCGCCAAATATAAAATGTTGCGTAAGAACTCCACATTTCCCATCCTTTATTCAGAGCAATCATTTGTTCTTTTGAAGGCTTTTGCTCTAAATTTAATATAGCTTTCAAAGCATTTTGTAAACCAACATCTCCAATAGGAAAAGCATTCTTAACTCCTATTGACCTCATCATGACATAATGTGCAGTCCACGGCCCAATGCCTCTAATATTAACAAGTGTTTTTTCAATTTCTACCTCATCTTCCATTTTCAATAGCATATCTTTAGTTAACATTTGTGAATGGATTATCTTTGCTACATCGATTAAATATTCAGCTTTTCTTCTAGAAAATTTTAAATCCATCAATTCTTTTACAGTAATTTTGGATATCACATCAACTGTTGGGTGAATATAATATGATTTATTTTCAAACGTCATTTTTTCACCATAACTTTCTACTAATCTCTTCTTCAGTTGATAAGCAAAAGTTAAATTAATCTGCTGTCCAATTATCCCCCAGGAAATAGCTTCAAAAAAGTCAGGTATTCTGATTAATCTCAATCCATATAATTCATTTATTAAAGGTTCCAATATCTCATTTTTTCTACCATATTGATAAAATAAAGATAAATCTGCAGAAAAATCAAACCATTCTTCAATAAAATTTACTAACCTTTCTGTATTTTCAGGTGAGATAGATATATCATTTAAAATTTCTACTATTAAATAGTGGCGTTCATAAGAAATAGACAACAACAATTTAATATCATCAATCTTTATTGCACGATAAATTTTGTCATCCACTATATCAAAGAGCACTTCATTTTCGTCCCTTTTTAAATAAGCTAAACATTGTTCATAGTCGAAAATATCTGGACACTCAATTCTAATTTCTTCCATAAAGCATCACTTCCTTAATTACTCATATTATGAATCATATGTTTTTAATAAACAAATTAGAAATTTTAAAACATAAAATCAATTCATAGAAATTACATGTTATAATTGCAAGTAATTACCAATTAGGAGAGAAAAATATGTCAAAAAAATTATTCGTATTAATCACTACATTGTTACTTATTTTAGCAGCTTGTGGAAATAAAGATGACGATTCATCAAAAAGTAATACACATAAATACAAAACAGACGAAGGTAAAACTGTTGAAATTCCAGATAAGCCAAAACGAGTTGTTGTATTAACAACGGATCAAGGTAGCTTCCAAAAGCTTGGTGTAGATCCAGTTGGGACAGACGCTGATTTCCCTAAATCTAAATATGTAGACGATAAAGATGCTAAACGCGTTGGATCAGAAGACATCGAAGCTGTAACAAAATTAAAACCTGATTTAATCATCACGTATAACGCAAATCCTCAAATTAAAAAATTCGAAAAAATAGCACCTACAGTTCCATTTGATCATAGTAAACGTACATTTAAAGAAGTGCACGTTGAAATCGGGAAATTACTAGGTAAAGAAGATAAAGCAAAAGAACAAGTAAAAGAATTAGAAGACTTAATGTCTAAAGAAGGTAAAACAGTAAAAGAAGAAATCGGTAAAGATAGCACAGTTTCGATTATGGAAGTTGGTCCAAAAGAATTAACTTTAATAGGTAAAAACTTTGGCAGAGGTTCAGAAGTCATCTATCAAGGCTTTGGATTTAAACACCCAGCAGCCGCAGAAAAAGATATACCAAAAGAAGGCTGGTTAACAACTTCATTTGAAAACTTCAGCAAATATACAGGTGATTATTTACTCATACCAACTGAAGACGGTAAAAAACCAACCTCTTCATTAATCGACGGTAGCATTTGGAAAAACACAAAAGCAGTTAAAGAAGATCACGTTTATTATTATCCAAAAAATGAATTTATGTATTCAGACCCAATTTCAATAGAGAAACAAACTGAGTATTTAAAAAATATGCTAACAAAATAATAAATAGGAGGCTAGGACATTTAATGTGTCCTAGCCTCATTATTTTATATTTAATATGATATGTGTTGAATCGCACGATATCTTCTGAGTCTTCGTGCGTTTTGACCGAATTTTGCCTGAATCGCACGATATCTCTGGAGTCTTCGTGCGTTTTAGACTGATTTTGCCTGAATCGCACGATATCTCTGGAGTCTTCGTGCATTTTAGCCTGATTTGACCTGAATCGCACGATATCTCTGGAGTCTTCGTGCGTTTTAAGTCAAGTCCATAATTTTGTGTAATATCTTTAGATGTAATCAACCTTTGGTTTTTCTAGGGTATTAACAAAATATATCTGCTTGGTTTTTAGCTGATATATTTTGTTAATCTCTACTAATTTTAAAAAAAAATTAGTAGTAATTCTAAGTAATAAAAGGTCGTTTTGAACTATCAAAATTTTCTTGGATATCCATAAGTACAGCACCAATTAATCTAAAAGCAGAGTCTAAATTAGGGAAAGTCTTAATGACTTTCTCTCTTTTTCTAACTTGCATATTGATGTTCTCAATAGAATTAGTCGTACGTAAACTTTTATGATGTTGTGCTGGGAACCTATAGAACTGAGCAGCATCTTCGAAGCCTTGATCTAATATATTGAGTGCTTCTGAATACTTTGGATTATTTTGATATTTAGTTATCAGTTCTTCTTTAAGTTGTAATGCATGTTGATAAGTAGGTGCTTTAAAAATAGATTTAAGTAACAGTTTTGCATCTTCAGAATTTTTCTTAGGGAAACGTTCAACAA